>CAYSQO010000028.1:0-25524 GCA_964433315.1 uncultured Rubrivivax sp.
CAGCGTCTTGCGGCGTGGGTCGAGCGCCTCGGCGGCTACCCGGTGGTCCTGAAGTGCCCGGGCGGGGAGGGTGGGCTGGGTGTCTTGCGTGCCGACAGCCCTGCCGCCCTCCAGGGCCTCGTCGACTATCTGGTTCGGGGCCTGGGCCTGAGCCCGTGGTTGATGAGCTGGGTGCCCGATGCCCTGCATGTGCGGGTTCTCGTCGTCGGGGACCGAGCCGTCGCCTGCTACGACAACCCGACCCGCGAGAACGACTTCCGGTCCACCCCTGCCTGCGATCCCGCCCGATATCGGGCCCAAGTGCCTGCCGAGCTGGCCGATGTGGCGGTGCGAGCGACCGCTGCCCAAGGTCTGGCCTTCGGCGGCGTGGATCTGCTCCTCCATGCAAGCGGGCGGATCTACGTGCTTGAAGTCAACTTCCCCTGCTACTTCGCGCAAGCCACGCTCGGCGGTGGGGTGGACGTGGCTGGCCCGATGCTGGATTGGTTGCTGGATCGCGCAGAGGCGCAAGCACGAATCGTTTGACCCCTCGGTTTCTTGGCCTCGGATCAAGAGGAGTAACCACAGCGTGTCGGGGCTGCACAGCGCCGACCCGACATGCGGAAATAGGGTGCCCTGGATGGGCAACCCAACAACCTGATCCCTTTGGAGAGACCCGATGAGCAGCATCGATTCCGGTTCAGCCAAGAAGCCCGGTCGAACCCCTGCATCCCCCACGCCGGGCGGGACGGCCGCCAAACCCCGCCCGACGCCCACGACCAAGGAAGTCGTCAGCTCCGAGGTCGACGAGCACGGCAACATCACGATTCACTACTCGGACGGCAGCATGGAAGTGCGGCAGGGCGGCCAGTAATCCGGCCTGAATCGGCTCATCCTCGAAGATTCAACCCACAGGAGACACGCAGTGCAAGACAACAAGACCTCCCCGCAGCGCAAGACGATGGCCATTCCCGAGGAAGACGGTGACTACAAGACCATGGCCATCCCCGAAGACCCTGCGGACGATCGCAAGACCATGGCCATTCCGGAGGAGGGCGAGGAGGAACGCAGCCGAGCGCCCGCCAAGCAGAAGAACCCCTTCGGTGACCGCTGAGCCCCAGTGCTGTTGATCGCCGGCGGCTCGGACGACCCGCACCTCGAACGAATCGCGCGCGTCGCGCGAACCCGGGCCCAACCGCTGCGCATGTTGCGGGTGGGTTCCGACAGCCATCCTCGCCTGCATCTCGACCTGACATCCCGCACCCTGCGCATCGACGGCGAGGGGCTTCAACCCACGGCGCTCTTCCTGCGCCATGACATCTACGCCTGGCTGGCCGATCGTCGTGGACCGGTCGAACGTCGCGCGGCGACCTGGTACGACGCCGTGCTCTCGTGGGCCTGGGCCGATCCCGCCTTGCGGATGTTCAACCGCCGCGCGTCCTTGCGCCGTACGAGCAAGGTCCTGGGCCTCATCGAAGCCTGGCACGCCGGGCTGCGTATTCCCGACACCCTGCTGTCCAACGACGCCTCCGCGCTTGGCGCACTCGGCGCGGCAGCCGTCGCGAAACCGCTGCTGGGCGGTGCCTACACCCTGCCGCTTGAGGCGGCGCTCGACGAGGCAGATCGCGAGGGCGATGCCCTGCTCGCACCCGCCTTGGTTCAGCCCCGGCTGGACTACCCGGAACTCAGACTCCAGTTGATCGGCCGTCAGGCCTTCGCCTTCGAGATTCATTCGACTGAACTCGATCATCGGCTACAGCCCGAGGCGATCGCCAGCGAAGTGCGCGTACCGCCCGAGTTGCTCGGACCGCTGCGCCGAGTGGCCGATCGCCTCGGCCTCGACCTCTGCGCAGCCGATTTCAAGACCTGCCCGCGTACGGGCCAATGGGTCTTCCTGGAAATCAACAGCCAGCCCATGTGGACCGCATTCGATGACGTGGTGCACGGGCGCCTGGCCGAGGCCATCGTCGAAGAGCTGCTCGCGGGCCAGGGTGAATCAGCAGGCTGAAGGGTCATGCCGCGGCTGATAGCCTGTCGCCACGCGCCTTCCCCTTTTGCCCCTGCTGTTCGCCCTGCTGCTGGCCCCTGCCATGGTCCGTGCCATTGAAGAGCCCCCCTACGACGTGCTGCGCACCCTGGAGGAAGGTGTCGAACTGCGTCGCTACCCGGGCTACGTGGTGGCCGAAGTCGTGCTGCCCGGTCCGCCGCTGGCGGCCGGCAACCAGGCCTTCCCCATCCTCGCCGGCTACATCTTCGGCAAGAACCAGGGCGAGCGGCGCTACGAGATGACTGCGCCGGTCACCCTGCGCGCCGAGCCCAGCACCCTGCCCATGACCGCGCCCGTCACCACCGAGGCCGTGCCCGGCGGCAGCCGCGTGCAGTTCGTGCTGCCGCGCGGGGTGCGCCTGGCCGACGCGCCCCTGCCGCTGGACCCTCGCGTGCAGCTGCGCGAAGAGCCTGCCACCGTGCGCGCCGTCATCCGCTATTCCGGCTTCTGGTCAGCCGGCAACGACGGCGAGCACACCGAGAAACTGCGCGCCGCCCTGGCCCGCGCCGGCCTGCAGGCCCAGGGCGAGCCTGTGCTGGCCCGGTACAACGGCCCGCTCACGCCCTGGTTCCTGCGGCGCAACGAGGTGTGGCTGAAGATCGAGTGAACTGCGTGGGTGAGCTGGCGGCCCGAGGGCCGGCGGCGTGGTCGGGGCGGCCTCGCATCCCGCCGACCTCGAAGCAGATCAATCGCCCTTCCTGACCAGCCACGCCACCAGCCTGCGCGTCAGCGGCGCCACCCCCAGCACCGTCGGGAAGGCCACCAGCCAGGCCGTCAGCCAGGCGCCCAGCCACAGGCCGCCGAAGCCCGGGCCGAAGCCCACGGCCCGCCAGGTGGAGATGCCCGACACCAGCAGGGACATCAGCCCCGACAGGATCAGGCCGAAGAGCAGGGGGCCGAAGCGTTGGGGAAACATGAGGGTTCTCCGAAAGAAGGGGTATGCGGTGGGGGCAGCTCAGGCCGTCCAGCCTGCCAGCGCCACGGCGGACAGGTACAGACCCAGCCCGTAGGCCGCGTGGTTGAGCAGGCTGCGCAGACTGTTGCGCAGCGGGGCCTGCGTTTTCCGGGCCAGCATGCCGGCGCCCAGGGCGGGCTGCATCACGAACCACGGAGCAGCCACCGTCAGCACCCCGAAGCCCAGCGCGGGCAGCAGGGTCGGCTGCATCAGCCAGCCGCGGCCCAGCAGGCCGACCAGCAGCGCTGCAAAGGCCAGGCCGACCAAGTAGTGCGTCAGCCAGCCCAGTGCGCCTTCGCCGGCGATGGGTGCGGCCTTCGCGATCGCCGCGTGACGGAACACCCCGTGCCGCAGGTGTCCCACCCAGCGACCCACCATCGCGAAACCGGTGCCGGGCTGCCCCAGGCGCGACAGCAGCATCAGCCATGCATCCATCACGGCCGTGGCCCCCAGGCCGAGCAGCGCGATCTGTAGGAAGAGGGGAAGGGGTGACATGCTGAACTCCTGCGTCGGGTTGACGCCCTGTTGCGACGGAGTCAGCATAGAAGTTGAAGTCAACTTCAAGTCAAGAGGTTTGTGGATGGACATCTCGGAAGTTGCCCGTCGCGCGGGGGTGGCCGCCTCGGCCCTGCGCCACTACGAGCGCAAGGGCCTCATCCAGTCCCTGGGTGAGCCAGGCCAGCGCCGCCGCTTTGCACCCGTCGTCCTGGATCAGCTGGCCCTCGTGGCCCTGGGCCAGGCGGCGGGCTTCTCGCTCGACGAGATCCGCAGCATGTTCACGCCCGACGGTGCGCCTGAAATCGACCGCGCCCTGCTCCGGACCCGGGCCGACGAGCTGGAGCGCCGGGTCAGACGCCTGGAGGCCATGATCGAAGGCCTGCGCCATGCCGCCGCCTGCCCCGCGCCCCGCCATGCCGAATGCCCGTCGTTCCAGCGGCTGCTGAAGGCGGCGGCCGGCGGCGGACTGGCCGACCGCGCAGAGCGCACCGGTCGCAAGCGCGCGCCGTGAAGTGACCCGGGTCTGGCGGGGGGCTGGGGTGCCGGTGGCCCGAGGTCCGTGGACCGGGCCGCCCTGCAGGACCCGTTTGCCGCCTCAAGTGCTGCTGTGGCGCATGCTGGACCAGGGTACGCACATTCGCCCCGTTGGCGCCGAGGCCCCGGGTTTCGACCGCGACAAGCTGGTGCGCCCGGTGAATATGCAGCAGGCCCGCAGGGCCGGCTCGATGGCTGGCGCAGCGCGGCAAGGGGAGGTGCCGCCCGCGGATTCAAGCTTCGCAGGTCGAAGTGCTGGCGTCGGACACCGGGAGATACACAGGGAGCCACGGTATCGATCCGAGTGCATGAGCTCGCCGCGGTTTGAAGATGGGCAAGCGAACCACCAAGTTCTACGAACACATCTTGGCCAAAACATCACGCCGGGCGGAAAATGAGGCCTGCCTCAAACGAAGTCGTATCACGACCTCACTGTTGAAGCGTAGCCCCACTGTAGGGTAGCGAGTCACTGCGGGCACTCAGGACCCAGCGGGCCAAAACCCCAGCAAAGACCAACGGATAGGGTTGGAGGGCGTAGCCGACTGCTACGACGTGAACAATAAACAAAAGTGTCAAGGAAACGAAACATGAGCCTTGCCGGTACACGCTCCAGCCGCGGTGACGCCTACCAAGTCTGCGTCGCTATGGACTGGGCGATTCGTATGCTAAAAGACCCGGGCATTATCTGGATGGAGCTCGACTCGACCCGAGTCATCTCGGGAGGGATACCTGCGCCAGTCGATGACGTCATTCTTGGCCAAGCCTCTGGCCACGAGATCTGCTGCCAATGCAAAAAGAACGAGCCTGGATTCACCGCTTGGAACGTGACCGAACTCGAAGAAGATCTCAAGAAGGCCGCTGTGCACCTGAGTGCTGACCCGAACGCGGAGGTGAGGTTTTACTCGCGAGCAGATTTCGGCAATCTTGCGCGCTTGGTTGAGCGGGCGCACCTGATGCCTGACTTGACGGCCTTTCGGAATAGCTTTCCAGCGACACTTTCAGCCGAGCTGTCCAGACTGGAAGCTGCATGGAAGGATGCTTTTACAAAAGGCACGTACGATGTTCACGCGCTGCTGCGGAGGATAAGGTTCGACTTGACCCACGGGCCGGGTGAATTCGAAGCCCATCTGAAGCGGGGGCTTGCTCAGCAGGTCACCCGGGTGGACGATGCCTACAACGCGCTTTGGACCGTGCTCGATGGGCTGGGCGCCCGTACGGCCGATTCATCCCTAGTCGCCGAGACCCATCGCATCACGCGAAGCGAATTACTCCAGATTCTTCAGGACAAAGGGTGTGCCATTGCCCCTCCACGCATCCAGGCGGATGTAGAGGGGAAGCTAAGGGGAATGTCGGCCATCGGGCGCCAGTGGCGGCGCGAGATCGCCGGCGAGCGGGTCGAGCGCAAGGCGGTGGCGGATCTGAGAGAAGCAATCGCCGCTGGCGGGAGCGTCCTTCTGACAGACGGCCCAGGGGCTGGCAAGACCTGCGTGCTGTTGCAACTTGTGGAAGAACTGGAAGCGTGCACCGACGTCGCCACGCTCTTCCTGCAGGCTCGTGACTACGCCGACGCCGCTGACAAGGAGGGCCGCGTGGCTCTGGGCCTGGATCCCGACATTCCTGCGCTCGTGTCGGCCATGTCCCAATGGAAACGCGTCGTCGTCGTCATCGACTCACTGGACGTACTCTCGCTGAACCGCGAGACGCAGTGCCTGACCTATTTCTTGAGCCTCATTGATCGCTTGAGGATGATTCCTGATGCCTGCGTCGTCGTGGCCTGCCGCAGCTTTGACCTTCAATACAACAAGAATCTGGCAGGTAGAAGCTGGGATCAAACGGTCGAGATCGGCCTGCTGGATTGGAGTAGTGTTGTCGAGCCGCTGCTGAGTAGGCTCGGCGTCGACACGGCCGCCTTTGATCCGTCGACGCGGGAACTGCTCGGCAACCCCCGCAACCTAGCGCTTTTTGCGGATGTCGCCTCTAAGTCCGAGCGGAAGAGCCTCTCTAGCGCGCAGGAACTGACTGACCTCTATCTGGACGTCGTGGTTGCCGGGGATTCAGCCCTGGGCACACCGGCGATGGTTGCCATCGAGACGATGGCCAACGAGATGCTGACCCAGCGCCGTCATCAACTGCGGCGCAGCAGGGTACAGGCCAGCGATGACCTGCTGCGCCGCCTGTGCAGTGCCAACGTACTCTTTGAAAACGGCCGCGGCGACGTCGGCTTCGGACACCAGACACTGCTCGATGCGCTTGCGGTTCGCGATGGCGTCCGCCGTGGTCTTGGCTTGCTCGAGTTCATCCATTCGCTGCAGCCCGTGCCCTTCATCAGGCCGGTGATCCGCGCGTTCTTCGCGCACCTCCGCTGGACCGACCGTGCAAACTTCGGCGCGCAGGTTCGCTCAGTCTTCGACAGCGACGTGGCGTTCCACATCAAGCGGCTGATCGCTGAGTCGTACGCCGCCTGTGAACCTGATGATCGCGACTGGAGCCTCATACGGCACCTCTTCCGTAAACATCCGGAGCACTTCGCGTCAATCTACGGCCACGGCGACAAGCTGGCCTGGCACCATTTTTGGATGCGCAACCTGGTGCCCATGCTGGATGCCGATGCCGATACCAAATGGCTTGGAATCCACTTCGGAAAACTGCAGGCGTGGGTCAATGACGATCCCACGAGCGTCTTTGCGTTCTGGACGAGGCTTGCTGCATCCAGAGCGGCGAAGGAATGGAACCTTCGAGGCCAGTTCAGCTATCTGGTCCGCGAATTCAGGTATCTCGAGAAGGTCGATGCTCAGGAACTCCTGGAGAGCCTGCTCAGGCTGCCATCCGGGGAGCACGACTTGCTAGGCGACTTCCTCCTGCGGTGGGCGCGCCACGATGCTCGGGGTGACGCCCTCGTCTGGCAGTACATCGCTGGAGACGTACCGATGAATCCGATCCGGGAAAACGAGATCGGAGAGAAGCTGAGATGCGATGAATCGAGTTTCAGCCACGACAACGACCTGCTCCAGCGCTTCGTCGACTCCGATGCTCTGCTGGATCTGGCCGTGTCGGCCCTCGAGTCCTGGAGCAAGACCCTGGCGCTCGGCGCCTACTCCGCTCCTGGCGAAGTGGCAGAAGGTCCAAACAATGAACTGCTCGAAGAGACGAGTTATTCGGTCACGCACTCTAATCATGCTTTGCGGCATGTGTCGCCCCTGCAAAGGTTGGTGCGGGCGATCGAGGATGCCATCCTTCAGCGCGCGAAGGCTCATGATGGCTGGTGGAGCGCCAATGCACTCAGGATCTGCCTGACCAACTGCGGTGCCCTGCGCTATATCGGCGTTCTGGCAATGACCGAATGCCCGGAGCGCAATGCCGACGCGGCCAAGCAGTTCTTTGCCGAGGACCGACGCCCACGGCTGACGGATCACTACGAGCTGGGTCGATTGATCTCGGCAGTGGCCCCGTTTCTTGGCGAGGCGGTGGAACTTATCGAACGGCACATCTTCCAACGGTTCAGCGACTACGAAGACCAGTCCAAGCCTTGGATCGAGGCCGAGCGCTATGAGTTGCTTACCCGGATTCCAGTGCTGTTGCGCTCGCCAAACATGACGGCGGCCATTGTCCGCATGGCGGCCGAACTTCCACCACCTGACGGCCGGCCGGACATCTACTCCTCGAGCGGTATGGTGGTTGCTCCGTTTGACGCAGATCAGCTGGCGGGACTCAGCGACGACGCGCTAGTTGCCTTGTTGTTGTACGGCAGCCGGACCCTCGGGAAAGGCCCCCGTCCATTCCACGAACTCGTTGGCGGCTTCGCGTCGGTCAATCAACTGCTGCACGCGGTTTCGAGTGCGGCGCCCCGTCGCTTTCTCAAACTCCTCGCGCTGCGTTGGCATGACCTGCCCGACCCGTCGAGGCGCGCGGCATTCGGTGGCGCAGCGGACTACCTTCGATTTCGGTACTGCAACGTCCAGAAGTCGGGGTGGCAGGCCAAGGAAGATGTCGACCGCTCGGAAATGCTGGAGTTGCTGCTGGTGGAACTCGAGCGGCACCCGGCCTTCTGGACCGGAACGCCGGAGGGGGCAACGGCCCTTTCTGGATGTGCATCGGTGGTGTCGAGCGACACTCAGGTGGCACGTGTGGCGTTTCTCGCACCGGCGCACATCAGGGCTGAAGACCCGCCTTGCGGCGAGCGTCAGGACGATGACCTTATTTTCACGGCCATCAACAGCTCGCGCGGCAAACTGGCGGAAGGGCTCCTTTCGCTGGCGAATCGCCTAGTTGAGGAGGGGCGGGAACTGCCCGCCCTTCTGGCGCCAACACTCCGGCGCTTGGCGCAAGACTGCCATCCGGCCGTGCGCGCGGTCGTCGTTCGGCAGCTGGCCTACATGCAGACAAAGTGCGCGTTGGGTTGGGAACTGTTCGATGCGGCGTTCTATACGGACGATCAGCGGGTTTGGAGTTGCGCAGCTGACACGCTGTGCTACGCGACGGGCAAGCTCTTCGCGCGCGCAAAGCCTTACATCGACTGCATGGAGCGCTCTGAGCAGCCAGCTGTGCTGAAGGTCTGGGCGCGCCTGTCTGCGCTCGCAGTGCTTAACGGGCAGCTCGCTCCGCAGGTCCTGCTTGAGAAGCTGGCGCAGCGTGCTGAAGTATCCGCATGGGATGGCGCAATTTCGGTGTGGGTGACCAACGCAGGCAACGCCGCCCATGCGTCAGAATGCTTCACAGGGATGACTGTCGCAGCCTCCCACGCCGTGGCCCACGCGCCGCTGCTTCAACGCATGAGGACACTGTTTCGGAAGCAATCTCCCTTACCGCGTATTCCGCTGGGCTTGTTCCGCTCCGTCTACCTCAACGGTGGAGTGGGCCCGCGGCCCGGCAACAATCTTGCCGGGATTGACGAGTGGCTCAGCCGTTTCGCCGAGATTGACCCTGACCAAGCGCTCGAGATCGCGGAGATCATTGCCAGCATCTGCAAAGTCCGGGATACGACGCCGTTCTACGACCCACAGCCGCTTGGTGCCTTGCTAACGTCTCTTTTCAGGGAGGCAGAAGAACGCGAGGCTTCCGACAAAGGGGCAATGCTTCAAAGGGTTGTTGCTTTGCAGGACTCTTTCTTGTCTATGCCAATCTCAAGGCTTAGCGAGTGGCTGCAAGCGGCCGAGCGGCCGGACGCTTGACGTCTGACGCAAGCACGGTAGCGCTGAAACCGATCTGTTTCCGGTTGTGACCTGCGACGCAAGCCCGCGCATGGGAAGACTGACGTCTGGTTGACGTGGTCAGTATGGCGCGCCGCTGCTCCTGCACAGTTAGACCTTCAGTTACTTGAGCTGGCTTACCTGTGTTGTTAGCTTTGTTGTGTGCCGAGATGGGCGTCTGGTAACTTTGTCGCACGGTTGGCAAATGTTTCTAGGCGACTGGAAAACTGAATACCTCTCCCCTCACTCCACCGTCACACTCTTCGCCAGATTCCTCGGCTTGTCCACGTCCGTCCCGCGCGCGCAGGCGGTGTGATACGCCAGCAGCTGCAGCGGCAAGGTATGGAGGATGGGGGAGAGCGGGCCGTAGTGTTCGGGCAGGCGGATGATGTGGACGCCGGCGCTGGGGCTGATCTGGGTGTCGGCGTCGGCGCACACGAACAGTTCGCCGCCGCGGGCGCGCACTTCCTGCAGGTTGCTCTTGAGCTTCTCCAGCAGCGCGTCGTTCGGCGCCACGGCCACCACGGGCATGGCGGCGGTCACCAGGGCCAGGGGGCCGTGCTTGAGTTCGCCGGCGGGGTAGGCCTCGGCGTGGATGTAGCTGATTTCCTTGAGCTTGAGCGCGCCTTCCAGTGCGACGGGGTAGTGCAGGCCGCGGCCCAGGAAGAGGGCGTGCTCCTTGGCGGCGAACTGTTCGGCCCAGGCGATGAGCTGGGGCTCCAGGGCCAGCACGGCCTGCAGGGCGGCGGGCAGGTGGCGCAGGGCGCGCAGGTGGGCGGCTTCGGCGGCGGCGTCCAGTCGGCCGCGCAGCTTGGCCAGGGTGAGGGTGAGCAGGAAGAGGCCGGCCAGCTGGGTGGTGAAGGCCTTGGTGGAGGCCACACCGATCTCCACGCCGGCGCGGGTCAGGTAGGCCAGCTCGCACTCGCGCACCATGGCGCTGGTGGCCACGTTGCACACGGTCAGGCTGTGCGGCATGCCCAGGCTGCGGGCGTGCTTGAGGGCGGCGAGGGTGTCGGCGGTTTCGCCGCTCTGGCTGATGGTGACGACCAGGGTGCGCGGGTCGGGCACGCTGTCGCGGTAGCGGTATTCGCTGGCTACCTCGACGCTGGTGGGCACGCCGGCCAGGCTTTCCAGCCAGTAGCGGGCGGTGCTGCCGGCGTAGTAGCTGGTGCCGCAGGCCAGGATGAGGATGCGGTCGATGCTGCGCAGCGTGGCTTCGGCGCCGGGGCCGAAGAGGCTGGGCGCGAAGCCTTCGACGCCTTCCAGGGTGTCGGCCAGGGCGCGCGGCTGCTCGAAGATTTCCTTCTGCATGTAGTGCCGGTAGGGGCCCAGCTCGGCCGCGCCGCTGTGGGCGTGCACGGTGCGCACAGGGCGCTCCACCGGCTGCGGGCGCTCGCCCGGGGCGCGGCGGCTGCAGACCCAGTGCTTGCCGGGCTGCAGGTCGATGAGGTCGCCTTCTTCCAGGTAGACGATCTGGTCGGTGACGCCGGCCAGGGCCATGGCGTCGGAGGCGAGGTAGCGCTCGCCGGCCTGGCCCGGGCGGTCGGCTGGGCCCAGGCCCAGCACCAGGGGCGAGCCCTGGCGGGCGCCGACCAGGCGCTGCGGTTCGTCACGGCAGAGCACGGCCAGGGCGTAGGCGCCTTCCAGCTGGGTGACGGCCTGGGCCACGGCGTCGAACAGGTCGCCGTCGTAGAGGGAGTCGACCAGGTGGACGATGACCTCGGTGTCCGTCTGGCTGCTGAAGACGTAGCCGCGGGCGCTGAGGCGTTCGCGCAGGGCTTCGTGGTTCTCGATGATGCCGTTGTGGACCAGGGCGATGCGCGGCGGCCGGCCGCCGGCCTCGCCGCCGGGGCCGTGGCTGAAGTGCGGGTGGGCGTTGTGCACGGCGGGCGCGCCGTGGGTGGCCCAGCGGGTGTGGGCGATGCCGGCGCTGGCCCCCAGGCCTTCGGCCTGGACCTGGCTTTCCAGCTCGGCGACGCGGGCGGTGCTGCGGCTGCGCTGCAGGCCCCCCTCGCGGTGCACGGCGACGCCGCAGGAGTCGTAGCCCCGGTACTCCAGCCGCCGCAGCCCCTCCACCAGCAGGGGAACGATGTTGCGCGTGCCGAGCGCGCCGACGATGCCACACATGGATGCTTCTCCTCGCCCCGGTCCGTCCGGGGCGGATGCGGGATGCTAGGCCAGGGGGTGTGGAATAGGCTTTCGTTATCTGATGATCATTGGAAAGATTTGTCGGTACTGACAATGTATGAATGATCGTTTCATGAGATCAGTCGAGATGAAATAATCTCACCAATGAACCGCGATGAAAGCGCCTCCCCCGCCCTGGATGCCGCCGACCTGCGCCTGCTCGGCCTGCTGCAGGCCGATGCCGACCGCTCCAACCAGGCCCTGGCGGAGGCGGCCGGGCTCTCGCCCGCCACCACCCACCGCCGCGTGCGGCGGCTGAAGGCGCTGGGCCTGATCGAGGCGGTCGTGGCCCAGCTCGCGCCCGTCGCCATGGCGGCCGCCGGCCTGCCCCTGCTGCAGGCCCTGGTGGAGGTGACGTTGGAGGTGCAGGCCGCCGAGCGTCTGCAGGCCTTCGAGGACCGCGCCCTGGCCGAGCCCGCGGTGCAGCAGTGCTGGCGGGTCTCGCCGGGGCCGGACTTCGTGCTGGTGCTGGCCGTGCCGGACATGCCGGCCTATGCCGCGCTGGCCGGGCGCCTGTTCAGCGCCGACCTGAACGTGCGCAGCGTGCGCGCCTTCTTCGCGGTCAAGCGGGCCCGCTTCGGCAGCGCGCTGCCACTGCCGGCGGAGCCGGCCGCCGGGCGGGGCTGAGCCCTGCGGCCGCCGCCGCCGCTCAGCCCTTGGGTGCCTTCGCCGGCCGCTGCCAGCCGGGCAGGCTGAGCTGCTTGGGCCGGGCCACGGTGAGCTGGCCGGCCGGCGCGTCCTTGCCGATCGTGCTGCCGGCGCCCACGGTGGCGCCCGCACCCACGGTGATCGGCGCCACCAGCACGCAGTTGCTGCCGATGTGGGCGTCGTCGCCGATCACGGTGCGGTGCTTGTTCGCGCCGTCGTAGTTGGCGGTGATGCTGCCGGCGCCGACGTTGACGCGCGCCCCCACGGTGGCATCGCCCAGGTAGGCCAGGTGGTTGGCCTTGGCGCCCTCGGCCAGGGTGCTGTTCTTGACCTCGACGAAGTTGCCGATGTGCACCTCGGCGCCCAGCACGGCGCCGGGGCGCAGGCGGGCGTAGGGCCCGATCAGCGCGCCGGGGCCCACCTGCACGCCCAGGCTGTCGCCGTCGATGTGGGTGTAGGGGTGGATCACGGCGCCGTCGCCGATCACCGCGTTGCGGATCACGCAGTGCGCGCCGATGCGCACCCCGGCGCCGAGCTGGACCGTGCCCTCGAACAGGCAGCCGATGTCCACCTCGCAGTCCGGCCCGTGCTGCAGCGTGCCGCGCAGGTCGAAGCGGGCCGGGTCGGCCAGGCGCAGGCCGGCGTCCATCCGGGCCTCGGCCTGGCGGCGCTGCAGGCGGCGCTCCAGGTCGGCGAGCTGGCTGGGGCTGTTGACGCCCAGCACCTCCACCGGGTCGGCGCAGCGGCTGGCGACCACCGGGCAGCCCTCGGCGACGGCCATGGCGACGATGTCGGTGAGGTAGTACTCGCCCTGGGCGTTGTCGCTGCGCAGCGCGGCCAGCCAGCGCCGCAGGGCGGCGGTGGGGGCGGCCATGACGCCGGTGTAGACCTCGCCGATCGCGCGCTGGGCGGGGCTGGCGTCCTTGTGCTCGACGATGGCCTGCACCGGCGCGTCCGGCCCCGGGCCGGCGCGCACGATCCGGCCGTAGCCGGCCGGGTCCTCGGGCTGCATGGTGAGCAGGGCCAGGCGCTCGCCGCCGCAGGCGGCCACCAGGGCGCGGGCGGTGTCGGCGCCGATCAGGGGCACGTCGCCGTTCAGGATCAGGGTGGTGCCGGCCTCGCCCAGCACCGGCAGGGCCTGCTGCACGGCGTGGCCGGTGCCGAGCTGCGGCTCCTGGCGCACGAAGGCCAGGGGCAGGCTGGGGAAGTCGGCGCGCATGGCGGCTTCCACCGCCTCGGCGCCGTGGCCGGTGACGACGATCAGGCGCCGGGCGTCCAGCCCGGCGGCGGTGGCCAGCACATGGCCGAGCAGCGGCCGGCCGGCCAGGCGATGCAGCACCTTGGGCCGGGCCGAGCGCATGCGCGTGCCCTTGCCGGCGGCCATGATGACGAGGTCGAGCATGCGGCGGGGGTCCTGGGTTCGGCGCCGCGGGGCGCCGTCCGTCCGGGCTGGACGGACCTCTGGCCGCGATTATCCCGGGCCCCGCTGGCCGGCCCGCGGGGCCGGCGCCTCAGTTCGGCGGCAGCTGCAGGGTGACGGTGCGCGGGCCGGGCGCGGCCTGCGGGAAGTCCTTCAGCGCCGCCTCGAACATCAGCGGCACGACCCGGTCGCTGCTGCCGCCGATGAGGCGGGCGCGGGTCTCGAAGATCACCTTCTGGCTGCTGCGGTCGCGGATCAGCACCGCCGTCTCACGCTGGGTCTGCGTCAGCTCGGGGCCGAAATTCAGCCCGACGCTGGCCCCGCGGTAGTAGCGCGGGGCATAGGCGCCCCCGACGTAGACGCCGGTGCGCCGCCACCAGGGGTAGCCGTAGCCGCCGTAGAAGGGGCCGCCCCAGTCCGGGTAGAAGGGATCGGGCGTGACCACCTTCTGGCTGCGCGCGGCCAGCTGCACCAGCAGCTCGGCCTGCTCGGCCGGCACCTCCTTGAAGCCGGCCAGGCTCAGGGCGGGGCGGGCGGCATCCTCCAGGGCCTGCTGGGCCGCCAGGTCGGTCTGCTGCGAGGGCAGGCGCTCGATGGCGTAGCTGCCGGGCGTGCGCCCGGCCGGCCACTCGCCATGGCTCGACACCTCGACCTGCACCTGGTTCAGGGTCGCGCAGCCGGACAGCGGCCCGAGCAGCAGCAGGATGAGGCTGCCGGTCAGCAGCCCAAGGCGGCGCAGCTGCGGGCCCGAGGGGGCGGCGGAAAGGGGAAGGCGGGACATCGTGAACTCCTCGAAGGGCGGGCCGGCGCAGGGCCCCGGGCCGGAGCGGGATGGATCCGCGGCCCCGGCCCGAGTTTCCTGCGGCCGGCCCGGGCTTGGCGGGCGTGGGGCTGTCGGGCCGCCCGCTCAGGGGGCCGGGGTCGGGCGGGGCGCCGCGGCCACCCCGGCGGCCACATGACCGGCCGGAACGTGGGGGGCGGCGTTCTCCACGTGACGGGGCTGGTCGTCGAAGAAGAAGTCGGGCTCGAACTCGGCCAGGAAGGCGCCCTTGTCGAGGCCGCCCAGGAAGAGCGCCTCGTCGACCTCGATCTGCCAGTCCATCAGGGTGCGGATGGCCCGCTCATGGGCCGGCGCGCTGCGTGCGGTGACCAGGGCGGTGCGCAGGCGCATGGCCGGCCGGCCGTCGCGCTGCGCGTCGGCGCCGGCCGATTGCAGGCGCTGCAGGGCCTGCAGCAGGGGCTTGAAGGGGCCGGCGGCCAGCGGCGTGGCGGCGCGGTCGCGCTCGTGCGTCTGGAAGGCCTGCAGGCCGCCGTGCTGGAAGACGCGCTCGGCCTCGTCGGAGAAGAGCACCGCGTCGCCGTCGAAGGCGATCCGCACTTCGTCCGGGTGCGCGCCCGAGGCCCGCGCCGCATGCGGCAGCACCCGCGCGGCGGGCACGCCCGCCTCCAGCGCGCTGCGCACGTCGGCCTCGTGCGTGCTGAGGAAGAGCTGGGCCTTCAGCGGCTTCAGGTAGCGCCAGGGCGAGGCGCCGCGGGTGAACACGCCGCGCTCGATCGGAAGCCCGTAGTGCTTGGCCGAGCGGAACACGCGCAGGCCCGAGACCGGGTCGTTGCGCGAGAGGATGACCACCTCCACCACCGGCCGGTCGGCGAACTCCTGCCCCGCCGGCGGGTTGAAGGCCAGCAGCTTGCGCACCAGCGAGAAGGCCACGCCGGGCGGGGCCGGCTGTTCGACGCGGTCGAGCTGCAGGCGCATGTAGGCCCGGTCGTCGCTGGATTCGAACAGCCGGTTCTCCTCCTCGAAGTCGAAGAGGGCGCGCGAGGAGATGGCGACGACCAGGCGGTCGTCCAGGGTGACAGGCATGCGGGCATGCTAAGCCCGCCCAGGCTCACTGCATGAACCCGATGGGCTTGCGCTTGCCGCCGCCGGCCTCGGGCAGGTCGACCGGCTGGATGTGGTCGCGGCCGGCCAGCTTGGCGTTGCCGAAGCCGGTCATCCAGGCGCGCCGCATCTCGCGCGGGGCCAGGGCGGCCAGCAGGGCCAGCACCGCCTCCGAGGGCTCGGGCACGAAGCGCTCGCCCCAGTGGTGCTCGCCGCGGATCGCCTGGTAGAGCCGCAGCGCGATGCGCCGCGCGGCCTCCGGCTCGGGCATCGCGACCTCGTAGACGTTCATCCGGTTCAGGATGGGCTCGGGAATGCTGCGCGCGTCGTTGGCGGTGGCCACCCAGATGACCTGGCTGGCGTCGATGGCGACCTCGGCGAACTCGTCGGTGAAGGTCTGCGCGGTGTCGTGCTCCAGCAGGCTGTAGAGCGCGCCCAGCGGGTCGTAGGCGTGCTCGCCGCCAGCCTTGTCGATCTCGTCGACCACCATCACGGGGTTGGCGTACTCGCCGTCCACCAGGGTCTCGAAGACCTTGCCCGGCCGCGCGCCCTTCCACTGGCTGGAGGCGCCGCCCAGCAGCCAGCCGGCGGTCAGCGAGGACATGCTCATGAAGCCGTAGCCGGTGGCCAGCAGCCGGGCCACCTCGCGCGCGAAGTGCGTCTTGCCCACGCCCGGCGGGCCCAGCAGCAGCATGGGGGTGATCTCCAGCGCGTCCTGGCTGTCGTGGCACAGGGCCAGCTGGCGCCGCAGGTCGTCGAGCACGGCGTGGAAGTTCGGCAGCTCGTCGTAGAGCGCGTCCATCACCGGCAGGCCGCCGGGCTTGACCTGGAAGCGCTCGGGGCCCTTCTCCAGCATGCGTTCGTAGGTGGCGCGCAGGCCTTCGTGTTCCTTGGGCGGCAGCTTGTCGAGACGCTTCTCGACGTCGCCCAGGCGGTAGACCGAGCGCATCTGCGCGATCGGGATGCCGCGGTGCGGCGCCGGGACGGGAACCAGATCGGTGGACGGTGCGGACATCAGGATCCTCCAGACACGCCTAGCCTAGAACGCAAGCCCATTCCAGCAGAAGCCCCGGGGTTTCAGGCCCGCAACAGCGGGGTGAATCCGGGCTTCGCGTGGTGCCGCAGGCTGTGCAAGCGACATGCCATCCCGGGGGGCGTCCCGGCGAGGCCGCCGGGCCCGGGCGCGGCGGGGGGCGCGGTCCGGTGCGTCCCGGAACGGCCACGGGCCCGGGCCAGGCCCCCGCGAGGGGGCACCGACCCGGGCCCGTGGGGCCGCGGTCGCCGCGGAGCCTGCCGGCCCCGCGGTGCAGGCGGAGGATCAGCCGGCCAGCGCGGCTTCCAGCTTGGCGCGGTGCGCCGGCAGCTCGGCCGGCAGGCCCTGGGCCAGCAGGGTGAAGAGCTCGCTGTGCAGCGCCAGCTCCTGCTGCCAGGCGGCGCGGTCCAGGTTCATCACGCTGTCGAAGGCCTCGCGCGAGAAGGCCAGGCCGTCCCAGCGCAGGTCCTCGTAGCGCGGGCTCAGGCCGAAGAGCTGCTCCTCGGCCGGGGCCTGGCCCTCGACGCGCTCCAGCATCCAGGCCAGCACGCGCATGTTCTCGCCGTAGCCGGGCCAGACGAACTTGCCGTCCGGGCCCTTGCGGAACCAGTTGACGCAGAAGATCTTGGGCAGCTTGGCGCCCGAGCCTTCCAGCTTGCGGCCCAGGTTCAGCCAGTGCTGGATGTAGTCGGCCATGTTGTAGCCGGCGAAGGGCAGCATGGCGAAGGGGTCGCGGCGCACCACGCCCTGGGCGCCGAAGGCGGCGGCGGTGGTCTCCGAACCCATGGTCGCGGCCATGTAGACGCCTTCGGTCCAGTTGCGGGCCTCGGTCACCAGCGGCACGGTGGTGCTGCGGCGGCCGCCGAAGATGAAGGCATCGATGGGCACGCCGGCCGGCTGGTCCCAGTCCGCGTCGAGCACCGGGTTGCAGGTGGCCGCCACGGTGAAGCGCGCGTTCGGGTGCGCGGCCTTGGCGCCGGTTTCCTTGGCGAGGGCCGGGGTCCAGTCCTGGCCCTGCCAGTCGATCAGGTGGGCCGGCGGGGTGTCGGTCATGCCTTCCCACCACACGTCGCCGTCGTCGGTCAGCGCGACGTTGGTGAACACGACATCGCGGGCCAGCGAGGTCATGCAGTTCGGGTTGGTCTTCTCGTTGGTGCCCGGGGCGACGCCGAAGTAGCCGGCCTCGGGGTTGATGGCGTAGAGGCGGCCGTCGGCGCCCGGCTTGATCCAGGCGATGTCGTCACCGATGGTGGTGACCTTCCAGCCCTCGAAGCCCTTGGGCGGCACGAGCATCGCGAAGTTGGTCTTGCCGCAGGCGCTGGGGAAGGCGGCGGCGACGTGGTACTTCTTGCCGGCCGGCGAGGTCACGCCCAGCACCAGCATGTGCTCGGCCAGCCAGCCCTGGTCGCGGCCCATGGTGGAGGCGATGCGCAGCGCGAAGCACTTCTTGCCCAGCAGCGCGTTGCCGCCGTAGCCCGAGCCGTAGGACCAGATCTCGCGGGTCTCGGGGTAGTGCACGATGTACTTGGTGCTGTTGCAGGGCCAGGCCACATCGGCCTGGCCTTCGGCCAGCGGCGCGCCGACGGTGTGCACGCAGGGCACGTAGTCGCCGGTCTCGCCCAGCACGTCATAGACGGCGCGGCCCATGCGGGTCATCGTGCGCATGCTCACGGCCACGTAGGGGCTGTCGCTCAGCTCGATGCCGATGTGCGCGATGGGCGAGCCCAGCGGGCCCATCGAGAAGGGCACCACGTACAGGGTGCGGCCCTTCATGCAGTCCTTGAACAGCGCGGGCGTGCCGTCGGGCTGGCCGGTCTCCAGGATGCCGCGCATCGTGGCCGGCTCCATCCAGTGGTTGGTCGGGCCGGCGGCTTCCTGGGTGGCGCTGCAGATGAAGGTGCGGTCCTCCACGCGGGCCACGTCGCTCGGGGCGCTGCGGGCCAGGTAGCTGCCCGGGCGCTTGGCCGGGTTCAGCGGGATCATCGTGCCGGCGGCGACCAGCTGGTCGCACAGTGCCCGGTACTCGGCCTCCGAACCATCGCACCAGTGGATGCGGGCGGCGCCGGTCAGGGCGGCGATGCGGGCCACCCAGGCAATCAGGCCGGCGTGGCGCACGTATTCCGGGGCCTGCACGGCCACGGATTCAGGAAGATTGTTGTTCATACCGGGTCGGGAGAAGAAAAACTGAATCGGGCGCCGGATTCGAGGCCATCAAACCCCGGCGGGAAACATCAACGCGCCAAGCACGATGGGCCGCGGGCCCGGTGGGGCGCGGCGAGGGCATCGAGACGGAGGGGGTGGCCGGTGGCGGCCGGGTGGCCCTGGAGGCAGTTCGTGGCTGCATCCGGTGCAGGGATTGTTCTGCGCGACCCGGCGGGGGCCTACCTGAGGACATCCCAGGCAAGACCCCCCGAGCTTACCGTCTGCGGCCCACGGGGCGCTGACGAAGGGGACAAGCTGTGACGCCCGGGCCCCGTCCCGCTGTGACAAGCTGCCACATCCGGCCGGGCGGCCCGCCCGGCGCGGCGCCTGCCGGGCTCAGCGCACCCAGGTGTTCAGCTCGATGATCGGCAGCAGCACGGCCAGCACGATCACCATCACCACCACGCCCATGCCGACCACCAGCAGCGGCTCCAGCAGCGTGGCCACGGCCATCGCGCGGCGCTGCACCTCGGCGCCGAGCTGGCCGGCGGCGCGTTCGAGCATCTCGCCCAGGCGGCCCGTCTGCTCGCCCAGGCGGGCGAACATGGCCAGCAGGCCGGGGAAGCGCTTCTTGCCGGCCAGGGCGGCGGCCAGCGGCGCGCCCTCGCGCACCTGCACCAGGGCGGCCAGGGCGTCGGCGCGCATCGCGCGGTTGTTCAGGGTCTCGGCCGCGGCCTGCAGGGCCTTGAGGATGGGCACGCCCGCTCCGGCCAGCAGCGCCAGGGTGGCCGCGAAGCGGGCCGCGTTGTAGCCGCGCGCCAGACGGCCGATCAGCGGCAGGCCCAGCCAGGCCGCGTCGAAGCGCAGGCGGAAGGCCTCCTGCCGCCGCGCCTGCAGCAGGCCCAGCACCGCGCCGCTGCCCAGCAGCAGGCAGAGCAGGCCCCAGTGCCGCACGAAGTCGCTCACGGCCAGCATCGCCACCGTCAGGAAGGGCAGCGCCCGCTTGCCCCCGGCGAAGACGCCGGCCACCTGCGGCACCACGTAGCTGACCAGGAAGGCCACGATCACCACCGCGATGCCCGAGACGATCGCCGGGTACAGCGCCGCGCCGATCAGCTTGGCGCGCAGGGCCTGGCGGGCTTCCAGGTCCTCGGCCAGGCGTTCCAGCACGGCGCCCAGGGCGCCGGTCTGCTCGCCGGCGGCGACCACCGCGCGGTAGACCTCGTCGAACTCGCGCGGGTGCGCCGCCAGGGCGCGCGCGAAGGGGCTGCCGCCGTTGACCTCGGCGCGCAGCTCGGCCAGCAGCTCGCGCAGCGGGGCGCCTTCGGCTTCCTCGGCCAGGGCGGTCAGCGCGCGCTCCAGCGGCAGGCCGGCGCCGACGAGGCCGGCGAGCTGCCGCGTCCACAGCGCCAGGCCGCTGCCCGAGAAGATGCGGCGCCTCAGGCCGAGGCTGAGGCCACCCGCGCCCGCGGCTTCGGCGCCCGCCGCCACCGGCGAGACCGCCATGGGCACCAGGCCCTGGGCCCGCAGCAGGCCACGCAGCGCGCGGGCGTTGTCGGCCTCCAGCAGGCCCTTGCGGGCGCGACCGTCGGCGTCGAGCGCCTCGTAGCGGTAGGCCGGCATCGGGGATCGGCCCGGGGGCTCAGGCAGCCGGCGGGCCGTCGGCCTCGGGCGCGCGGGTGTGCTTGAGGAAGAGCTGCGCGGCCCAGATGCCGACCTCGTAGAGCAGGCACATGGGGATGGCCAGCGCGAGCTGCGAGATCACGTCCGGCGGGGTGACGACCGCCGACAGGATGAAGGCGCCGACAATGAAGTAGCTGCGGAACTTGCGCAGCTGCTCCACCGAGACCACGCCGATGCGCACCAGCACCACCACCGCCACCGGCACCTCGAAGGCCAGGCCGAAGACGAGGAAGAGCGTGATCACGAAGCTGAAGTACTGCTCGATGTCCGGCGCGGCCGAGATGCTGCTGGGCGCGAAGTTCTGGATGAACTGCGACATGCCCGGGATCACGATGAAGTAGCAGAAGGCCACGCCCGAGAAGAACAGCAGCGTGCTCGACACCACCAGCGGCAGCACCAGCTTCTTCTCGTGGCTGTAGAGCCCGGGCGCGACGAAGGCCCAGACCTGGTAGAGCACCGCCGGCAGCGCGACCATGAAGGCCGCCATCAGCGTCATCTTCAGCGGCACCAGGATGGGCGAGATCACATTGGTCGCGATCAGCGTGGTGCCGGGCTTGAGGTGGGCCACCAGCGGCGCAGCCAGCAGGTCGTAGAGGCCCGAGGGCCCCGGCCAGACCGCCAGCACGGCAAAGGCGATGCCGACCGCGATCAGGGCGCGGATCAGGCGGTCGCGCAGCTCGATCAAGTGGGCAACGAAGGGCTGTTCGCTGCCTTCGAGCTCGTCGCGGGGTTCGGGGGTGCTCACGCTTGCGGGGACGGCAATAGGAAGCGGGACCGTTCGGTCCCGCGGGCATCAGCGCGAGGGACGCGGCGGACGGAAGCGGGCGACCCGCGCGGCACCGGACTGCACGTGGCCGCGCACGCCCTGGCGCTGGCGGTACCACTGCGGCACCGCGGCGCGCTTGGCACGCCAGTTCTTGCGCGGGCCGCGGGCCCCGGGCGGCTCGCGCAGCGGGTCGTTGTAGCTGGTCGGGGTCTCGACGGACTGCACCGGCGCGTCCAGCGCCTGCCAGCCCGGGTCGAGCGCGCTCTGGGTGTCGCGCAGCTCCTGCTGCACGGTCTGCTCGACGTTGCGTGCGGCGCTTTCCACGTCGCGCCGCATCTTCTGCAGCTCTTCGAGCTCCATCGAGCGGTTGACCTCGGCCTTCACGTCGGCCACGTAGCGCTGCGCCTTGCCCAGCAGGTGGCCGACGGTGCGGGCCACCTTGGGCAGCTTTTCGGGGCCGATGACGATCAGCGCCACCGCGCCGATCAGCGCGAGCTTGTCAAAGCCGAAATCGATCATCGCCGGAGGCTCGGGTCAGCCCGGGCTCAGCCGCGGGTCTTGGCGTCGACGTCGACCGTGCGGGCCGCGTCGGCGGCCGACTGCTGGGCGGTGACCTGGGCCGGCGCGGCCGCATCCGGGCCGGTGGCCGCGGCGCCGCTGGCCCCGTCCTTCATGCCGTCCTTGAAGCCCTTGACGGCCCCGCCGAGGTCGGCGCCGATGTTCTTGAGCTTCTTGGTGCCGAAGACCAGCACCACGATGAGCAGCACGATCAGCCAATGCCAGATGCTGAAGGAACCCATGTCAATCTCCTGAGGGCCTGTGCAGACAGGCCAAAAGCCGCGAGTTTAGGGGAGGGCCGTGACCGTTTCAGCCGCGGGCCCAGGGGCGGGGGCCGCCCATGAAGTGCAGGTGCAGGTGGCCGACTTCCTGGCCGCCGTCGGCCCCGGTGTTGACGATGGTGCGGAAGCCGTTCGTCACGCCCAGCTCGGCCATCAGGCGCACGCCCGTCGTCATCATGTGGCCCAGCAGGCCGGCGTGCTCCGGGCCGGTCTCGGCCATCGAGGCGATGTGCTGCTTGGGGATGATCAGCAGGTGCACCGGGGCCCAGGGCGCGATGTCGTGGAAGGCGAGCAGCTGCTCGTCCTCGAAGACCTTGCGGGCCGGAATCTTGCCGTCGACGATCTTGCAGAAGATGCAGTTCGGGTCCTGGCTCATGGGGGCTTTCGGGTTCAGGCCGGCTCGTCGATGGGCCGGCGGTCGTTCAGGTGGATCCAGCCGCGCACGATGCGCACGAGGAACCAGACGGAGATGCCGGTCCAGGCCAGCCAGCCCGGCAGCACGAAGAGGAACCACAGCGGGAAGGTCAGCAGGTAGAGCCCGCCGGCCCACAGCACGCTGTGGATGCGCCAGCGGAAGTGGCTGGCCTGCCAGGTGCCGGCGGCGTCCTCGCGCTTGACCAGGTCGAGCACGACCGCGATCACCAGCAGCACGATGCCCGGCTGGAGGCTGGGGATCAGCGCGCCGACCGCCACCACCGCGTGCAGCAGGTAGCTCACCACGCCCACCGTGCGCAGCGCGCGTTCCTGGTCTTCGGGCAGCACGATCATGGGGGGCGGCTCGGGCGGTTCTGGGGGCCGGGGACTCAGGCGCCGCCGGCCTCGCGGGCCTGGGCCTTGCGCGCGGCGAACTCCTCGAGGCCGGAGAGTCCCTCCCGGCGCCGCAGTTCCGCCAGCACCTCGGCCGGCCGCACGCCGGCATCGGCCAGGGCGATCAGGGCATGGAACCACAGGTCGGCGGCCTCGTAGACCACCTGCTGGCGCTCGCCGCCCTTGGCGGCGATCACCAGCTCGGTGGCTTCCTCGCCGACCTTCTTGAGGATGCTGTCGCGGCCCTTGTGGAAGAGCCGGGCGACATAGCTCTTGTCGGGGTCGCCGCCACGGCGCTGGGCGATCACGTCGGCCAGACGCTCCAGGGTGTCGTCGCCTTGGGGTTCGCTGCTCATCGGGTGTAGATGGTGTCGGGGTCCTTGAGCACCGGCTCGACGGACTGCCAGCGTGCCCCGGGGCCCGAGCCCTCGAGCCGCTCGAAGAAGCAGCTGTGGCGGCCGGTGTGGCAGGCGATGCCGGGGTCGTGGCCGAGCTGGGTGACCTTCAGCAGCACCACGTCCTGGTCGCAGTCCAGGCGGATCTCGTGGACCTGCTGCACATGGCCGCTTTCCTCACCCTTGCGCCACAGGCGCTGGCGCGAGCGGCTGTAGTACACGGCGCGGCCGAGCTCGGCCGTCAGGGCCAGGGCCTCGCGGTTCATCCAGGCGAACATCAGCACATCGTTGCTGCCCTGCTCCTGGGCGATGACGGGCACCAGGCCGTCGCCATCCCAGCGCACCGCGTCCAGCCAGGCGCCGGCCGCTCCGGTCGGGGCCGCGCTCATTGCCGCACCGGGATGCCCCGGCTCGCCATCAGGGCCTTGGCCTCGCCGACCGTGTGGTCGCCGTAGTGGAAGATGCTCGCGGCCAGCACGGCATCGGCGCGGCCCAGGGTCACGCCGTCGGCCAGGTCGTCGAGTTTGCCGACGCCGCCCGAGGCGATCACCGGCACCGGCACCGCGTCGCTGACCGCGCGGGTCAGGGCCAGGTCGAAGCCGCTGCGGGTGCCGTCGCGGTCCATGCTGGTCAGCAGGATCTCGCCGGCGCCGAAGGCGGCCATCTGCCGGGCCCAGTCCACCGCGTCGAGGTGCATGTTCTTGCGGCCGCCGTGGGTGTAGACGTCCCAGCCCGGGCCCTTGGCTGCCAGGTCCTCGCCCGTGCGGCGCTTGGCGTCGATGGCAACCACGATGCACTGCGCGCCGTAGCGCTCGCTGGCCTCGCGGATCAGCTCGGGCCGGGCGACGGCGGCGGAATTGAAGCTCACCTTGTCGGCCCCGGCGTTGAGCAGGCGGCGCACGTCCTCGACGCTGCGCACGCCGCCGCCGACCGTCAGCGGGATGAAGACCTGCGAGGCCACCGATTCGATGATCGGCAGGATCAGGTCGCGGCCGTCGCTGGTGGCGGTGATGTCGAGGAAGGTCAGCTCGTCGGCGCCCTGCTCGTTGTAGCGGGCTGCGATCTCCACCGGGTCCCCGGCGTCGCGCAGCTCGACGAAATTGATGCCCTTGACGACGCGACCACCGGTCACGTCCAGGCAGGGAATGATGCGTTTGGCGAGCATGATGAATTCAGTGTAGGTCAGGGGCGGCGCCCGCCGCGCCGCCCCGTCCCGGGACGCCCTGCCCCCAGGGCGTCCGGCGCCCCGTCCTCAGTCCGCCTGCTTGCGCAGGAAGGCGGGGATGTCGTAGTCGTCCACGCCGCTGCTCGACAGCGCGTCCACGCGCGCCGCGGCGGTGCGGCCGCTGCGCCAGACGCTGGGCACCGAGCTGGGGTCGTAGGGCTGGCTGGCGCTGCCGGCGCCGGCCGGGCCGCTCATCGTCACCGACACGCCGCCCGCCGGGGCCAGGCCCAGGTTGTCGGTGCCGGTGCGCGCCACGGCCTGCACGGCCGGTGCGGAGTGCACCACGCTGATCGGCACCTGCGCCTGCTGGTTGCGGGCGTCGGACAGGCCGGTGGCGATCACCGTCACGCGCAGCTGGTCGCCCAGGCTCTCGTCGTAGGCCGCGCCGAAGATGACATGGGCCTCGTCGTGCGCGTACTTGCGGATCGCGTTCATCGCGTTGCGGCTCTCGGACAGCTTGAGCGTGGCCTTGCTCGCCGCGATCAGCACCAGCACGCCGCGCGCGCCGGACAGGTCGATGCCCTCCAGCAGCGGGCAGGCCACGGCGGCGTCGGCGGCCTTGGTCGCGCGGTCCGGGCCGCTGGCGGTGGCGGTGCCCATCATGGCCTTGCCGGGCTCGCTCATCACCGTCTTCACATCCTCGAAGTCGACGTTGATCGAGGCGTCGACGTTGATGATGTCGGCGATGCCGCCCACGGCGTTCTTGAGGACGTTGTTGGCCTCCTGGAAGGCCTCGTCCTGGGTGATGTCGTCGCCCAGCACCTCCAGCAGGCGCTCGTTGAGCACCACGATCAGGCTGTCGACATTGGCCTCCAGCTCGGCCAGGCCGGCCTCGGCCTGCTTGGTGCGACGCTTGCCCTCGAACTCGAAGGGCTTGGTCACCACGCCGACGGTGAGGATGCCCATCTCCTTGGCGATGCGCGCGATCACCGGCGCCGCACCGGTGCCGGTGCCGCCGCCCATGCCCGCGGTCAGGAAGACCATGTTCGCGCCCTCGATGGCGCTGCGGATGCGCTCCTCGGCCTCGTGGGCGGCGGCGCGGCCGGCGTCGGGCTTGCCGCCCGCGCCCAGGCCGTTGGCCCCGAGCTGGATGATCACGTCGGCCGCACTGCGGTTGAGGGCCTGGCGGTCGGTGTTCGCGCAGATGAACTCCACGCCCTGGACCCCGGTGTCGATCATGTGCGCGACGGCGTTGCCGCCGCCGCCGCCGACACCGATCACCTTGATCCGGGTGTCGATCGGGTTGTCTTCGAGCATCTCGATGGTGTTCACGGGGTCCTCCTGGGGGGCTGGCGGGG
>CAYSQO010000029.1:0-24097 GCA_964433315.1 uncultured Rubrivivax sp.
CGTTGCGGGCCATGAGCGGCTCGGCGCTCAGGGTGAGGCGGCGCAGCCACTTGACCTGGGTCACGCCCTCCCAGCCCGGCAGGATCAGGCGCATGGGGTAGCCCTGCTCGGGCCGGATGGGCTCGCCGTTCTGCCACAGGGCCAGCAGGCCGTCGGCGCGCAGCTTGGCCAGCGGCAGGCTGGCCTGCATGGCGAAGGCGTCGGCGCCCTCGGCGATCACCCAGGGCGTGGCCTGGGGGTCGACGCCGGCCTCGTCCAGCAGCAGGCGCAGCGGCACGCCGGTCCACTCGCTGGTCGAGATCAGGCCATGGAAGCTGCCGACCGGGCGCTGGATCGGCTCCTCGTTCCAGCCGGCATTGCTGTTGCCGCCGCACTCGATGAAGCCCAGGTGCGAGCGCTGCGGGTAGCGCAGCAGCTCGGCCAGGCGCCAGTCCAGCGGCTGGCGCACGGCGCCGTCGATGCGCAGGGTGTGCAGCGCCGGGTCGATGGCGGGCACGCCGTTGTGGTGGCGCTCGAAATGCAGGCCGCTGGGGGTGAGGAAGCCTTCGAGCTGCTCCAGCGGCGTCCAGGCCACGCCGTTGCCGGGCGCTGCGCGGTTGGCACCGGGCCGGCGCAGCACCCGCTGGGCCTCGGGGCCGGGCTGGCCGTAGACGCTAAAGCCGGCGCCGGGGCGCAGCATCCAGGGCGGGAGATCCTCGCCCGGCTCGCCGGGTGCCTGGGCCAGGGCCGCCGGCGCGGTGGCCAGCAGCAGGCCGCCGCGCAGCAGGGCGCGGCGGGGCAGCAGGCCGTTCAGCGGGGCGGCCGTGTCGGCGTCTGGCCGCCCTGGTCGGTGGGGCGCCACCGCCTCAGCGCGTGACGGCGCCCGGCGTGCCGGCAGCGGCCAGCGGCTGGCCGCCGGGCCCCAGGGCCAGGGCCTGTTCGTAGCGGCCGTCCTCGGTGTCGCGCACCGTCACCCTCAGCTCGCCCGGCTGGTCGGCCTGGACGTTGAACTTCAGGTAGGGGTTCTCGCTGAGGGTGAAGTCGACATCGGCCGTCATCACCGGCTGGCCGCCGTAGCTCACCTGGACCTGGCGCACGAAATGCGGCGGCGGGGCCAGCCGGGTGAGCTGGTCGATGGCCAGGCCCGACACGTTCGGGTGGCTGATGCTGAGCTGGGCGGCCACCAGTCCGGCACCATCCGGCACCGGATCGAGCCGCAGCTTGAAGCGGCCCAGCGTGGCCTTGGCCGCAGCCAGGTCGCCGCCGGGCGCGGCGGAGCAGCCTCCCGAGGCCTTCAGGAAGCGGGTGTGCATGTGCAGGCTGCCGTCGCTCAGCTCGGCGATGGCACGCACGTGGGTGTATTCCTCGACCCGCACCCGGGTGGCCAGCTCGGCCCGGCCGGCCTGCGGCGTGAGGGTGAAGACCGCGCCGACCGGCGAGGGGTTGCGGTCGATCACCAGCCAAACTTTCCTGACGTAGCGCCCGGCCGTCGGCTGGGGCAGGGTGCGGATGCCGATCGGCACGACCGAGGCGTCGGCCGCGCGGATCGGCAGGTCCAGTGCCACGACCGCATCCGCCGGGGCCTTGGCGTCGAGCCGGTTCTCGATGGGCCGCTGGCCGAAGAGGCCTTCACGGATCGCGAGCCAGCGCTCGTTCTCGTGCGCCTCGGCGGTGGCCACGCGCGGGCCGCTGGGGGTGTCGGCGGCGGCCGTGGGCGTGGCGGGCAGGGCACCGGTGGCCGGGCCGAGCAGGGGCTTGTCGGCCGCGTGCGGCGTGCCGGCCGCCAGCATCCAGAGCAGGCCGAGGGCCAGGGGCATGCGGCGCATGGGCTTCAGGGGGGTCATCATGGGGTCTCCTTCGCGGGGCGGGTCATCGGTCGGCCCGGGGCCGCCACAACCTCAGTCGATCGAACCGGCTGGATCTTGCGCGCTGCGAAGTTTCGGGACAGTGATGGGGTCACCAAGCGCGGGTAAGCCCGGGGCCGGGGCGCGCCTGCGGCCGGCCCGGCCGGGCCGGGCGCCGCAGCGGCGACAATCCGCCCCGAGGCGCGCCCGTCCCCGGGCGGCGCTGCATGCTCCGAGTCCCCCGCCCGCCGGCCCGTCCGCCGGGCGCCAGCCGAGATCCCCGATGGCCCAGTATGTGTTCTCGATGAACCGTGTCTCCAAGACGGTTCCCCCCAAACGCCAGATCCTGAAGGACGTGTCCCTGTCCTTCTTCCCCGGCGCCAAGATCGGCGTGCTCGGCCTGAACGGCTCGGGCAAGTCCACCCTGCTGAAGATCATGGCCGGCCTGGACAAGGAGATCGAGGGCGAGGCCATCCCCATGGCCGGCCTGAAGATCGGCTACCTGCCGCAGGAGCCACAGATCAACCCCGACCAGACCGTGCGTCAGGCGGTGGAAGAGGGCATCGGCGGCGTGCTGGCCGCCAAGAAGCGCCTCGACGAGGTCTATGCGGCCTATGCCGAGGAAGACGCCGACTTCGACGCCCTGGCCGCCGAGCAGGCCGAGCTGGAGGCCGTCATCGCCGCCGCCGGGAGCGAGAACACCGACCTGCAGCTCGAACTGGCCGCCGACGCCCTGCGCCTGCCGCCCTGGGACGCGCTGATCGGCAAGCTCTCCGGCGGCGAGAAGCGCCGCGTCGCGCTGTGCCGCCTGCTGCTGAGCCAGCCCGACATGCTGCTGCTCGACGAACCCACCAACCACTTGGACGCCGAGTCGGTCGAGTGGCTGGAGCAGTTCCTCAAGCGCTTCGGCGGCACCGTGGTGGCCATCACCCACGACCGCTACTTCCTCGACAACGCCGCCGAGTGGATCCTGGAGCTGGACCGCGGCCGCGGCATCCCCTGGAAGGGCAACTACACCGAGTGGCTGGACCAGAAGCAGAAGCGCCTGGAGCAGGAGCAGAAGCAGGAAGAAGCCCACGCCAAGGCCATGAAGGCCGAGCTGGAATGGGTGCGCAAGAACGCCAAGGGCCGCCAGGCCAAGAGCAAGGCGCGCCTGGCCCGCTTCGAGGAGCTGAGCGACGTCGAATACCAGCGCCGCAACGAGACCAACGAGATCTTCATCCCGGTGGCCGAGCGCCTGGGCAACGAGGTGATCGAGTTCACCAACGTCAGCAAGAGCTTCGGTGACCGGGTGCTGATCGACGACCTCTCGTTCAAGATCCCGGCCGGCGCCATCGTCGGCATCATCGGCCCCAACGGCGCGGGCAAGTCCACGCTGTTCCGAATGATCCAGGGCGTCGAGCAGCCCGACCGCGGCGAGGTCAAGATCGGCCAGACCGCCAAGCTGGCCTTCGTCGACCAGAGCCGCGAGGGCCTGGCCGGCGACAAGACCGTCTGGGAGGACGTCTCCGGCGGCCTGGACAACATCGTGGTCGGCAAGTTCGTCATGCCCAGCCGCGCCTACATCGGCCGCTTCAACTTCAAGGGCAACGACCAGCAGAAGCTGGTCGGCAACCTTTCCGGCGGTGAGCGCGGCCGCCTGCACCTGGCCAAGACCCTGGCCCAGGGCGGCAACGTGCTGATGCTCGACGAACCGTCCAACGACCTGGACGTGGAAACCCTGCGCGCCCTGGAAGACGCGCTGCTGGAGTTCGCCGGCTCGGCCATGGTCATCTCCCACGACCGCTGGTTCCTGGACCGCATCTGCACCCACATCCTGGCCTGCGAAGGCGACTCGAAGTGGTATTTCTACGACGGCAACTACCAGGAGTACGAGGCCGACAAGCTGCGCCGCCTCGGCCAGGAAGGCGCGCGTCCGAAGCGGGTGCGCTACAAGGCCCTGGCCTGAGGCCGCGGCCGGCCTGCGGCCCCTGAGGGCTCAGGCCGGGCCGGGGGGCCGCGGCGGCCATTCGCCGCCGGCGGCACCGGGCACCGGCTGGTGCGCCCGGTACAGCCAGTGGCCGCCGGCCTGCGGGATCAGCTCGCTGCCGGCGGCCCGGCAGTCGCCCTCCGAGAGGTAGTGGAAGACCACGCTGCGGCGGCTGCGCTGCGGATTGCGGATCGGGCTGCCGCCGTGCAGCAGGTGCGCGCTCCAGACGAAGACATCGCCCTTGCGGGCCAGAAAGGTCTCGCGGCGCAGGCCGCGCGCGGCCACCTCGGCGGCCATGCGGGCCGACCAGTCCGCCATCTCGGCCGGCAGCACGTGGCGGCTGCCGTTTGAGAAGGTCAGGGGCGGGATGCGGTGGCTGCCGGGCAGGAAGAACAGCGGCCCGGCGTCGGGATGCACATCCTCCAGCGCCACCCAGATCGCGATCAGGTGATCGGGCGTGCGCGGCGTCATGTACAGCGTGTCGACATGCTCGGCCTGCGCACTGCCCTGCTGGAAGCTCAGGGAGTTGCAGAGCACCGGCGACTGGCCCAGCAGCCGGGCCAGCAAGGGGGTGATGCGCGCGTTCAGCGCCAGGCTGCGCACGCCGGGATCTTCCAGATAGAGGTCGTTGGTCTTGAAGCGGTGGGCCAGGCGGTCGGCCTCGCGGACCTCGGCCAGCCGCAGGCGCTGCCCGGTGACCAGGTCGTCGACGACGATGCGCGGCGCCCGGCCCGTCCAGGCCGCCTGCACGCCGGCCTCGACGGCATCCAGCGCCTGCGGTGCATAGAAGCCCGGCAGCACCGCATGGCCCTCGGCCGCCCAATGGGCGAGCAGGCCGGGCAGATCCTCCGGATCGCGGCCCGGCGGGGCGGCGTCGGCCGCGGGCCGGTGCCCCGGCGCAGTCCCCGGCCCCCGGCGGCGCAGCGCTGAAAACCATCCCATGGTGTGCCTCCCTGGCGCCGCGCGGGCGCATTGCGTCTTGTGGGGGGCGGAGGAGCAGCTTTCGGGCCCACCGAGGTGGATCCATGGGGGTCACCCCTGCACGAACATCTCCGGGTCCTGCAGGAAGCGGTCACGGCACCAGTCCGAGCAGAAGTACAGCGTCCGCCCGCGGTGCACCCACGGCAGGGCCTCGGCCAGGGTGACGGCGGCTTCGCAGACCGGGCACAGGGGCCGCAGGGCCGTGGAGCCCGGTTTGCGGGCGAAGGCGCGGTTCGAGTCCGGGTTCCGCCAGCCCTGGCCCTGGTACTCCAGCTGCCGGGCGGTCTGCTCGGCCACTGCCGGGCCGAAGTAGCGCGCCACCACATGCAGGGCCAGGTCGACACCCGAGCTGAGCCCGCCCGAGCTGGCCACGCGGCCGTTGTCGACGAAACGTGCGCCCCGGCGCAGCCGCACCCTTGGATGCTCGATCCGGAAGATACCGAAGGCGCCGTGGTGGGCCGTGGCAGCCAGGCCATCGAGCAGACCGGCCCGGGCCAGCACGAAGACACCGTTGCAGACCGAGAAGGTCAGGTCGGTGGCGGGTGCGCGCTCGCGCAGCCAGTCGAGCAGGGCAGGCGACGGCTCTTCGCCCAGCGCCGGCACGACGATCAGCTGCGCCAAGGGCGCATCCGCCAGGCTGTGGTCGGGCAGCACGGTGAGCCCGCCGGAGACCTTGAAGGCCTCCCGCCGTTCCGACACCGTGAACAGGTCGAAGGGCGAGCCCTCCCAGCCGGGCACCCGCACATACTCGAAGACCCCCCAGGGGCCGGCGAAGTCCACCAGCTCGGTGCCCGGGTCCAGCACGAATGCCACCCGAATCGGCTGGCCGGCCGTCTTCGGCAGCGGGCGCAGCGGCGCTGCCCGGGGCAGGCGGCCAGAATGCGAGGCTGCCGGCGCAGTCTGCGCCAGGGCCGGGCTGAGGCCGGCCAGCCAGGCCAGGCCTTGGAAGGCATGTCGACGTTTCATGGTCAGAACTCCGTGCGCAGGCTCAGCCGGATCTGCCGCGGCGTGCCCCAGTTGCCGCCGACGAAGTTCACGTCGGGCAGCACCTTGCCGACATCGCCCTGGAAGAGCAGGTACTCCTCGTCGAAGAGATTGCTGACGTTGAGCTGCAGCGTGGTCCTGCGACCGGCGAGGCGGGTTTCGTAGGCCACAAAGGCCGAGGCCACCGTGTAGGACCGGGTCTTGACGGCCGAGTTGGCATCGCGGTTGGCCGGCGTGAAGGCGTTGAGCCCGCCGCCCAGGCGCCATTGCGGCGTGAGCTGGAAGCTGCTGAGCAGGCTCAGGCTGTGCTCGGAGAAATAGGGCAGCTTGCTGCCGGTCTCGATGGCCAGGGGCTGCAGGGCGGTCGCACTGCCCTGGGCCGGATCGGTGCCCTTCCTGACGTAAGGGCGGGCGTGGTTGTAGCTGGCCAGCAGCTTCCAGCGGGGGGTGATCTCGCCTTGCAGATGCAGTTCGACGCCGCGGCTGCTGACCTCCCCGACCGCGAGGTTGAAGCCCGGATGGGCGGTGTCGGCGGCGACGATGTTGCGCTTGTTCAGCTCGAAGACGGCGACCGAGCCGACCAGGCGGCCGTCCAGCCACTCGGCCTTGGCGCCGAGCTCATGCTGGCGTGATAGCTCGGGCCGGATCGAGCGCCCCGGAAAGGCCAGGCCCTGGCTGACCCCGGCGTTCTCGCTGTAGCTGTAGTACAGGCTCAGACCGGGCCGGGCCTGCCAGAGCAGGCCCAGGCGCGGCAGCGTCACGCGCTGGCGGTAGGGGATGTCCTCGTTCAGCTCGTAGTCGGTCACGCCGTCGCCGTCGAAGTCCAGCGGCGGCACGATATAGACGCTGCGCTCCTTCAGGCGCTGGTGGCGCAGGCCGACCAGCACATGCCAGTCGCGGCCGATCTTCATCTGGTCCTGCAGGTAGAAGGACAGCTCACGCTGGCCGATGTTCCAGGTGTCGTGCTCGCCCGGAATGTCGGACTTCGGTACCGGCGGCGGGTTGAAGTAGTCGAAGGGGATGCACCAGCAGTCGAAGTTGGTGTTCTGGTAGGACTTGGTGTCGTAGAGGTCGAAGCCGGCCAGCACGGTGTGCTCGATACCCGGCGTGCGCAGCTTGCCCACCAGGTCCAGCAGGGTGGCGTGGACTTCCTGGAAGCCGCGGTTGGCCACCAAGCCGCGGGTTGCCGTGGCCGTGGCGCTGAGCGGGCCGGGGTACTCCATGCCGACGATCCAGGGGAACACGGTCAGCGGGTTCTTCGCGTCGTTGTAGAGGTAGCGCCAGTTCAGAGTCCAGCGCTCGTCAAAACGGTGCTCCAGGCCCAGCATCACCCGCCGCTGCTGGAAGCTGGATTGCGCACCGGGCATCAGGGTGCGCGAGGGGGCCACGTCCAGCAGCGTCTGGGTCGCCGTGTCCACCGGGATGTAGGGCTGGGTGGAGGAACCCTCCAGGTTGCGGAACTGCCCCTCGAAGCTCAGCGTGGTCTGCGAGCTCACGCGCAGGGCCAGGGCCGGAGCGATGCCGGCGGAGCGGTAGGTCGGGCCGTGGCGGTACCAGGAGTCCTGCACCTCGCGCGAGGCGTTGAGCCGGTAGAGCAGGCGCCCCTCGGCATCCAGCGGCCCGCCCAGGTCCACAGCGGCCCAGCGCTGGTCCTGCGAGCCCAGGCCGACCTCGGCATGGCCGCCGAATTGGGCGCGCGGCTTCTTGGTCGTGATATTGAGCGCGCCGCCCGGCTCGGCCCGGCCGTAGAGCAGGCTTGAGGGGCCGCGCAGCAGTTCCAGACGCTCGACGTTGTCCATCCAGACGCCGCCGTTGAGGCCGTTGACGTTGGTGCCCAGGTCTTCCACCCGGAAGCCATTCCAGAGCGTGGTCGTGCTGGAGAAGCCGCGGTAGAAGAAGGAATCGCCCAGGTCGCCCTGGCCGGTGCCCTGGATGCCCAGGCTGTTCAGGGCCTCGGGCAGGCCGCGGCTGGTGGTGCCCAGGTCACGCAGGATCTGCGGCGTGATCACCTCCACCTTCATCGGCGTGAGCAGCAGCGGGGTGTCGGTCTTGGTGCCGATGCTGGCGTTCGGCACCGCATAGGCCTCGGGGTCTTCAACGCGGCCGGTGATAGTGACCCGTGGAAACACGCCGGCGGCCTCGGGCTCGCGGAAGGTCCGGACCTGCGGTGCTCCGGTGGCGGAGGGTCCCGCCTCCTGGGCGGCGGCAGGGGGCAGACCGCCGATCAGGCTGAGCACCAGGACAGGGACGGTGGGGGAAACGGGAGCAGAGGGAAGCATCATGGAAAAGACCGGGTCCAGGCGGCGACGTGGGCGCGACATCGCGGCACGGCAGCCTGCATGCGGAAGGCCGGACGCCAGAGCGCCCGGAGCGCGAAGGGGGAGCGGCGGAGGGCCCGGCAGCAGGGCCGCGCCGTCCCGCACCCATCGGCTCAAGCCCGCAGCGGTGGAGCCCGAGGAGAGGCCCCGACCCCGTCAGGACAGCCTCCCAGCGCCTCCTCGGCCCCGCGGGCGGGACAGCTCCCGGCAATCCGGAGCGGTCGAGCCGCGATGCCTTCCACCGGGGGCAGCCCCAGCCCCAGCCCGAGCGGGCAGCTGCTGCAAGCCAGGACACAGGCGAGGCAGGCCTGCGCATGACCGTCACCTGCCGGCTTGGGGGACGGGGCGTCTGGGTACGGCAGTGCTACCTTTGTCGCGGAGAACGCCAGCGAAAGGGCCGCCGGGCTGCGGCAGACTTCCCGCCAGGGCTCCTGTGCACCCGAGCGAAGCCAGGTGCTCAGCCCGGGGAGCAGCAACGCCAGCAGCATCGCCCCAAGGACGATGCGGAGCAGGCTGCGGGACCGCAGGAGAGGAACAGGCGACATGAGACCGCGAAACAGGACGTGAAGAACCCACAGGGCTCGGCGGAACAGCCCGTGAGACTATCGGGCGCCCGAGGGATGCGCCACGACTTCCAGCCCCCTTTTCAAGACATCCGGTCCATGACGCAACGCCTTGCCTTCCTGGTCTATCCGGGCTTTCAACTGCTGGACGTCACCGGGCCGCTGACGGTCTTCGAGGCCGCCGAATCCCATGTGCCTGGGGCCTACACTTGGCGGTTGGTGGCGCCGCAGGCCGGGCCCGTGATCAGCAGCAGCGGGGTCCCGCTGGTAGCCGAAGCCCTTCCGGAGCCGGACACGGTCGACCGGGTCATCGTCTCGGGCGGCCTGGGGGTGGGGGCAGCCCTTGAACAAGCCGCCCTGCTGGGCTGGCTGCAGGCCGTGGCGGACGCCGGAGCTTTGCTTGCCAGCGTCTGCAGCGGCAGCCTGCTGCTGGCTGGCACCGGCCTGCTGGACGGGCGTCGGGCCACCACCCACTGGGCACGGTCCCAGACCTTCCGCGAGCGCTTCCCCCGGGTGCATCTGGATGCAGACCGCATGCATGTGCGCGACGGCAGCTTCTGGACCTCGGCGGGCGTGACCGCCGGCATCGACCTTGCGCTCGCCATGATCGGCGAAACACAGGGCGAAGAGCTGGCCCGCCAGGTGGCGCGGGACCTGGTCTTCTATCACCGGCGGCCCGGAGGCCAGTCGCAGTTCTCGACCCTGCTCGACATGTTCCCGGACGGCGCGCGGTTCGCCGCCCTGCTCGAGCATGTGCGCACCCATCTGCGCGAGCGCCACGCAGTGGCCGACCTGGCGGAGCGGGTCAACCTCGGGCCGCGGCATTTCGTGCGCGCCTTCACCGCCGAAATCGGCGTGGCGCCCTCCAAGGCGGTGGAGCGTCTGCGGGTCGAGGCGGCCCGTGCCGCCCTGGAGCGGGGCGAGCGCAGGCTGCGCGAGGTGGCCCTGGACTGCGGCTTCGGCCATGTCGAGCGCATGCGACGCAGCTTCATCCGCCAGCTGGGTCAGCCGCCTTCGGAGCTGCGGGCTGCCATCCGCCCGGAGCCAGTCACCGGTCTGCCCCCGGCATGAAGAGGCCCCTGATGCCCCGCGCGTTGGCGGTGCCCCCCGTGGCGGCCGGTCTGCCCGTGGCCTTGACGGGCCTGGGCCTCCTGCTCGCCATGCCGGCCCACGCCGACTGCATCGACGACGCCGCCCGCGCCCATGGCGTGAACCGCCACGTGCTGCGGGCGATCGGCTGGCACGAGTCGCGGCTGCGCAGCGCGGCCGAGCACCGCAACCGCAACGGCACGGTGGACCTGGGGGCGTTCCAGATCAACAGCATCCACCTGCCGCGCCTGCAGGCGCAGGGCCTGGAGGCGGCGGATCTCAAGCACGGCTGCACCGCCGCGCAGGTGGCGGCAGCCCATTACCGCGGCCTCGTCGAGCGCCACGGCAACACCTGGCGCGCCGTGGGCGCCTACCACTCCGAGGCCACGCCGGCCCGGCAGCACTGGTATGCGCAGCAGATCGCCCAGGTGCTGGTCGGCTGGGGCCTGCTGCCCCCGGGCACCCGGCCCTTCGAGGGCCGACCGGTGCTGCGGCCCGGCCAGCCGGCGGCGCCGGCGGGCGGCCCGGTGGGGCCTCAGCCGCGGCCGGCGACGGCGCGGGCGGCCTCGGCCACCAGCTCGGGGCCGCGGTAGATCAGGCCGGTGTAGAGCTGCACCAGGTCGGCGCCGGCGGCAATCTTGGCCCGCGCGTCCTCGCCGCTCAGCACCCCGCCCACGCCGATGATGGGGAAGCCCGGGCCCAGGGCGGCACGCAACTGCGCGATCACGCGGTTGCTGGCCGCAAAGACCGGCCGGCCGGAGAGGCCACCCGCCTCCTGCGCATGCGGCAGGCCGGCCACGGCGTCCCGGGCCAGGGTGGTGTTGGTGGCGATCACGCCGTCCAGGCCGTGCTTCTGCAGCGTCGCGGCGATGACGGCGACCTGGGCCTCGTCCAGGTCCGGTGCGATCTTCAGGAAGATCGGCACCTGGCGGCCGTGCTGCACGGCCAGCTCGGCCCGGCGCGCCTGCAGGGCGCCGAGCAGGCCGTCGAGCGCCTCGTCGCTCTGCAGGCTGCGCAGGTTCTGGGTGTTGGGGCTGGAGATGTTGACCGTCACATAGTCGGCATGCGGATAGACGCCGGCCAGGCCGATCAGGTAGTCGTCGACCGCGCGCTCGATGGGCGTGGCGGCGTTCTTGCCGATGTTCAGGCCGAGCAGGCCGCCGGCGGCCCGGAAGCGCCGGGCGCGCTGCACGTTGGCGAGGAAGGCCTCCAGGCCCTCGTTGTTGAAGCCCAGGCGGTTGATCAGGGCCTGGCGCGCGGGCAGGCGGAACATGCGCGGCTTGGGGTTGCCGGGCTGGCCCAGCGGGGTGACGGTGCCGACCTCGATGAAGCCGAAGCCCATGTCGCCCAGGCCGTCGATGCAGCGGCCGTTCTTGTCCAGGCCGGCGGCCAGGCCGATGCGGTTGGGAAAGCGCAGGCAGGCGACGGTGACCGGGTCCTGCACCCGGGCCTGGGTCCAGAGGCAGCGGGCCGGCGTGTCCTGCAGCCGGGCGAGGCTGCCGAGCGTGAGCTCGTGGGCATGCTCCGGGTCGAGGCCGAAGAGGAAGGGGCGGGTCAGGGCGTAGGGAATCAGGGCCATGGGCGGATTGTCGGCCAGCGGCGCAGGGCGGGACGGCGCAGGCCGAGGGGCCGGGTAAGCTCGCGCCTCGTTGATCGCTCCGCTCTCCTGCCCTTCCTCCCTATGACTTCCGACGAACTCAAGGCCCTGGTGGGCCGTGCTGCCCTGGCCGAAATCCCCGAGGTGCCCGGTGGCGCCGTCATCGGCGTGGGCACCGGCTCGACCGTGAACTGCTTCATCGACGCGCTGGCCACCGTCAAGCACAGGGTGCGCGCGGCCGTGTCCAGCTCCGAGGCCAGCAGCGCACGGCTGCGTGCGCACGGCATCGCGGTGGTGGAGGCGGCCGAGGTCGAGCGCCTGGGCGTCTACATCGACGGGGCCGACGAGATTGACCCGCGCGGCCACATGATCAAGGGCGGCGGCGCCGCGCTGACGCGGGAGAAGATCGTCGCCGACCTGGCCGAGCGCTTCGTCTGCATCGCCGATGCGAGCAAGCGGGTCGAGGTGCTGGGCCGCTTTCCGCTGCCGGTCGAGGTGATCGGCCACGCCGCCGCGCAGATCACCCGCCGCTTTGCCGCCCTGGGCGGCACCGCCACCCTGCGGGTCGGCGTGACGACCGACAACGGCCACCCCATCCTGGACGTCCGCGGCCTGGTGATCACCGATCCGGCCGCCCTGGAAGCGGAGGTCAACCAGTGGCCCGGCGTGGTCTGCGTGGGCATCTTCGCCCGCCACAAGGCCAGCGTCTGCCTGCTCGGCACGCCGCAGGGCGTGGAGACGCTGCGCTACTGAGGACGCGTCCGGCCGGCCGGCCCCTGCCCGGGCCGCCGGCCGCGGCGTTCAGGCCATGCCCTGGTGGCGCAGCAGCGCGTCGATGCTCGGCTCGCGGCCGCGGAAGGCCTTGAAGCTCTCGATCGCCGGGCGGCTGCCGCCGGCTTCGAGGATGGCCTCGCGGTAGCGGCGGCCGGTCTCGGGGTTGAGCACGCCGCTCTCCTCGAAGGCGCCGTAGGCGTCGGCCGAGAGCACCTCGGCCCACTTGTAGCTGTAGTAGCCCGCCGCGTAGCCGCCCGCGAAGATGTGCGAGAAGCTGTGCTGGAAGCGGTTGAAGGCCGGCGGCGGGTTCACCGACACCTCGGCCCGCACCGCGTCGAGCAGGCCCTGCACATCGGCCTCGCTGCCGGGCCGGGCGTGCAGCAGCATGTCGAAGAGCGAGAACTCGATCTGCCGCAGCGTCATCAGCCCGCTGAGGTAGTTCTTGGCGGCCAGCATCTTGTCGAAGAGCGCACGCGGCAGCGGCTCGCCGGTTTCGGCATGGGCCGTCATGCCCTGCAGCACGGCCCACTCCCAGGCAAAGTTCTCCATGAACTGGCTGGGCAGCTCGACGGCATCCCACTCGACGCCGGAGATGCCGGCCACGCCCGGGTCCTCGATGCGGGTCAGCAGGTGGTGCAGGCCGTGCCCGGTCTCGTGGAAGAGGGTGATGACCTCGTCGTGCGTCAGCAGCGCCGGCTTGCCGCCCACCGGCGCGGCGAAGTTGCAGACCAGATGCGCCACCGGCGTCTGCAGCCGGCCGTCGGGCCGGGCCCAGCGGCCCCGCACATCGTCCATCCAGGCGCCGGGGCGCTTGCCGGGGCGGGCGTAGGGGTCGAGGTAGAACTGGCCGACCAGTTCCGGCGCGGCGTCGCCGGCCTGGCGGGCCGGGCGCTCGATGCGGAAGAAGCGCACGTCGGGGTGCCAGGTCGGCGCCTCGTCCGGACGGATGCTGACCTCGAACAGCGTCTCGATGATGCCGAACAGGCCGGCCAGCACCTTGGCCTCGGTGAAGTAGGGCTTCACCTCCTGGTCGCTGAAGCTGTAGCGCACCTCCTTGAGCTTCTCGGCCACGAAGCTGAAGTCCCAGGGCTCCATCGCGTCCAGGCCCAGCTCGCTGGCGGCGAAGGCACGCAGCTCGGCCAGATCGCGCTCGGCATGCGGGCGCGCGCGGCGGGCCAGGTCGCGCAGGAAGTCGATGACCTGCTGCGGCGAGCCGGCCATCTTGGGCACCAGCGAGACCTCGGCGAAGTTGGCGTAGCCGAGCAGACGCGCCTCCTCCTGGCGCAGGGCCAGGATCTCGCGCATGACCGGGCCGTTGTCGCGCCCGGCCGTCTCGGCGGCCACCGCCTCCAGCTCGCTGGCGCGGGTGACGTAGGCGCGGTAGAGCTGCTCGCGCAGCGCGCGGTCGGTGGCGTACTGCATGACCGGGATATAGACCGGCATGTGCAGGCCGAGCTTGTGGCCTTCGAGGCCGGCCGCCCCGGCGGCGGCCCGGGTGGCGGACAGCACGTCCTCCGGCACGCCGGCCAGGCGCTCGGCCGGAACGACCAGGCTGTAGGCGTCGGTCGCGTCCATCACATGCTCGCTGAAGGCCTGCTGCAGCTCGGCCTGGCGGGCCTGGATGGCGGCGTAGCGCGCGCGGGCCTCGCCTTGCAGTTCGGCCCCCGAGAGCACGAAGTCCCGCATCGCATTGCCCAGCGCGCGCTGGCGCGGCGCGCTCAAGCCCGCCGCCGCCGGGCCCTGGGCCACGGCCTTGTACTTGGCATAGAGCCGTTCGTCGGCGCCGAGCTCGGTGTAGAAGGCCGTCACGGCCGGCAGGGCCGCGTTGTAGGCCGCGCGCAGCTCGGGCGTGTCGGCCACGCTGTTGAGGTGGCCCACGGCGCCCCAGGCCCGGCCCAGGCGCTCGGTGGCCACGTCGAGCACAGCCGACAGGGCCTCGTAGTCCGCCGGCACCTCGGGGCCGACAGCCCGCTCCTGCGCGGCCCGGGCCTCGGCCAGCAGGGCGTCGATCGCGGGCTGGACATGCTCCGGCCGGATGGCGTCGAAGCGGGGCAGGGCGGCGGTGTCGAGCAGCGGGTTGGCGTGCGTCATGGCGTCGGTTGCGGGGCGGAAGTCAGGAAGGATCGGCCGCGCGGTGCGCGCCGATGGGCTGGGATCATCGCAAGCCGGCGATGTTCCAGTCGTTGAAAGCCTTGATGCCGGAGATAGCGGGCCGGCAAGAAAAAGGCCGCGACGAGCGCGGCCTGGCAGGACGGGGCGAGCGGCGCGGGTGCGGGCTCAGGCCTTGATCTGCTGGGCGCCCAGGGCGATCTTGAGCAGATCGGCCACCGTGTTGGCGTTGAGCTTCTCCATGATGTTGGCGCGATGCGCTTCCACCGTCTTGATGCTGATGCCCAGGTCGTCGGCGATCTGCTTGTTCAGGCGGCCGGCCACGATGCGCTCGAGCACCTGGCTCTCGCGGGTGGTCAGGCGCGAGAGCAGGGCCTCGCGGCTGGCCTGCTCCTGGTGCTGGCTGAAGGCCAGACGGGCCTGCTCGAACATGCGTTCGACGAGGTCGAGCAGCTCTTCTTCCTTGAAGGGCTTCTCGATGAAGTCGATGGCCCCCTTCTTCATGGTGGTCACCGCCATGGGCACGTCCCCGTGGCCGGTGATGAAGACGATGGGCAGCGGGCTCTTGCGCTCGATCAGGCGGTCCTGAAGTTCCAGGCCGCTCATGCCGTCCATGCGGATGTCGGCGATCAGGCAGGCCACCTCGCGGGGGTCGAAGCGCGACAGGAAGGATTCCGCGGAATCGAAGCACTTGACCCGGTAGTCCTTGCCCTCGAGCAACCACTGGAGGGAGTCGCGGACGGCCTCGTCGTCATCGACGACATAGACCGTGCCTTTCTTCGGGATCAGGCTCATGAGGTTCTGCTGAGGGGGAGGGGGGCGGCTTCGGAACGGCCGCCGGGAGGGCTGTCGGTGTCTGCAGGCTCCACCTCCACGGGCAGCGTGAAGGCAAAACGACAGCCGACCACCTGCGAACCATTGTAGAGATTCTCCGCACGGATCCGGCCGCGGTGCGACTCCACGATGGAGCGGCACAGGGACAGGCCGATGCCCAGACCGTCGGTCTTGGTGGAGAAGAAGGCCTCGTACAGGCGCTTGAGCACGTCCTCGGGCAGGCCGGGACCGGTGTCGGTCACGCTGAACTCGATGACCCCGCCCTCCTCGGGCGTGTGGCGCGGCACGACGCGCAGCTCGATGCGGCGGCGCTGCGTCGGCATGTCCGCCTGGTCGATGGCCTCGGCGGCGTTCTTCAGCAGGTTCAGCAGCACCTGCTCGATCAGGATGGGATCGACCAGGATCTCCGGCAGCCGCCGCGCGACATAGCTCTGGATCGCGACATGCCGGCGCTTGAGCTCGATCGAGGCCAGCTCCACCGTGTCCTCCACGATCTGCTGCGCCTGCGCGGGCTGGCGCTGCGGCCCGCTGCGCTTGACGAAGGCGCGGATGCGGTGGATGACCTGGCCGGCCCGCTGGGCCTGCTTGGCGGTCTTCTCCAGCGCGGCGATCAGGTCGTCCTTCTGGATGGTGTCGGCCTTGACCCGCGAGACCATGCCGTTGCAGTAGTTGGTGATGGCCGTCAGCGGCTGGTTGAGCTCGTGGGCCACGCTGGAGGCCATCTCGCCCATGGTCATCAGGCGACTGGTCTGCTGCGAACGCTCGGCCTGGCGGGCGGTCAGCTCCTCGGCCCGGCGGCGCTCGGTGATGTCGGTGGCGATCAGCATCTGGGCCAGCCGGCCGTCGGTCCACTGCAGGTAGCGGGCGCGGACGTCGAACCACTTGTCGAGGCTGGCCACATGCACCTCGCGCACGTCGGTGCCGGCGCGGGTCAGGGCCTGGGCGGGCAGGCCCCCGAAGCTGTCGACGGCCTCGTCGAGCTCGACCGGCAGGGCCGGGCTGCCGGCGCCGCCGGCCAGCCAGCCGTGGCCGCGCGCGTCCCCGCCGAACCACAGCCGGTAGCTGCGGTTGGCGAACAGCAGCTCGCCCTGCTGCACCGAGAGTACCGACACCGCCGCCTCCAGGCCCTCCAGCACGGTGGTGAAGCGCTCGTGCGAGGCGCTGAGCTGGTCGCGCACGCGCTTGGCCTCGGTGATGTTGGTCATCGAGGTCATCCAGCCGGTCTGCTGGCCGCGGGCGTCGATCAGCGGCGAGACGTACATGCGGGCGTCGAACTCGCTGGTGTCCTTGCGCATGATCCGCACCTCGATGCCGCCGGCCGGGCTGCGGCCCTGCAGCTCCTGCTGGAGCACGCGCATGTTCTCCTCGATCCGGTCGGCCGGCCAGTGCGGGTAGGGCGGCAGCTTGCCGATCAGCTCGTGGTCGGCGAAGCCGGTCATCGCGCAGAAGGCCGGGTTCACGTAGGTGATGCGGCCGTCCATGTCCATGGCCCGCATGCCGGTCAGCATGGAGTTCTCCATGGCCCGGCGGAAATTGGTCTCGGCCATCAGGGCGGCCTGCATCTGCGCGCGCCGGCCCATGTGGCGCCAGGTGCCGAGCAGCATCCACACGGTCAGGGCCGACATGGCGACCACCATCCAGAACAGGGTGCTGCCGACGAGGCCTGCCGAGGTGCGCCAGCCCTTGCCGCGCAGCACCAGGCCATTGCCCACGGGCGAGACCACCACCTCCGACACGAAGGGAGGGCCCCGCTCGTCCTTGCCGCTTTCACGGCTGACGGTGCTGGCCAGCGTGCGGCTCTGGGCGTCGAGCAGGCTGATCGCGTGCCGCAGCACCACGTCGTTGGGGACGTGGAAGCGCAGCAGGGACTCGGCCGAGTACTCGACGACCAGGTTGCCCGAGAAGATGCTGCGGTCGATCACCGGCACGTGCACCTGGAAGACCCAGGCCCCGCCGAGGGCCTGGAAGGGCCGGGAGTAGACCGGCTGGCGCAGGTCCCGCGCGGCGCCGAAGGCCCAGTCGGCCTCGGTCCCCAGGGAGGGCGGGGCGGCGAGCTGCGGCGCCGGGCCGGTCGCCGGATGCGAGGGCAGCTCGGGGAAGCGGGAGAAATCCTGCGCGTGGTTGCCCGAGAGCTGGCGCAGCCGGACCTGCCGCTCGGCCCCGATCCACGACAGGCTGACCACCTCCGGACGCTCGCGGACGAAGGCCGTGGCCTCGCCGAGGAACTCGTTGCCGTCGAAGGCCTGGGTCGCCAGCTCGCGGGCCAGACGCACGAGTTGCTCCTGGTTCTCGATCAGGCGCAGGCGGATCTGCTGCTGGGCGATCTCGGTGTCGCGCTTGACGGACTCCTGCTCCCGCTCGAATTCCTCGTTGCGCAGGTACCAGAAGGCCGTGACGATCGCCGCCAGGAAGAGCAGCACCGAGATCAGCGGCCCCAGCGTGGCCAGGCGGTCCTGGTCGGTGGGCGACTGCCGCTTCCACCAGCGGCCGAACCAGCGACGCGGGGCCGGGCGCAGGCCCAGGGGCAGGTTGGAGACAGGGTTGCGCGGGGCCATGGGCGCGGATTATCGAGCGGCCTTCGCCCCGCCCGGCAGGCCGCGAAGGGCCGGCCGGGCCGCCGGCCGCGGGTCGACGCCAGCCGCCTCGGGCGCCCATCGTGGTTTCGCATCGTAGAAACACGTAGCGCTATTCAAAATTTAACGGCCTTGTGCGAGACTTTCCGCACCCCCTGATCCGGCCCGCGGATCGGCCGTGATCCGGCCGGCCTCCCGGGCTCAAACGAGAGAGAGCGAGGAGACTCCATGTCCGCCGTCCCCGAACCCCAGCGGCCCGTGGCCGCCCACGACACCGACGCCCAGGAAACCCGCGAGTGGCTCGACGCGCTCGACGCGGTCATCGACAGCGAGGGCCGCGAACGCGCGCACTTCCTGCTCGAACAGCTGCTGGAGGAAGCGCGGCAGCACGGCATCGACCGCCCCTTCTCGGCGACCACCGGCTACGTCAACACGATCGAGCCCGAGGACGAGGCCCGCTGCCCCGGCAATATCGAGATCGAGGAGCGCCTGCGCGCCTACATGCGCTGGAACGCGATGGCCATGGTCGTCAAGGCCAACCGCCACAACCCCGAGGACGGCGGCGACCTGGGCGGCCACATCGGCTCCTTCGCCTCGCTGGCCCACCTGTTCGGCGCCGGCTTCAACCACTTCTGGCATGCCGAGAGCGCGGGCCACGGTGGCGACTGCATCTACATCCAGGGCCACGTCTCGCCCGGCGTCTACGCCCGCGCCTACCTGGAGGGCCGGCTGACCGAGGAGCAGCTGCTGCACTTCCGCCAGGAGGTCGACGGCAAGGGCCTGTCGAGCTACCCGCACCCCAAGCTGATGCCGGAGTTCTGGCAGTTCCCCACGGTCAGCATGGGCCTGGGGCCCCTGATGGCCATCTACCAGGCCCGCTTCCTGAAGTACCTGCATGCCCGCGGCATCGCCGACACGGCCAACCGCAAGGTCTGGGTGTTCTGCGGCGACGGCGAGATGGACGAGCCCGAATCGCTCGGCGCCATCGGCCTGGCCGCGCGCGAGGGCCTGGACAACCTGATCTTCGTCATCAACTGCAACCTGCAGCGCCTGGACGGCCCGGTGCGCGGCAACGGCAAGATCGTGCAGGAGCTCGAAGGCGAGTTCCGCGGCGCCGGCTGGAACGTGATCAAGCTGCTCTGGGGCAGCAACTGGGACCCGCTGCTCGCCCGCGACAAGACCGGCGCGCTGCGCAAGATCATGATGGAGACGCTGGACGGCGACTACCAGGCCTTCAAGGCCAACGACGGCGCCTACGTCCGCAAGCACTTCTTCGGCCGCGACCCGGCGGCGGCGGCCCTCGTCGCCCCCATGAGCGACGACGAGATCTGGAATCTGCGCCGCGGCGGCCACGACCCGCAGAAGGTCTATGCCGCCTACGACCGCGCGGTCAAGCACAAGGGCCAGCCCACCGTGCTGCTGATCAAGACGGTCAAGGGCTTCGGCATGGGCAAGATCGGCGAAGGCCGCAACACCGTCCACCAGACCAAGAAGCTGACCGACGAGGACATCAAGGCCTTCCGCGACCGCTTCAACATCCCCATCCCCGACAGCGAGCTGCCCAAGCTGCCCTTCTACAAGCCGGCCGACGACACGCCGGAGATGCAGTACCTGCACGCCCACCGCCAGGCCCTGGGCGGCTACCTGCCCAAGCGCCGGGTCAAGGCCGACGAGCACTTCACTGTGCCCTCGCTGGAGACCTTCAAGGCCGTGCTGGAGCCCACCGCCGAGGGCCGCGAGATCTCCACCACCCAGGCCTATGTGCGCTTCCTGACCCAGCTGCTGCGCGACCAGGCCCTGGGCCCGCGCGTCGTGCCCATCCTGGTCGACGAGGCGCGCACCTTCGGCATGGAAGGCCTGTTCCGCCAGGTCGGCATCTACAACCCGCTGGGTCAGCAGTACACGCCGGTCGACAAGGACCAGGTCATGTACTACCGCGAGGACACGGCCGGCCAGATCCTGCAGGAAGGCATCAACGAGGCCGGCGGCATGAGCAGCTGGATCGCCGCGGCCACGAGCTACAGCACGAGCAACCGGATCATGATCCCGTTCTACGTGTACTACTCGATGTTCGGCTTCCAGCGCATCGGCGACCTGGCCTGGGCGGCGGGCGACATGCAGGCGCGCGGCTTCCTGCTCGGCGGCACCAGCGGCCGCACCACGCTCAACGGCGAAGGCCTGCAGCACGAGGACGGCCACAGCCACATCCTGGCCGGCACCATCCCGAACTGCATCTCCTACGACCCGACCTTCGCGCACGAAGTGGCGGTGATCATGCAGCACGGCCTCAAGCGCATGGTCGAGAAGCAGGAGAACGTCTTCTACTACCTGACCCTGCTCAACGAGAACTACGCCCAGCCCGGCCTGCGCCCGGGCACCGAGGACGAGATCATCCGCGGCATGTACCTGCTGGAGCCGGCCCCGCAGGGCCCGGCGCTGCAGGTCAACCTGCTGGGCAGCGGCACCATCCTGCGCGAATCCATGGCCGCCCGCACCCTGCTGGCCGCCGACTGGGGCGTGGCCGCCAACGTCTGGAGCTGCCCGAGCTTCAACGAGCTGGCCCGCGACGGCCAGGCCGTCGAGCGCGAGCGCCTGCTGCACCCGGAGGCCGAGGTCGCCCCCTGCTTCGTCGCCCGACAGCTCGCGCCGCATGCCGGCCCGGTGGTCGCCGCCACCGACTACATGAAGAGCTACGCGGACCAGATCCGGGCCTTCATCCCGCCAGAGGCCGACGGCCGGCCGCGCGCCTACAAGGTGCTCGGCACCGACGGCTTCGGCCGCAGCGACTTCCGCAGCAAGCTGCGGGCGCACTTCGAGGTCAACCGCCACTACATCGTGGTGGCCGCGCTCGCCGCGCTGGCCGACGCGGGCAAGCTGCCGCGCGCCAAGGTGGCCGAGGCCCTGCGCAAGTACGGCATCGCGACCGACAAGATCAACCCGCTGAGCGCCTGAGGCGCCAGCTGCCCGGCGTTCCGCCACCCCTGCCGACCCGGCAGGGCAGGGCGGCCGCGGGCGGCCAAGGAGACAGAAATGGCATTGCTGGAAGTCAAGGTCCCGGACATCGGGGACTTCAAGGACGTCGCGGTCATCGAGCTGCTGGTCAAGCCGGGCGACACGGTGCGTGTCGAACAGAGCCTGATCACGGTCGAGAGCGACAAGGCCTCGATGGAAATCCCGTCCTCCCACGCGGGGACGGTGAAGGCCCTGCAGGTCGCCCTGGGTGACAAGGTCAACGAGGGCAGCGTCGTGCTGCTGCTGGAGGTGGCCGATGCGGCCGCGGAGGCCGCGCCGACGGCGGCCCCGGCGGCGCCTCCCCTTGCCGCCGCCACGCCTGCGGCCGCGGCCGCCGCGCCCGGGGACGCCCCGGCCGGGCCGGTCGAGGTCTGCGTGCCCGACATCGGGGACTTCGATGCGGTCGCGGTTATCGAACTGCTGGTCAAGCCCGGCGACACGGTGCGTGTCGAGCAGAGCCTGATCACGGTCGAGAGCGACAAGGCCTCCATGGAGATCCCGTCGAGCGCGGCGGGGGTGGTGCAGGACCTGCTGGTCAAGCTGGGGGACAAGGTCCGCATGGGCACGCCCATCGTGCGGCTGGCCGCGGCCCCCGGCGCGACGGCCCGGGCGCCGGCTGCCGCAGCCCCCGCGGCATCCGCCCCGGCCCCTGCGGCCCCCCCGGCCGCCGCCGCCGTGGCAACGGCTGTCGCACCGGCCACGGCGCTGCCGGCCCACGCGCCCGCCAGCGCGCTCAAGCCCGCGCTGCCGCATGCCTCGCCCTCGATCCGCAAGTTCGCCCGCGAGCTGGGCGTGCCGCTGGACGAGGTTCGGGGCTCCGGCCCCAAGGGCCGGATCACCCAGGCCGATGTGCAGGGCTTCGTCAAGGGCGTGATGGGTGGCAGCGTGCAGACCGCCGCGCAGAAGGCCAAGGCGCCGGCCGCGGCACCCGCCGCTGGCGGTGGCGAGGCCTTCCCGGGCCTGCTGCCCTGGCCGAAGGTGGACTTCGCCAAGTTCGGCCCGGTCGAGCGCAAGGACCTGTCGCGCATCAAGAAGATCAGCGGCGCCAACCTGCACCGCAACTGGGTGCTCATCCCCCACGTCACCAACCACGACGAGGCGGACATCACCGAGCTGGAAGCCTTCCGCGTCGCCACCAACCTGGAGAACGAGAAGAGCGCGAAATCTGGAAACGGCGCTGGCGCCGTGAAGGTCACCATGCTGGCCTTCATGATCAAGGCCGCCGTGGCCGCGCTCAAGAAGTTCCCCGAGTTCAACGCCAGCTTGGACGGCGACACCCTGGTGCTGAAAAACTACTTCCACATCGGCTTCGCGGCCGACACGCCCAACGGCCTGGTCGTGCCGGTGATCAAGGACGCCGACAAGAAGGGCATCTTCCAGATCAGCCAGGAAATGGGCGAACTGGCCAAGAAGGCCCGCGACGGCAAGCTGGGCCCGGCCGACATGAGCGGCGGCTGCTTCAGCATCTCGTCGCTCGGCGGCATCGGCGGCAAGTACTTCACCCCCATCATCAACGCTCCCGAGGTCGCGATCATGGGCGTGTGCAAGAGCACCCTCGAGCCCAAGTGGGACGGCAAGGCCTTCCAGCCGCGCCTGATGCTGCCGCTGTCGCTGTCCTGGGACCACCGCGTCATCGACGGGGCCGCCGCGGCCCGCTTCAACGTCTACTTCGCGTCGCTGCTGTCGGACTTCCGACGCATCGCGCTGTGATCGGGGGCACGACATGGCATTGATGGACATCCAAGTCCCCGACATCGGCGACTTCAAGGACGTCGGCGTCATCGAGATCCTGGTCAAGCCGGGTGACACGGTGAAGGCCGAGCAGAGCCTGATCACGGTGGAAAGCGACAAGGCCTCGATGGAGATCCCGTCGAGCCACGCTGGCGTGGTCCAGGCGATCAAGGTCGCCATCGGCGACAAGGTCAACCAGGGCTCGGTGATCGTGGCGCTGGAGGTGGCCGGTGCCGCCGCCGCGCCCGCTCCGGCGGCTGCCGCGCCGGCACCCGTTGCGGCTGCGCCTGCTCCGGCTCCCGCCCCCGTGTCGGTGGCCGGCCCGGCCGGCAGCTACAGCGGCCAGGTCGACGTGGAGTGCGAAGTGCTGGTGCTCGGCGCCGGCCCTGGCGGCTACTCGGCGGCCTTCCGCGCCGCCGACCTGGGCCTCAAGACCGTCATCGTCGAGCGCTACGCCACGCTGGGCGGCGTCTGCCTCAACGTCGGGTGCATCCCGTCCAAGGCGCTGCTGCACGTCGCGGCGGTGATGGACGAGGTCTCGCACCTGGGCGACCTGGGCGTCGAGTTCGGCGCCCCCGCCGTCAACATCGACAAGCTGCGCGGCCACAAGGAAAAGGTCATCGGCAAGCTGACTGGCGGCCTGGCGGCGATGGCCAAGATGCGCAAGGTCACCACCGTGCGCGGCGTCGGCCAGTTCCTGGACCCGTACCACGTCGAGGTCGAGGAGACCAATGGCACGGGCACCGAGCGCAGCGGCGCCAAGAAGGTGGTGCGCTTCAAGCACGCCATCATCGCGGCCGGCTCGCAGTCGGTGAAGCTGCCCTTCTTCCCGAATGACGAGCGCATCGTCGACTCCACCGGCGCGCTGGCGCTGAAGGCGGTGCCGAAGAAGATGCTCATCGTCGGCGGCGGCATCATCGGCCTGGAGATGGGCACGGTCTACAGCACGCTGGGCGCGCGCCTGGACGTGGTGGAGATGCTCGACGGCCTGATGCAGGGCGCCGACCGCGACCTCGTCAAGGTCTGGGAGAAGATGAACAAGGGCCGCTTCGACAAGATCATGTTAAAGACCAAGACGGTGGGCGCCACCGCCACGCCCGAAGGCATCAAGGTCCAGTTCGAAGGCCTGGATGGCACGAAGAGCGAAGGCGTCTACGACCTGGTGCTGCAAGCCGTCGGTCGCTCGCCCAACGGCAAGAAGATCGGGGCTGAGAAGGCCGGCGTGGCCGTGACCGACCGCGGCTTCATCGAGGTCGACATCCAGATGCGCACCAACGTGCCGCACATCCACGCCATCGGCGACATCGTCGGCCAGCCCATGCTGGCCCACAAGGCGGTGCACGAGGCGCATGTGGCGGCCGAGGTGATCGCCGGCACGCTCAAGGGCGACAAGGAGTTGGCGGCTGCGGCCTTCAACGCCCGCGTGATCCCGAGCGTGGCCTACACCGACCCCGAGGTGGCTTGGGTCGGCCTGACCGACGACCAAGCCAAGGCCCAGGGCATCAAGGTCAAGAAGGGCCTGTTCCCCTGGACGGCCTCGGGCCGCGCCATCGCCAACGGCCGCGACGAAGGCTTCACCAAGCTGCTGTTCGATGACTCGCCCGAGGCCCATGGCCACGGCAAGATCCTCGGCGGCGGCATGGTCGGCACACACGCCGGCGACATGATCGGCGAGATCGCGCTGGCCATCGAGATGGGCGCGGACGCGGTGGACATCGGCAAGACCATCCACCCGCACCC
>CAYSQO010000030.1:0-23579 GCA_964433315.1 uncultured Rubrivivax sp.
TGCGCTCGATGCAGGGGATCTGCACCAGGCCGCCGACCGGGTCGCAGGTCAGGCCGAGGTGGTGCTCCATGCCGATCTCGGCGGCGTTCTCCACCTGTGCCGGCGTGCCGCCCAGGGCCGCGCACAGGCCGGCCGCGGCCATGGAGCAGGCCACGCCCACCTCGCCCTGGCAGCCGACCTCGGCGCCGCTGATCGAGGCATTGCGCTTGTAGAGCCCGCCGATGGCGCCGGCCGTCAGCAGGTAGTCGACCAGGGCGCGGCGGCGCGCGGCCTCGTCCGCATGCGGCACGAAGCGCGCCAGGTAGTGGCCCACCGCCGGCACGATGCCCGCCGCGCCTTTGGTGGGCGCGGTCACCACCCGCCCGCCGGCGGCGTTCTCCTCGTTCACGGCCAGGGCCCAGAGGTTCACCCAGTCAAGCACTTGCAGCGGGTCGTCGGCGCGCGTCCAGCCGGCCGGGGCGGCGGCCGCGTGCACCGCCTTGCCCTCGGGCCGGCCCTGGAGGGCGGCCGCGGCCCGGGGGTCCAGGGCGCGGAACAGCCGGGCCGCGCGCCGCGGCACGCGGAAGCCGCCGGGCAGCTCACCCTCGCGCCGCAGGCCGCGGGCCACGCAGGCGGCCATGGCATTCCACAGGCGCAGCAGGCGCCGGTCGATCTCGGCGTCCAGCGCGGCGTCCTCGGCTCGGGCCCAGCGCGCGGCCTCGGGGCCCTGGCGCAGCCAGGCCTGCTCGTTGGCGCGCTGCTGCGCGGCGATGCCGCCGCCATGCGCCGCGCAGCAGGCCAGCAGTTCGGCCGCGTTGCGCCAGGGGCGGGGCAGGGCGGGGCCGGCGGCCTCGGGCTCGAAGGCGGCGGCGTCGCGCGCCGCGGCCTCGGCCTCGTCGACGACGAAGCCGCCGCCCACCGAATACGCAGCCCACTGCGCAAGCAGGCGGCCGTCGGCCGCGAAGGCCTCGAAGCGCAGGCCGTTGGGATGGTGCGGCAGCGGCCGCTCGCCGGCCCAGCGCAGGTCCTGCGCCTCGTCGAAGGCCAGGGCCTGCCGGCCGCCGAGCAGGCCGATGCGGCGCTGCGCGCGGATCGCGGCCAGCTGCGCGGGCACGCGGTCCACGTCCACGCCCTCGGGCGTCTCGCCGGCCAGGCCCAGCAGCACCGCGCCATCGCTGCCATGGCCGCGGCCGGTCAGGGCCAGCGCGCCATGCAGGGTGACGACGATGCGGGCGGTGGCGTCCAGCCGGCCCGCGTCCGCCAGCCGCTCGGTGAAGCGCCGCGCGGCCACCATCGGCCCCACGGTGTGTGAGCTGGAGGGGCCGAGGCCGATCTTGAAGAGGTCGAAGACGGAGAGGCTCATGGCGCGGGGCGGGGCGGACCGGAGCGGCCTGCCGGCCGCGCCCCGATCATGCCCCGCCCCGGCTGCCCCCGGGGGGCAGAGGCCTCAGGCCGCGTAGCTCTCCACCGGCGCGCAGGTGCAGAACAGGTTGCGGTCGCCGTGGACGTTGTCGACGCGGCCGACCGGCGACCAGTACTTGCTGCCGCCGCGCAGGCTGTCCAGCGGCCAGGCCGCGGCGCTGCGCGGGTAGGCGTGCGGCCAGGTGTCGGCACCGATCACCTCGGCGGTGTGCGGGGCGTGCTTGAGCGGGTTGTCCTCGCGGCCCCAGGCGCCGGCCTCGACCATGGCGATCTCGCGGCGGATGGCCAGCATGGCCTCGATGAAGCGGTCCAGCTCGGCCTTGGGCTCGCTCTCGGTGGGCTCGACCATCAGCGTGCCGGCCACCGGGAAGCTCAGCGTCGGCGCGTGGAAGCCGTAGTCGATCAGGCGCTTGGCCACGTCCTCGGCGGTCACGCCGGTGCTGTCCTTGAGGGCGCGCAGGTCCAGGATGCACTCGTGCGCCACGCCGCCGCCGGCCAGGTCGGCCCCGCCGGTGTAGAGCACGGGGAAGGCGTCCTTCAGCCGGGCCGCGATGTAGTTGGCCGAGAGGATGGCCGTCTCGGTGGCGCGGGTCAGGCCCTCGCCGCCCATCATGCGGATGTACATCCAGGTGATGGGCAGCACGGCGGCGTTGCCCAGCGGGGCGGCCGACACGGCGCCCACTTCCTCGCCGTGCACCGCCTCGTCCGCGCCCTTGGGCAGGAAGGGCACCAGGTCCTCGGCCACGCAGACCGGGCCGACGCCGGGGCCGCCGCCGCCGTGCGGGATGCAGAAGGTCTTGTGCAGGTTCAGGTGGCTGACGTCCCCGCCGAAGGCGCCCGGCGCGGCCAGGCCGACCAGGGCATTCATGTTGGCCCCGTCCACGTAGACCCGGCCGCCGTGCTGGTGCACCAGGGCGCAGAGGTCCTTCACGCCTTCCTCGAACACGCCGTGGGTGGAGGGGTAGGTGATCATGATCGCGGCCAGCTTCGCGCTGTGCTGCTCGACCTTGGCGCGCAGGTCCGCGAGGTCGACGTTGCCCTGCGCGTCGCAGGCCACCACCACCACCTTCATGCCGACCATCTGGGCCGAAGCCGGGTTGGTGCCGTGGGCCGAGGCGGGGATCAGGCAGATGTCGCGGTGGCCTTCGCCGCGCGCGCGCTGCCAGCCGCGGATGGCCAGCAGGCCGGCGTATTCGCCCTGCGAGCCGGCGTTGGGCTGCAGGCTGATGCCGGCGTAGCCGGTGATCTCGCTCAGCCAGCTGCGGATCTGCGCGTCCAGCTCGGCGTAGCCGGCGCGCTGCTCGGCCGGGGCGTAGGGGTGGATCTGCGCGAACTCGGGCCAGGTGATGGGGATCATCTCGCTGGTTGCGTTGAGCTTCATCGTGCAGGAGCCCAGCGGGATCATGGTGCGGTCGAGCGCGAGGTCCTTGTCCGAGAGCTTGCGGAGGTAGCGCAGCATGGCCGTCTCGCTGTGGTGCTGCTCGAAGACCGGGTGCGTCAGGTAGGCGCTGCGGCGCTGCAGGGCGGCCGGGATGCGCGGGGCCACGCCCTTCTCGAAGACGTCGAAGTCGGGCCGGCTGGCGCCGCGGGCGAAGACGGTCCACAGCGCGTCCAGGTCGGCGCGGGTGGTGGTCTCGTCCAGGCTCACGCCCAGGCGGGCGGCGTCGACCCGGCGCAGGTTCATGCCCAGCTCGACGGCATGCGCCAGCAGGGCTTCGGTCTGGGCACCGGTCTGCACGGTGAGGGTGTCGAAGGCGGTGTCGTGCGCCAGCGTCCAGCCGAGCTGCTCGATGCCCTCGGCCAGGGCGGCGGCGTAGCTGCTCACGCGTTCGGCGATGCGGCGCAGGCCGGCTGCGCCGTGGTAGACGGCGTACATGCTGGCCACCACGGCCGGCAGCACCTGGGCCGTGCAGATGTTGGAGGTGGCCTTCTCGCGGCGGATGTGCTGCTCGCGGGTCTGCAGGGCCAGGCGCAGGGCCGGCTTGCCGTGGGCATCGACGCTCATGCCCACCAGGCGGCCGGGCATGGAGCGCTGGTGCGCCTCGCGGCAGGCCAGGTAGGCGGCATGCGGGCCGCCGTTGCCCATGGGCATGCCGAAGCGCTGGGTGTTGCCCACCGCCACGTCCGCGCCCAGCTCGCCGGGCGGCACCAGCAGGGTCAGGGCCAGCAGGTCGGCGGCCACGATGGCCTGGCCGCCCTGGGCCTTCACGGCGGCGATGGGGTCGCGCAGGTCGCGCACCGCGCCCTCGGCGCCGGGGTACTGGAACAGCGCGCCGAAGCAGGGCGTGCCCGCCAGCACCTCGCCCGCCGCCTCGGCCGGGCCCACCACCACCTGCAGGCCCAGCGGCTCGGCGCGGGTGCGGATCACGGCCAGGGTCTGCGGCAGCACGTCGTCGGCGACGAAGAAGGCGGTGGCCTTGCTGCGGCCCACGCGCAGCGCCAGCGTCATCGCCTCGGCGGCGGCGGTGGCTTCGTCGAGCATCGAGGCATTGGCCACCGGCAGACCCGTCAGGTCGACGACCATGGTCTGGAAGTTCAGCAGCGCTTCGAGCCGGCCCTGGGAGATCTCGGCCTGGTAGGGCGTGTAGGCCGTGTACCAGGCGGGGTTCTCCAGGATGTTGCGCAGGATGACGCCCGGCGTCTGCGTGCCGTGGTAGCCCTGGCCGATGAAGCTCTTGAGCACGCGGTTCTTGCGCGCCAGGACCTTCAGCTCGGCCAGCGCGGCGGCCTCGCCGACCGGCGCCGGCAGGTCCATCGCGCCGCGGCGGATGGCCGCCGGCACGATGGCCTCGATCAGCGCGGCGCGGCTGGCGGCGCCGACGGCCCCCAGCATCGCGGCCTCGTCCTCGGGCCCGGGGCCGATGTGGCGGGCGCCGAATTCACGCTCGGTCTCGAGCTGGGCCAGGGGAGGGAAGGACGGCATCAGCATGGCGGTCTCCTGCGGAAGGCGGGGAGGGGGATCGACAGATCTCGGAGAAGGGGGCGGGCGCCGCGGGGGCGCTGGCGACGGGGTGGCAGGCCCGTCGCCCGGGACGGGTGGCTTACTTCGCGGTCAGGGCGTCGTAGGCGGTGGCGTCCATCAGGCCGTCGAGCTGGGCGGCGTCGTCCAGCTTGAGCTTGAAGAACCAGCCCGCGCCCAGCGGGTCGCTGTTGGCCAGGGCGGGGTCGGCGCGCAGGGCCTCGTTGACCTCGGTGACGGTGCCGCTGACCGGCATGTACAGGTCGGCGGCGGCCTTGACCGACTCGACCACGCCGGCGACGGCGCCCTGGGCATGGTGCGAGCCGACCTCGGGCAGGTCGACATAGACGACATCGCCCAGCGCATCCTGCGCGTGGACGGTGATGCCGACGGTGGCGGTGTTCGCGTCGGTGGGCTCGATCCACTCGTGTTCGGCGGTGAACTTGCGGCTCATGGTGGGGGTTCCTGAGGAAGGGAAGGGTTCGGAAAGACGGGGCGATCTGTCGGACGCCATGCGACCGCGGCCAGGCGGTCAGACCCGACGATAACGGTGCGGCACGAAGGGCAGGGGGCTGACCGTCACCGGCACGCCACGGCCGCGCACCTGCGCGAAGAGCGCCGTGCCTTCGGCGGCCGAGGCGGCCTCGACATAGGCCATGGCGATGGGCTGGGCCACGCCCGGGCTCAGCGTGCCGCTGCAGACGCGGCCGACCGGGCGGCCGGCGGCGTCATGCAGCGCGGCGCCGTCGCGCACCGGCACGCGCTCCTGCGCCAGCAGGCCGACGCGGCGGCGTGCCGGGCCCTCGCGCAGCTGGGCCTCGACCCGGGCCACGCCCGGGTAGCCGCCGGCCCGCGCGCCGCCGGCGCGGCGCACCTTGGGGACAGACCAGGCCAGGCCGGCCTCGATCGGCGTGATCGTGGTGTCCAGCTCGTGGCCGTGCAGGCAGAGCCCGGCCTCCAGCCGCAGGGTGTCGCGCGCGCCCAGGCCGGCGGGCTTGACGGCGGCATCGGCCAGCAGGGCTTCGGCCAGGGCCACGGCCTGGTCGGCCGGGACCGAGATCTCGACCCCGTCCTCGCCGGTGTAGCCCGAGCGCACCACCCAGCAGGCGGCGCCGGCCAGCTCCAGCACCGCGCCCTCCATGAAGCGCAGCGCGTTCAGCGTGTCCGCCGCTGCAGGGGCGACACGGGCCAGGGCGGCCACCGCTTCGGGGCCCTGCAGGGCCAGCAGCGCGCGCTCGTGCAGGCGGGTGGCGGTGACGCCGGCGGGCAGGCCGGCCTGCAGCAGGGCCAGGTCGGTGTCGGCATTGGCGGCGTTGACGACCAGGAAGACCGGGCCCAGCACGCCGCCCAGCGCGCCTTCGGGCGGGCGGGCGATCATCAGGTCGTCGACCACGCCGGCGTCGGCGGTGGTGAACTGGCTGTAGCGCTGCTTGCCGACCGGCAGGCCCAGCACGTCGGCGGGCAGCAGGGTTTCCAGCGCGGCGGCGACGGCCTCGAAGCTGGGGCCGTCCAGCCGCACCTGGCCCATGTGCGAGACATCGAAGAGCGCGGCCGCGGCCCGCGCATGGCGGTGCTCGGCGACCTGGCCTTCGGGGTAGCTGACCGGCAGGGCCCAGCCGGCGAAGGGCACGATCTTGCCGCCCAGGCGCTGGTGCAGGCCGTGCAGCGGGGTGCGCTGCGGCTCGGCGGGGGGCGTGGGGGCGGGGGCTTGGGCGGGGTCGAAGGCGGCGGTCATGGACGGACGGTGGCGACGGGGCGGGCCGTGCCCCGGGGGGCACGACGATGACGGTGGACCCGCCGCTCGCACGGTGGGTCGGTCACGCCCTCGCTGTCCATGGACCTGAGAGATTGGCGACCGGCGCTTGCGCCCCGGCCGCTTGCCCCTTCGGTGGGTCGCCGGCATGGGGATGCCGCGACCGCTCTCCAGTGAGGTTCTCGCCTCCGCCGGGGGTGTCGGACCCCGACGGACACGTTTGCCAGTCCTTGGGCCTGAGCGTTTAGCGCTTGCGCGCGGCGCCTTCGGCGGCGGCCCCGGATGCATGCCTGGGCCGCGCTCTCCTGACCCCGCCAGTGTAGGCCGGCAGGGCCGGGTTAACGCGGGGTGTCGAAAAATTCCTACAGCAAATCAGCGGGGCAAATATGCAGTGAATTGCCGCTTTGCGGGCAGGCCGCGCCACCCCGTCGCCGGCTCAGGCGGCGGCCTCGGCCGTGGCCTGGTCGATGGCCTCGCCGAGCTCCAGCCAGCGGCCCTCCAGCGCCTCGATCTCCTCGCCCAGGGCCTTGAGCTGGCGGCCCAGCTCGGCGCGGCGGGCGCCGTCCAGCCCCGGGTCGCCTAGCTGCTGGCTGGCGCTCTCCTGCTCGGCCTGGGCGGCGGCGAGGCGGGCCTCCACCTGGGTCAGCGCTTTCTTCAGGGGCTTGAGCTGCTCCTGCAGCTTCTGCCGGGCCTGGGCCTGGGCGCGGCGGTCCTCGCGGCGGCTGGCGCCGGCCGCCTCGGCGGGCTGGCCGGGGGCGGCCGTCTCGACCGTGGCGGCTCGGCTGCGTTCGCGGCTTTGTTCGAGCAGCCAGCGCTGGTAGTCGTCGAGGTCGCCATCGAAATCGCGCACCGTGCCGTCGGCCACCAGCCAGAAGCCGTCGCAGACCTCGCGCAGCAGGGCGCGGTCGTGGCTGACGAGCATCACCGTGCCCTCGAAGCCGTTGAGCGCCATCGACAGCGCCTCGCGCGTGGTGAGGTCCAGGTGGTTGGTGGGCTCGTCCAGCAGCAGCAGGTTGGGCTTCTGCCAGACGATCATGGCCAGCACCAGGCGCGCCTTCTCGCCGCCGCTGAGGCTGCCCACCGGCTGCTGCACCATGTCGCCGACGAAGCGGAACTGGCCCAGGAAGTCGCGCAGCTCCTGCTCGCGGGCCTGGGGCGAGACCTCGCGGGCCAGGCGGATCATGTGCTCCAGCGGGCCGCTTTCGGGGTGCAGCACGTCCAGCTCCTGCTGCGCGAAGTAGCCGATCGCCAGGCCCTTGCCCGGGGTGACGGTGCCGCCCAGCGCCCCCAGGGTGCCGGCCAGGGTCTTGACCACGGTGGATTTGCCCTGGCCATTGGCGCCGAGGATGCCGATGCGCTGCCCCGGCTGCACCGAGCGGGTGATGCCGTGGACGATGGGCTTGTCGCCCCCGCCCTCCAGCCGGTAGCCGCACACCACCTCGCGCATCACCAGCATGGGGTTGGGCAGCTGGCCGGGCTCGCGGAAGCTGAAGGCGAAGTCGGCCTGGCTCAGCACCGGGCCGATGCGCTCCATGCGCTCCAGCGCCTTCACCCGGCTCTGGGCCTGCTTGGCCTTGGTGGCCTGGGCCTTGAAGCGGTCGATGAAGCGCTGCAGGTGGGCGATCTGGTCCTGCTGGCGGCTGTAGGCCGCGGCCTGCTGGCTCAGGCGCTCGGCGCGCATGGCCTCGAAGCCGCTGTAGTTGGCGCCGTAGCGGGTGAGCCGGGCGTCTTCGAGGTGCACGGTCACGCGGGTGATGGCATCGAGGAACTCGCGGTCGTGGCTGATCACCAGCAGCGTGCCCTCGTAGCGCTGCAGCCAGGCCTCCAGCCAGACCAGGGCGTCGAGGTCCAGGTGGTTGGTCGGTTCGTCGAGCAGCAGCAGGTCGCTCGGGCACATCAGGGCGCGCGCCAGCTGCAGGCGCATGCGCCAGCCGCCGGAGAAGCTGTTGACCGGCGCATCGAGCTGCTCGCCCCGGAAGCCCAGGCCCAGCAGCAGGGCCTGGGCCCGCGGCCGGGCGTCGAAGGCGCCGGCCTCGGCCAGGCCGGCATGGGCCTCGGCGATGGCGTGGCCGTCCTGCGCGCCCTCGGCCGCGGCCAGGCGCGCCTGGGCCTCCATCAGCCGGCTGTCGCCCTGCAGCACGAAGGCGGTCGCGCCCTCCGTCGTCTCGGGCATGTCCTGCGCGACCTCGGCCACCCGCCAGCGCGGCGGCAGGCTGAAGTCGCCGGCGTCGGCGTGCAGCCGGCCGGTCAGCAGCGCGAAGAGGCTGGACTTGCCCGCCCCGTTGCGCCCGACCAGGCTGACCTTCTCGCCCGCATGCAGCGTCAGGTCGGCATGGTCGAGGACGAGCTTGACGCCGCGGCGCAGGCTGAGTTGGCTCAGGACGATCATGGGGCGGGGCGCTTCCGGGCAAAGGCGCGATTGTCCGCCGCCGCGCGCCACGCCTTGCCGCCGGCCGGGCGGCGCACGGCCCGGCCGCCGGCCGGTCGGCTTGTCCCCAGGCCGGTCGACTTGGCCCGGGGTGTGCTAGGGTTTACCCGTTCGCATTGAACCTTGATCCAGCCGGCGGGTCCGCTGCCCGCACCCCGCCAGCCCATTCCTTCCCTTGCTGTCCGCGACTTCCGTCAGCCTGCCCGTGTCCCGCCCGTCGCTTGCCCTCGTCCTGTCCAGCCTGCCGACCCGCCTGTCCGGCCGGGTGGCGGCCTGGGGCGTGCGCCTGCTCGTGCTGGGGGTGGGCAGCCTGATCGGCCTGGGCCTGCTGCTGGCGCTGCTGCCGGCGGCCTCGGGGCCGGATCGGCTGGCCGGGGTGGCATGGGAGGGCCGCGTCGGGGCCGAGGTCGAGGTCGAGCGCACGGTCCCGGTGCTGCAAGCCCTGGCCCCGACCGCGCCTGAACTGGAGCGACCGGTCCGCGAGACCGGCGCCGGCACCCTGCCCGCGCTGGGCGCGGGCCCCGGGGACCTGCCCGATCCCAGTCCGGCCCCTGCGCCGGGCCTGATGCCGACGGCCCCGCCAGCCCATGTGCTACACGCCGCCTGCTGCCCGCATGCCCACCCGGCCCCGCAGCAGCCCCTGCTGCGTCCGCCGACCGCCTGAGGCGGGCCGCCCACGAGGCGGCCGCTGACCGCAGGCGCCGCGCAGGTGCCGTCGCGGTCCTGCCGGGGCCCCGGGCCCCACCCCTTCTTTCTCCCTCCACCCGACCCGTCCGGGCGTCTGGCTTTGGCCGGTCGCGCGGCGGGCCGGGGACTTCGACCTGTCTCGATGCCCGTCCTCACTGCCTTTCGCCGCGGTTCCCGCCGCGGTCTGACCCCCGCCCTGCCCTGGGGCGTGCTGCTCGGACTGGGGCTGCTGGCCGCCCCAGCCTGGGCCGCCGCGCCCCCGGCGCCGACGGCGGCCGATCCCCAGGCGGCCGACGCGGTCCACCCGGCGGCCCGGCCGCGCCCCGACCCCGCGGCCGCCTACGCCGCCGGAGCCCTGCCGCTGACCACGCTGATCACGATGGCGCTGGAGGGCCACCCGGCCCTGGCCGCCGAGCGTGCCCGCGAGCAGGTCGCGCAGGCCGCGATCCGCAGCGCCGCCGCCCGGCCCAACCCCGAGCTGGAATGGCTGGTTGGCCGCCAGGGCGCCCGCCTGCCCGGCGTGGCCGAGGGCCCGACCCACAGCCTGGGCCTGACCCAGCGCCTGGAGCTGCCCTCGCTGCGGCGTGCGCGCATCGACGCGGCCGAGGCCTCGGCCCGCGGGGTGCGCGCCTCGGTCGGCGCCTTCCAGCACGCGCTGGTGGCCGGCGTGAAGCGCGGCCACCTGGGCGTGCTGCGTGCCCAGGCCGAGCTGCGCAATGTGCAGGAGGACGCCAAGGTCACCGAGCAGATCCACGCCCGCGTGAAGGTGCGGGTCGAGACCGGCGAGGCGCCACGCTTCGAGCTGCTGCGCGCCGAGGCCGAGCGCCTGAACGCCCAGCGCGCCGTGCAGACCGCGCAGCAGCGCGTCGGCCAGGCCCTGGCCGAGCTGCGCCAGGCCGTCGGCCCGGCGCTGCCGCCCGACGCCCGGGTGGCCGGCAGCATCGAGGACCCGGTGCCGCCGGCCGAGTCGCTGGAGGCCCTGCGCGGCCGCCTGCTGGAACGCCACCCCGAGCTGGTCGCCGTGCGGGCCGAGCTGCGCGCGGCCGAGGCCCGGGTGCGCGTCGAGCAGGCCCAGGCCCAGCCGAGCTGGGCCCTGCGCCTGGCGGCCGACCGCAACCCCGACCTGACCAATCGCCAGATCGGCGTGAGCGTCACCGTGCCGCTGCTGGACCGCCGCGAGGGCCCCATCGCCGAGGCCCGCGCCACCGTGCTGCGCCTGCAGAGCCTGCTGGCCGACCGCGAGCACCAGCTCGGCCAGGCCCTGGCCATCGCCGGCCAGCAGCTGCAGATCGCCATGGACCAGGTGGCCGCCTACGAGGGCGGCATCGTCCGCCAGGCCGAGTCCGCCATGCGCGTGGCCGAGGCGGCCTACCGCTACGGCGAGCGCGGGATCCTGGACTACCTCGACGCCCAGCGCGTCTGGCGCGCCGCCCGCAACGAGCTGAACGCCGCGCGCTTCGAGCTGCGCGCCGCGCAGGTCGAGATCGAGCGCCTGCGCGCCGAAGCCGGCCTCGACGAGCTGGCCGCCGCGCCCGCCGCTGCCACGTCCACGGCCACCGCCGCCCTGACGCCGGGGGGCCAGCCGTGAGCTGCCCTTCCTCCCGATTCCCGCATGCCCTGTCTTCCGGATCCGACATGAAGCCCCAGTCCCTGCCCCCGTCCCGCCGCCTGTCGGGCCGACACGCGGTGCCCACCCTGCTGCTGGCGACGCTGCTGGCCGCCTGCAGCGGCCAGGATGCGGCCGCGCCCGCGGCCGGCGCCTCCGCCCCCCAGGGTGCGGCGGCCCGCACGCCCGCGGCGGCCGATCCGCTGCGCGTCGTCGCCCCGGCCACGCTGGTCGAGCGTCTGGTCCTCGTCGAGGCCGGCCTCAAGCCGATCGCCGAGCCGCTGGCCGTCACCGCCCGCATCGACTTCAATGAACAGTCCGTCGCCCGCATCGGCGCCAGCGTGACCGGTCGCGTCACCGAGATGCAGGCCCTGCCCGGCCAGGCCGTGCGCGCCGGCCAGATGCTGGCCCAGCTGCACAGCACCGAGCTGGGCAGCGCCCAGCTGGCCTACCTGAAGGCCAATGCCCAGCGCGAGCTGGCCGCCAAGGCGGTCGAGCGCGCGCACCTGCTGCTGGCTGCCGACGTCATCGGCAGCGCCGAGCTGCAGCGCCGCGAGAACGAGCTGGGCGTGGCCGAGGCCGAGCGCCGCGCCGCCGCCGACCAGCTGCGCGTGATGGGCGTGCCCGCCGCCAGCCTGGCCGAGACTACGCGCAGCGGCGCGATCACCTCCACCTCCACCGTGGTCAGCACGGTCAGCGGCGTGGTGGTGGAGCGCAAGATCGCCCGGGGCCAGGTGGTGCAGCCGGCCGACGTGCTCTACACCGTGGCCGACCTCTCGCGTGTCTGGGTGCTGGCCCAGGTGCCGGAGGCCGACATCGCCCGCGTGCGGCCCGGCCAGAAGGTGCACATCGAGCTGGCCTCCTCCGACATCGCGCCCGTGCAGGGCGAGCTGAGCTGGGTGGCCGACACCGTCAACCCCGAGACCCGCACCGTCACCGTCCGTGCGGAGATCGCCAACCCGCAGCGCCTGCTCAAGCCCGCGATGCTGGCCCGCATGGTCATCGACCCGCTGCCGGCCGAGCGCCTGGTGGTGCCGGCCTCGGCCGTGGTGCGCGAGGACAACCAGGACCATGTCTTCGTCCAGGTCGGCGCACCCGCCGACCGCGTCTTCCGGCTGACCAAGGTCAAGCTGGGCCTGCGGGTCAACGGCTCACAGGTCGTCGAGGACGGCCTGCAGCCCGGCATGGTGGTCGTCACCGACGGCGCCTTCCACCTGAACAATGAGCGCAAGCGCGCCGAGATGGAGGGTTCATGATCGAGTCCCTCATCCGCGGGTCGCTCGCGCAGCGGCTCATCATCGTCGTGCTCGCGGTCGTGCTGATGGCCTTCGGCCTGGATGCCACGCGCAAGCTCTCGCTCGATGCCTTCCCGGACGTCACCAACGTCCAGGTCCAGATCGCCACCGAGGCGCCGGGCCGCTCGCCCGAGGAGGTCGAGCGCTTTGCCACCGTGCCCATCGAGATGGCCATGACCGGTCTGCCGGGCATGGTCGAGCTGCGCTCGCTGAACAAGCCGGGCCTGTCGCTGATCACCCTGGTGTTCACCGACGCGACCGACGTGTACTTCGCGCGCCAGCTGGTCATGGAGCGGCTGATCGAGATCGCCGGCCGCATGCCGCCCGGCATCACCCCGGTGCTGGGGCCGGTGTCCACCGGCCTCGGCGAGGTCTACCAGTACACCCTGGAGCGCACGGACGACGGCAACCGGGCGCTGACCGAGGCCGAGCTGACCGAGCGCCGCACCGCGCAGGACTGGGTGGTGCGGCCGCTGCTGCGCTCCATCCCCGGCATCGCCGAGATCAACTCCCAGGGCGGCTACGAGAAGCAGTACCAGGTGCTGGTCGCGCCGGACAAGCTGCGCTACCACGGCCTGACCATCCAGCAGGTCTTCCAGGCCCTGGCCAGCAACAACGCCAACTCGGGCGGCGGCGTGCTGCCGCACTACGCCGAGCAGTACCTGATCCGCGGCGTCGGCCTGGTCAAGACCCTGGACGACATCGGCGCCATCGTGCTGAAGTCGGTCGAGGGCACGCCGGTGCATGTGCGTGACGTGGCCGAGGTGAAGATCGGCAGCGCGGTGCGGGTCGGCTCGGTCGTCAAGAACGGCGTGACCGAATCGGTCGGCGGCGTCGTGATGATGATGCGCGGCGGCAATGCCAAGGAGGTGGTCTCGCGCATCAAGGCCCGGGTGGCCGAGATCAACGAGCGCGGCATGCTGCCCGGCGGCCTGCAGATCGTTCCCTACTACGACCGCTCCGAGCTGGTCGACGCCGCCGTGGCCACCGTGGTCAAGGTGCTGCTCGAAGGCGTGGTGCTGGTCGTGGTCGTGCTGCTGCTCTTCCTGGGCGACATCCGCAGCTCGCTGATCGTGGTGGCCACCCTGGTGCTCACGCCGCTGCTGACCTTCATGGCCATGAACCACTTCGGCATCTCGGCCAACCTGATGTCGCTGGGGGGGCTGGCGATTGCCATCGGCCTGATGGTCGACGGCTCGGTGGTGGTGGTGGAGAACGCCTTCGCCCACCTGGCCCGCAGCCAGGGCCCGGGCCACGCGGGCGAGCCGCGCATCCGGGTGATCTTCAACGCCGTCAAGGAGGTCGCCACCCCGGTGATCTTCGGCGTCGGCGTGATCATCCTGGTCTTCCTGCCGCTGATGACGCTGGAGGGCATGGAGGGCAAGATGTTCGCGCCCCTGGCCTTCACCATCGCGCTGGCGCTGTTCTTCTCGCTGGTGCTCTCGCTGACCCTGTCGCCGGTGCTCTCGTCCTACCTGCTCAAGGTCAAGCCCCTGCACCACGAGGGCCCCGAGACCGGGGACGAGCACGACACCTGGCTCATCCGCAAGATGAAGGCGCCCTACCTGAAGCTGCTGCACCGGGCCATCGGCAACGCCCGTGGCACGGTGGCGGCGGCGGTGCTGCTGCTGGGGACCACGGGGGCCCTGATTCCCTTCCTCGGCAGCGCCTTCATCCCCGAGATGAAGGAAGGCTCGCTGGTGCCGGGCATCAACCGCGTGCCCAACATCTCGCTGGAGGAATCCATCCGCATGGAGATGGAAGCCATGAAGCTGGTGATGGAGGTGCCGGGCGTGCGCTCGGCGGTCTCCGGCGTCGGCCGCGGCGAATCCCCGGCGGACCCGCAGGCGCAGAACGAGTCGACCCCCATCGTCTCGCTCAAGCCGCGCGAGGAGTGGCCCGAAGGCTGGACCCAGGACACCATCGCCGACAAGATCCGCGAGAAGCTGGCCGTGCTGCCCGGCGTGCAGATCGTCATGGCCCAGCCCATCTCGGACCGGGTCGACGAGATGGTGACCGGCGTGCGCGCCGACATCGCGGTGAAGATCTTCGGCGACGACCTGGCCACCCTCAAGACCAAGGCCGACGAGATCGCCAAGGTCGCCCAGGGCATCCGCGGCGCGCAGGACCTGCGGGTCGAGCGCATCACCGGCCAGCAGTACCTGCAGATCGTCATCGACCGTCCGGCCATCGCCCGCCTCGGCCTGAACGCCAGCGATGTGCACGACGTGATCGAGATGGCCATCGGCGGCAAGGAGGCCACCGAGATCTACGAGGGCGAGCGCCGCTTCGGCGCCATCGTGCGCCTGCCGGAATCGGCGCGCGGCAACCTCGAATCGATCCGCAACCTCGTGGTCAGCGCGCCCGGGGGGGCGCAGGTGCCGCTCTCCACCATTGCCCGCATCGAGGTGACGGACGGCCCGGCGCAGATCAGCCGCGAGCTGGCCAAGCGCCGGGTGGTGGTCGGCATCAATGTGGCCGACCGCGACCTCGGCGGTTTCGTCGCCGAGCTGCAGCAGGAGGTCCAGTCCCGGGTCAAGCTGCCCGAGGGCTACTACCTGGAGTGGGGCGGCCAGTTCCAGAACATGGAGCGGGCGCTGGGTCACCTCTCGATCATCGTGCCCATCACCGTGGCGGCGATCTTCTTCCTGCTCTTCCTGCTGTTCCGCTCGGTGAAGATGGCCTCGCTGATCATCCTGGTGCTGCCCTTCGCGTCGATGGGCGGCGTGATCGGGCTCTTCGTGACCGGCGAATACCTCTCGGTGCCGGCCTCGGTGGGCTTCATCGCGCTGTGGGGCATCGCCGTGCTCAACGGCGTCGTGCTGGTCAGCTACATCCGCGGCCTGCGCGAGCAGGGCCGCACCGTGGCCGAGGCGGTGGTCGAGGGCGCACGCCTGCGCTTCCGCCCGGTGATGATGACCGCCACCGTCGCGCTGCTGGGCCTGATCCCCTTCCTGTTCGCGACCGGGCCGGGTTCGGAGGTGCAGCGCCCGCTGGCCATCGTCGTGATCGGCGGCCTCATCACCTCCACCCTGCTGACCCTGGTCATGCTGCCCACCGTCTACCGCTGGTTCGACGACCAGCCCCAAACCGCCTGAGCGCGCCCGGAACCCACGCCATGAAAGAAATCAAGGCCGTCATCGGCCCCCAGCGACTGGAAGGACTCTACGAGGTGCTGCGCGCCGTGCCGGGCTTCCCCGGCATGACGGTCAGCCGCGCCGAGGGCTATGTGGGCCCCAGCCCGCAGGTCAAGGCCAGCATCCGCGACCAGATCACCGACCACCTGCCCCGGGTGCGGCTGGAGATGCTGGTGCCCGACGAGGTGGCCGACGCGCTCTTCGAGGCGGTGGTGCGCCACGTCAAGGCTGGCGCGCCGGGCGACAGCCTGGTGTGGATGACCGAGGCACTGCGCGCCGCCTTCGTGCACAAGACGGTGTGAGCAGCCTGGCCCGGGCACCCGGCCCGGGCCAGGCTGAAAGCACGAGGGGCCGGTCCGCGCAAGCGGGCCGGCCCCTTGTCGCATCCGGGGCGGGGCCGGGCGGCCTCAGTGGCCGGCCAGGTCCTCGCGCCGCAGCAGCAGCACCTGGTCCTCGCCCGCGCTGACTTCCAGCCAGATCGGCTGGAGCTGCGGGAAGGCCGCCTCGAAGTGGGCGCGCTCGTGGCCGATCTCCAGCACCAGCACGGCCTGCGCGCTCATCTGCGCGGGGGCGGCGGCCAGCAGCACGCGGATGAAATCCATGCCGTCGCGCCCGCCGGCCGGGTTGCCGTCCAGGGCCAGGGCCGGCTCGGCGCGGAACTCCGGCGGCAGGGCCGCCATGGAGGCGGCGTTCACGTAGGGCGGGTTGCAGAGGATGAGGTCGTAGGGCCCGCGGTCCGCGGTGGCGCCCAGGCCGTCGCCCTGCAGCAGGGTGATGCGCTCCTGCAGGCCGTGGCGGTCCACGTTCAGGCGGGCCACGGCCAGGGCATCCGCGCTCAGGTCGGCGGCGTCCACCTGCACCTCGGGCCAGGCCATCGCGGCCAGCACGGCCAGGCTGCCGTTGCCGGTGCAGAGGTCGAGCACGCGCTGTGTGCGCTCGCTGAGCCAGGCGTCGAGCAGGCCCTGGCCGTCGGCGTCGGCGATCAGTTCCGCGATGAAGCTGCGCGGGATGATGACGCGCCGGTCCACCGTGAAGGGCACGCCCTGCAGCCAGGCCTCGCCGGTCAGGTAGGCGGCAGGCTCGCGGCTGGCGATGCGGCGGTCGATGAGCGCCGTGGCGCGGGCCGCCTCATCCAGGCTCACGGCCTGAGCCGGGGCCTCGCCCAGTGCATCCATCGGCAGGCCCAGGGCCCATTGCACCAGCCAGGCGGCTTCGTCGAAGGCCTCGGCGGTGCCCTGGCCGTAGCTCAGCTGCGCCGCGTCCAGCCGCGCGGCCTCGCGCGCGACCAGGGCCTGCAGGGTGAGGGTGTCGCTCATGCCACCAGCCTCTGCATGACGCCCTGGTAGATGGCGGCCAGCGGGCCCAGCTCGGCCACGGCCACGTGCTCGTCGATCTGGTGGATGCTGGCGTTCACCGGGCCGCACTCCGCCACCTGCGGGCAGATGCGGGCGATGAAGCGGCCGTCCGAGGTGCCGCCGGTGGTCGAGAGCTCGGTGTCCCGGCCGGTGGCCTCGCGGATGCTGGCGCTCAGGGCCTCGGTGAGCGAGCCGGGTTCGGTCAGGAAGGGCCGGCCGCCCAGCGTCCAGTCGATGCGGTGGCGCACGCCGTGGCGGTTCAGCACGTCGACGATGCGCCGCTGCAGGTCTTCGGGCGTGGAGGCCGTGGAGAAGCGCAGGTTGAAGTCCACCACCGCCTCGCCCGGGATGACGTTGGTGGCGCCGGTGCCGGCGTGCAGGTTGGAGACCTGGAAGCTGGTCGGCGGGAAGTGGGCGTTGCCGGCATCCCAGATGGTCGTGGCCAGCTCGGCCAGGGCGGGGGCGAAGGCGTGCAGGGGGTTCTCGGCCAGGTGCGGATAGGCCACGTGCCCCTGCTTGCCCAGCACGGTCAGCCGGCCCGAGAGCGAGCCGCGGCGGCCGTTCTTGACCATGTCGCCCACGGCCTGCACGGCGGTGGGTTCGCCGACGATGCAGGCGTCCAGGCGGATGCCCTCGGCCGCCAGCCAGTCGCAGACCTTGACGGTGCCGTCGTTCGCCGGGCCTTCCTCGTCGCTGGTCAGCAGCAGGGCCAGGCTGCCGGCGGGCGCCGGCGTGTCGGCCAGGAAGGCTTCGAGCGCGGCCACCCAGCAGGCGATGGAGGCCTTCATGTCGGCCGCGCCCCGGCCGTAGAGGCGGCCCGCGCGGTGGCTGGGCACGAAGGGCGGGCTGGACCAGCGTTCGAGCGGCCCGGTCGGCACCACGTCGGTGTGACCGGCGAAGACCAGGGTGAAGCCCGCCGCGCCGGCCGTGCCGCGCCGCAGCGCCCAGAGGTTGCGCACCCGGAAGTCGGCCGGGCCGCTCTCCAGCACGTGGAAGTCGAAGCCCAGCGGGGCCAGGGCCTCCTGCAGCAGGGCCTGGCAGCCGGCGTCGTCGGGGGTGACGGAGGGGCGGGCGATCAGGGTTTCGGTCAGGGTCAGCGCGCGGTGGGCGCGGACGAGGGCGGGGTCGGACGGCGGCAGCGGCATGGGGCGGCGTGGGGGCTCAGGGCGCGGAGGCGTCCAGGCGCAGGTCGGGGAAGGCGGGCGCCTGGGCCGCGGGCGCGCCGGCCGGGGGGGCGGCGGGCCGTGCGGGGTCGGCGCCATGGTCCAGGCGCCACATCAGGTTGCTGGGCGAATCGGCCTGGGCCAGGGCGTCCTCGCGGCGCACCTGGCCGCTGGCGATCAGGCGGGCCAGGTCTTCCTCGAAGCTCTGCGAGCCTTCGGCCAGCGACTGCGCCATTGCGGCCTTGACGCCCTGCAGGTCGCCCTGGGCAATGCGCTCGGCCACCAGGGGGCTGTTGCGCAGCAGCTCGACGGCGGCCACGCGACCGCCGCCCACGGCCGGCAGCAGGCGCTGCGAGACCACGGCCTTGAGCGCGGCGGCCAGGTCGTCGAGCAGCACCGGCCGGGCTTCGGGCGGGTAGAAGCTCAGGATGCGGCCCAGGGCGTGGTGGGCGTTGTTGGCGTGCAGGGTGGCCAGCACGAGGTGGCCGGAGAGCGCGAAGGAGATCGCCGCCGACAGGGTCTCGCGGTCGCGGATCTCGCCGATCAGCAGGCAGTCCGGGGCCTGGCGCAGGGCGTTGCGCAGGCCGGTGGCGAGGTCGGCCACGTCGCGGCCGATCTCGCGCTGGTTCACCAGGGCGCGGTGGTTGGGGAAGTGGAACTCGACCGGGTCCTCGATCGTCAGCACATGGCCCGGCCGCGCGCGGTTGCGGTGGTCGATCATCGCGGCCAGCGTCGTGCTTTTGCCGCTGCCGGTGGCACCGACGACCAGCACCAGACCGCGCTTCTCAAGCATCAGCCGGGCGAGGCTGTCGGGCAGCTTCAGCGCGGCCAGCGTGGGAATGTCGAAGGGGATGGCGCGGATCACCGCGGCCACGGCGCCGCGCTGCCGGAAGGCGCTGAGCCGGAAGCTGGCCAGGCCCTCGACGCGGTGGCCGGCGTTGAGCTCGCCCTCGGCGTCCAGCCGCGCCAGCGCGTCGGCCGGCAGCAGGCCGGCCAGCAGGGCGCGCGCGCCGCCGGCGGGCAGGGGCGCGCCGCTGGGCTGGAGTTCGCCGTCGATCTTGAGCTGGACGGGCGCGCCGTCGGCCAGGAAGAGGTCCGAGGCGCGCCGCGCCACCATGGCCTGCAGCAGGGCCAGCAGCGCGGGCGCGTCGGCGCCGTCGGCGGCATCCATCGGCGCGGCGGCCAGCGCGTCAGCGGGGCTCAGCGGCTCAGCCGCGCAGCAGCTCGTTGATGCTGGTCTTGGCGCGGGTCTGCGCGTCGACCTTCTTCACGATCACGGCGCAGTACAGGCTGTAGGTGCCGTCGGCCGAGGGCAGGTTGCCGCTGACCACCACCGAGCCGGCCGGGATGCGGCCGTAGCTGACCTCGCCGGTGGCGCGGTCGTAGATCTTGGTGCTCTGGCCGATGTAGACGCCCATGGAGATGACCGAGTTCTCCTCGACGATCACGCCCTCGACCACCTCGGAGCGGGCGCCGATGAAGCAGTTGTCCTCGATGATGGTCGGGTTGGCCTGCAGCGGCTCCAGCACGCCGCCGATGCCGACGCCGCCCGAGAGGTGCACGTTCTTGCCGATCTGCGCGCAGGAGCCGACGGTGGCCCAGGTGTCCACCATCGTGCCTTCGTCGACGTAGGCGCCGATGTTCACGTAGCTGGGCATCAGCACCGCGCCCTTGGCGATGTAGCTGCCGCGGCGGGCCACGGCCGGCGGCACCACGCGCACGCCGGCGGCGGCGATCTCCGCGTCGCTCATGTGCGTGAACTTGGTGTCGACCTTGTCGAAGTAGGTCAGCTCGCCGCTGCGCATGACGCGGTTGTCGTTGAGGCGGAAGGACAGCAGCACCGCCTTCTTGACCCACTGGTGCACCGTCCACTGGCCCACGCCCTGGCGCTCGGCCACGCGCAAGCGGCCGGCGTTGAGGTCGGCGATGACGGTGTTGACGGCGTCGCGCACCTCGGCCGGCGCGCTGGCGGGCGAGAACTCGGTGCGGCGTTCCCAGGCGGCGTCGACGGTGGCTTGCAGGGCGGCGATGGACATGGTGGTTTCGTTTTCAGCTCAGGAAGGACATCCGGCGCCGCGCGGGGCGCGGAGTCCAGGACAGGCAGGGTTCGTGGGGCAGGGCGGCGGGGCGGTTCAGCCCCCGCGGCGCAGGGCCTCGGCGATGCGTTCGGCGGCTTCCACGCATTCGCCGACCCCGGCGACCAGGGCCAGGCGGATCCGGCCCTCACCGGGGTTGCGGCCCCCGCTGCGGCGGGCCAGGTAGCTGCCCGGCAGCACCGTCACATTGTAGGAAGCCAGCAGCTCGCGGGCGAAGGCCTCGTCCGCCGTGTGCTGCGCCGTGGCGTAGGAGGCCGGCACGCCGGCCCAGAGGTAGAAGCCGGCGTCGGGCAGGCGCACGTCCAGGCCGGCGGCCTGCAGCAGTGGCGTGACCCGCGCGAACTTCTCGCGGTAGAGCGCGCGGTTGGCCGCCACATGCGCCTCGTCGCCCCAGGCCGCCACACTGGCCCGCTGCACGCTGGGGCTCATGGCGCCGCCGTGGTAGGTGCGGTACTTCAGGAAGGCGGCCAGCAAGGCCGCATCGCCGGCCACGAAGCCCGATCGCAGGCCCGGCGCATTGCTGCGCTTGGACAGGCTGGTGAAGCTGATCAGGCGCCGGAAGTCGCTGCGGCCCAGGGCGGTGGCGGCTTCCAGCCCGCCCAGCGGCGGGCCGCCGGGGGCGCCGCGCGGCGTGTCCTCGGGGCCGAACCAGATCTCGCTGTAGCACTCGTCGCTGGCGATGACGAAGCCGTGCGCGTCGCTCAGCGCGAAGAGCCGGGCCCACTCCTCCAGCGGCATCACCGCGCCGCTGGGGTTGCCGGGCGAGCAGACATAGAGCAGCCGGGTGCGCGCCCAGGTGGCCGCGTCGATCGTGTCCCAGGCCGGGGCGAAGTTGCGCGCCGGGTCGCTGTTGGCGAAGACCGGCGTGGCCCCGGCCAGCAGGGCCGCGCCCTCGTAGATCTGATAGAAGGGGTTGGGGCAGACGACCACGGCCTCGCGGTCGGCCGGGTCGATCACGGTCTGCGCCAGCGAGAACAGCGCCTCGCGCGAGCCATTGACCGGCAGCACCTGCCGGGCCGCGTCCACCGCCACGCCGTAGCGCCGGCCCAGCCAGGCGGCGCAGGCCTCGCGCAGCGCGGGCTCGCCGGCGGTGGCCGGGTAGGCCGACAGGCCGTCGAGGGCGCCGGCCAGCGCGGCCTTCAGGAAGTCGGGCGTCGGGTGCTTGGGCTCGCCGATGCCCAGGCTGATCGCGCGGTGCGCGGCGCTGGGCCGCAGGTCGGCGGTCAGCGTCTTCAGGCGTTCGAAGGGATAGGGTTGAAGCAGGGCGAGACGCGGGTTCATGGGCGCGGATTATCCGGGCCCGCGCCCCGCGCCCCGCGGCCCCGGGCGGGACCGCCCCGCCGCTCAGGCCAGGGCGCGCATCTCGCCCGGCACGGCCGGCAGGTCCACGCGCGGCTGGGGCGTCCAGCCCTTCTGGCGGTGCTCGACCACGACGTTGGTGAAGATGCCGCCGCGCACATACCACTTGGCCGTGATGCGGCAAAAGCGCGGGTCGGTGGCCTTCACCAGGTCCGACAGGATGGTGTTGGTCACCTTCTCGTGGAAGGCGCCTTCGTCGCGGAAGGACCAGAAGTACATCTTCAGGCTCTTGAGCTCGACGCAGGCCTGGTCCGCGATCATCTCGATGGTGAAGTGCGCGAAGTCCGGCTGCCCGGTGAGCGGGCAGTGGCAGGTGAACTCGGGCACGACGAACTGGATCAGGTAGTCGCGCTCGGGCGCCGGGTTGGGGAAGACATGCAGCTCCTTGCTCGGGCGGCTCGGCGGGTTGGGCGGCATGGCGCGCTGCACGGCGCCGGCGGGCAGCTTGGCGGCGCGGCGGCGCGGGGCCGGCGCGGCGGCCGGGGCGGTCTTCTTCGTGGAGGGCATGGCGGTTCGGGCCGCGGCACGCGGGCCGGTTCAGGGAAAGCCCGATGCTATCATCCGCCCCCTTCAAAGGCCCGCAAGAAGGCCAAAAAGTTCAATCGAATCAATGACTTGAAAGCGCAGGGTGGTGCCAGCCGGGGGGCTCTCCCCGAAGCGGCGGCCGCCCGCGACCACGGTCCCCGCCATGCGCCTCACGTCCATCAAGCTCTCGGGCTTCAAGTCCTTCGCCGAGCCGACCACCTTCCAGCTGCCCGGGCAGCTCGTCGGCGTGGTCGGACCGAACGGCTGCGGCAAGTCCAACATCATGGACGCGGTGCGCTGGGTGCTGGGCGAGAGCAAGGCCAGCGAGCTGCGTGGCGAGTCCATGCAGGACGTGATCTTCAACGGCAGCGGCAACCGCAAGCCGGCCAGCCGCGCCAGCGTGGAGCTGGTCTTCAGCAACGAGGACGGCCGGGCCGGCGGCAGCTGGAACCAGTACGCCGAGATCGCCGTCAAGCGCGTGCTCACGCGCGACGGCACCAGCAGCTACTTCATCAACAACCAGCCGGTGCGCCGCCGCGACGTGCAGGACGTGTTCCTCGGCACCGGCCTGGGCCCGCGGGCCTACGCCATCATCGGCCAGGGCACCATCAGCCGCATCATCGAGAGCAAGCCCGAGGAGCTGCGGCTCTTCCTCGAAGAGGCGGCCGGCGTGTCCAAGTACAAGGAACGCCGCCGCGAGACCGAGCTGCGCCTGCGCGACACCCGCGAGAACCTGACCCGGGTCGAGGACATCCTGCGCGAGCTCAACGCGAACCTGGAGAAACTCGAACAGCAGGCCGAGGTCGCCCAGCGCTACCACGCGCTGCAGGCCCAGGGCACGACGCGGCTGCACCAGCTCTGGTTCCTCAAGGCCCGCGACGCGGCCGGCGAGCAGGCCCGCGTCACCCTGGCCACCGCCGAGGCCAGCACCGCGCTGGAGGCCCGCGTGGCCGAGCTGCGCGCCACCGAAGCCGCGCTCGAGCGCGTCCGCCAGGACCACTACGCCGCCGCCGACACGCTGCATGCCGCCCAGGGCGGCCTGGCCCAGGCGCAGCTCGAAGTCAGCCGCCTCGAAGAGCGCATCCGCTACGTGGTCGAGGGCCGCCAGAAGGCCGAGGCCCGCCTGGCTGACCTGGCCCGCCAGGATGCGCAGTGGACCGAGCGCCGCACCCAGGCCGAGGCCGAGCTCGACCAGCTCGCCGAGCAGCAGCTCGCCGCCGACGAGCAGGCCGAGCTGCTGGCAGCGCAGGCCGAGGAAGAGGCTGGCCGCCTGCCCGCCGCCGAGGACGCGCTGCGCGCCGCCCAGGCCCGCGCCAACGCGCAGCGCCAGCAGGTGGCCGAGGTGCAGCAGCAGCTCAGCCTGCTGGCCGCCGAGTCGCGCAGCCTGGAGGAACAGGCCCGCGGCCTGCAGACCCGCCGCGAACGCGCCAGCGCCGAGCAGCGCGCGCTCGTCGCGCCCGACGAGGCCCGCCTCGCCCAGCTGCGCCTGCAGCTGCAGGACGCCGAGACCCGCCAGGCCGAGAGCGCCGCCGTCGCCGAGGACCTGGCCGCCGAAGTGCCGGCCCTCGACGAGCAGCGCCGCGCCGAGCAGGCCGAGGCCGCCGCCCAGGGCGCCAAGCTGGCCGAGCTGGGCGCCCGGCTGGATGCGCTGCGCGCCCTGCAGGCCAAGGTGCAGACCGAAGGCAAGCTCGCCCCCTGGCTGGCCCGCCACGGCCTGGCCGACCGCGCCGGCCTGTGGAGCCGCCTGCACATCGAGCCCGGCTGGGAGACCGCGCTGGAGGCCGCGCTGCGCGAGCGCATCAACGCCCTGGAGGT
>CAYSQO010000031.1:0-23212 GCA_964433315.1 uncultured Rubrivivax sp.
CCGGCCGCCTCGAGGCCCCGGAGACCGTGCAGATCCGGGCCCGCGTTGGCGGCCCGATCGACAAGGTCCACTTCCGCGATGGCGCGGTGGTGCGCGCCGGCGACCTGCTGTTCAGCATCGACCGCCGCACCTACGCCGCCGAGGTGGCCCGCCTCGAATCCCAGCAGGCGGCCGCCCAGGCCCAGCTGGCCATCGCCCAGGCCGACCTGGGCCGCGCCCAGGGGCTGCTGGAGTCGCGCGCCGTCTCGCGCCAGGAGGTCGACCAGCTCGGCGCCGCCGCCCGCACCGCCGAGGCCCAGCTCCGCGCGGCCGAAGCGGCGCTGCAGGGCGCGCGCCTGAACCTGGGCTTCACCGAAGTCCGCGCGCCCATCGGCGGCAAGCTCTCGCGGGCCGAGATCACCGCCGGCAACCTCGTCAGTCCCGAGCAGGTGCTCACCACCCTGGTCAGCCTGCAGAAGGTCTACGCCTACTTCGACGTCAGCGAGCAGGCCTTCCTGCGCCTGCGCAGCGTGGCCCCGGCCACCCTGCAGGCCCGCATGGGCCTGGCCGACGAGCGCGGCCTGCCGCATGCCGGCGCGGTCGACTTCGTCGACAACCGCCTGAACCCGGCGACCGGCGCGATCCGCGTCCGCGCGGTCTTCGACAACCGCGACGGCCGCTTCGCGCCGGGCCTGTTCGCGCGCATCCAGCTGGCCGGCGGCGAGCCGCGCAAGGTCGTGCTGACGCCCGACCGTGCCATCGGCACCGACCAGAGCAAGAAGTTCGTCTACGTGGTCGGCGCCGACAAGGTCGCGCAGTACCGCGAAGTCCAGCCCGGCGCGCTGCGCGAGGGCATGCGCGTGATCGAGAAGGGCCTGGCCGCGGGCGAGAAGGTGGTCGTCAGCGGCCTGCAGCGCGTGCGCCCCGGCGTGCCGCTGGAGCCGCTGGAGCTGCCCGTCGATGCCAACGGCCTGCCGATCGAAGCCGCCCCCGGGGCGGCCCCGCGCCCGGCTGCGGCCCCGGCCTCCGCCGCCTCGGCGGCCGGCGTCTGACCTGCCGGAGCGCCCGCCATGGACATCTCCCGCTTCTTCATCGACCGGCCGCGCTTCGCCGCGGTGCTGTCGATCGTCGTCTTCCTCGTCGGCCTGATCGCCATCTTCCGGCTGCCGATCTCCGAGTACCCCGAAGTCGCGCCGCCCCAGGTGGTGGTGCGCGCCCAGTTCCCCGGCGCCAACCCGCGGGTGATCGCCCAGACGGTGGCCACGCCGCTGGAAGAGGCGATCAACGGCGTCGAGAACATGCTCTACATGTCCTCGCAGGCCACCGCCGACGGCGCGATGACGCTGACCGTCACCTTCAAGATCGGCACCCGGCCCGACGAGGCCGAGACCGCGGTGCAGAACCGCGTCAACCGCACGCTGCCGCGCCTGCCGGACGTGGTGCGCCAGATCGGCGTCACCACCGAGAAGAGCTCGCCCAACCTGACGATGGTGGTCCACCTCGTCTCGCCGGACGACAAGTACGACGCGCTCTACCTGCGCAACTACGCCACGCTCAACATCCGCGACGAGCTGCTGCGCATCCCGGGCATGGGGTCGGTGCAGGCCTTCGGCTCGGGCGACTACGCCATGCGCGTCTGGCTGGACCCGGACAAGCTCACCGCACGCGGCCTGACCGCCGCCGACGTGACCCGCGCGATCCGCGAGCAGAACGCGCAGGTCGCCGCCGGCGTGGTCGGCGCACCGCCGGCGCCGCGCGGCACCGAGTTCCAGCTCTCGATCAACACCCAGGGCCGGCTGAGCTCGCCCGAGGAGTTCGCCGAGGTCATCGTCCGGGCCGACACGCGCGACGGCTCCATCGTCCGCGTCAAGGACATCGGCCGGGTCGAGCTTTCGTCCAACAGCTACTCGCTGCGCAGCCTGCTGAACAACAAGGAAGCGGCGGCCATCGCCATCTTCCAGTCGCCCGACGCGAACGCGCTGGCGCTGTCGGAGGCGGTGCGCGCCACCATGGAGCGGCTCAAGGCCGACTTCCCCGCCGGCGTGGACTACAGCATCGTCTACGACCCGACCCGCTTCGTGCAGACCTCGATCAACAAGGTCGTGCAGACCCTGATCGAGGCCGTGCTGCTGGTGGTGCTGGTGGTCATCGTCTTCCTGCAGACCTGGCGCGCGTCGATCATCCCGCTGCTGGCCGTGCCGGTGTCGGTGGTGGGCACCTTCGCCGTGCTGCTGGCCCTGGGCTTCACCATCAACACCCTGACGCTGTTCGGCCTGGTGCTGGCCATCGGCATCGTGGTGGACGACGCCATCGTGGTGGTCGAGAACGTCGAGCGCAACATCGAGGCCGGCCTCAGCCCGCGCCAGGCCAGCATCAAGGCCATGCAGGAAGTCAGCGGGCCCATCATCGCCATCGGCCTGGTGCTGTGCGCGGTCTTCATCCCGCTGGCCTTCGTGTCCGGGCTGTCGGGCCAGTTCTACCGCCAGTTCGCGGTGACCATCGCGATCTCGACGGTGATCTCGGCCTTCAACTCCCTGACCCTGTCGCCGGCGCTCAGCGCCATCCTGCTCAAGGGCCACGATGCGCCCAAGGATGCGCTGACCCGCGGCATGGACAAGGTCTTCGGGCCCTTCTTCGCCGCCTTCAACCGCCTCTTCCAGCGCGGCTCCTCGCGCTACAGCCGGCAGGTGGGCGGGCTGGTGCGCCACAAGGCGGCGGCCCTGGTGGTCTACGCCCTGGGCCTGGCGCTGACGGGCTTCCTCTTCACCCGCGTGCCGCCGGGCTTCGTGCCGGCGCCGGACAAGCAGTACCTGATCGGCATCGCCCAGCTGCCCGACGGCGCCAGCCTGGACCGCACCGAGGCGGTGATCCGCCGCATGAGCGAGATCGCCCTCAAGGTGCCCGGCATCAAGGACTCGGTGGCCTTCCCCGGCCTGTCGATCAACGGCTTCGCGGCCCAGCCCAATGCCGGCATCGTCTTCTTCGGCCTGGAGGACTTCGAGGACCGCACCAGCGCCGAGAAGAAGCTGCAGACCATCCTGGGCAGCGTCAACGGCGCCATCCAGCAGATCCAGGATGCGCAGATGTTCGTCGTGCCGCCCCCGGCGGTGGACGGCCTGGGCAATGCCGGCGGCTTCCGCCTGGAGCTGCAGGACCGCGACTCGGTCGGCGAGCAGGCGCTCTACGCCGCCGTCTGGGGCGCGATCGGCCGCATCTACGCCAACCCGCAGTCCAGCGTCGGCCTGACCTACAGCAACTACCAGATCAACGTGCCGCAGCTCTACGCGGACGTCGACCGCACCAAGGCCAAGCAGCTGGGCGTGAGCCTGAGCGATGTCTACGAGACGATGCAGACCTACCTGGGTTCGCTCTACGTCAACGACTTCAACCGCTTCGGCAAGACCTACCAGGTCGTGGTGCAGGCCGACGCGCCCTTCCGCAACAAGCCCGAGGACATCGCCGCCCTGCGCGTGCGCAACGACCGTGGCGACATGGTGCCGCTGGGCGCCTTCGTCGACGTGCAGCCGACCTTCGGCCCCTCGGCCGTCAGCCGCTACAACGGCTACTACTCGGCCGACATCAACGGCTCGCCCAAGCCCGGCTTCAGCTCGGGCCAGGCCCAGGCCGAGATGGAGAAGCTGCTCAAGGAGGCCCTGCCGCGCGGGGTCGGCTACCAGTGGACCGAGCTGGTCTACCAGGAAAAGATCGCCGGCAACACCATGGTCGTGATCTTCCCGCTGTGCGTGCTGCTGGTCTTCCTGGTGCTGGCCGCCATGTACGAGAGCTGGACCCTGCCGATCGCGATCCTGCTGATCGTGCCCATGTGCATCCTGTCGGCCCTGACCGGCGTCTGGCTCTCGCGCTACTGGGGTCAGCCGGGCGACTTCAACCTCTTCACGCAGATCGCCTTCGTCGTGCTGGTGGGCCTGGCGTGCAAGAACGCCATCCTCATCGTCGAGTTCGCCAAGGAGATGGAGGAGGCCGGCGAGAAGGTGCTCGACGCCGTGATCCACGCCTGCCGCATGCGGCTGCGCCCCATCCTGATGACCTCGATCGCCTTCATCGCCGGCGTGACGCCGCTGATCTTCGGCAGCGGCGCCGGCTCGGAGATGCGCCAGGCCATGGGCATCGCCGTGTTCAGCGGGATGATCGGCGTGACGATCTTCGGCATCTACCTGACGCCCGTCTTCTATGTGCTGATGCGCGGCCGCGGCCGGGCCATGCCGGTGCGCGCCGGCCATGGTCACGGCCACGGTCCGGACACCCCGATCGCCGGAGCCCACCATGACTGAGTCCATCCTGCGCGGCCCCGGGCCCCTGCTGCGCCTGGCGCCGCTGGTCGCCGCCGCCCTGCTGGCGGCCTGCACGACCGTCGGCCCCGATGCCCGGCCGCCCGCCACTCGCCTGCCGGCCGGCTTCACCCAGGCCGGCGCCGCGGCGGCGCCCAACACCCAGGCCGTCGATCCGGCCGCCATCGCCCGCTTCTGGCGCGGCTTCCAGGATCCCGTGCTCGACCGCCTGGTCGATCAGGCCCTGGCCGCCAACCCCGAGCTGCGCCTGGCCATGGCCCGTCTGCAGGAGGCCCGCGCCGGCCTGCGCGAGGCCGACGCCGCGCTGCGGCCCAGCGGCGGCATCGATGCCGGCGCGCAGCGCACCGTCACCCCCCAGACCCTGGCTCCGAGCCTGTCGCGCGAGGCCCGCACCGGCAACCGGCTCAATGCCGGCTTCGTCGCCCGCTGGGAGCTCGACTTCTTCGGCGGCCTGGCCCGCAGCCGCGAGGCCGCCACCGCCACCGTGGCCGCCGGCGAGGCCGGCCTGCAGGCGGTGCAGGTCTCGCTGGTCGCCGAGCTGGCCGGCAGCTACCTGAGCCTGCGCGGCCTGCAGCAGCGCCTGATCGCCACCGAGGACGCCCTGCGGGCCCAGCGCGCCTCGCTGGAGCTGCTGCGCCTGCGCAGCGAGGCCGGCCGGGCCACCGACCTGGACCTGGCCCGGGCCCGCGGCCTGCTGGCCAGCACCGAGGCCGCCCTGCCCGCGCTGCGGGCCGGCATCGAGCGCCAGGCCTTCCACCTCGCCACGCTCAGCGCGCAGCCGCACGGCGAGCTGCTGGCGCAGCTGGCCCCGCCGGCCCCGCTGCCGGCCCTGCCGCTGACCGATCTGGCCGCGCTGCCGGTCGGCACGCCGGCCGCCTGGCTGCAGCGCCGTCCCGACCTGATCGCCGCCGAGCGCGAGCTGGCCGCCGCCACCGCGCGCATCGGCGTGGCCACGGCCGATCTCTTTCCCAAGGTCTCGCTCTCGGGCCTGCTCGGCCTGAACGCCGCCACCGTCGGCGGCCTGGCCCGTGCCGGGGCCGGCGTCTACACCCTGGGCGCGGCCCTGCAGTGGGCGCCCCTGGATGCGGGCTCGCTGCGGGCCCGCGTGGCCGCGGCCGAGGCGCGCAGCGCCCAGGCCCTGGCCCGCTACGACCAGGCCGTGGCCGTGGCGCTGGAGGAGACCGAGGCCGCCTTCAGCGACTACAGCCGCGGCAGCGAGCGTGCCGCGCGCCTGGCCGAGGCCACCCGCCAGACCCAGGAGGCCCTGCGCCTGGCGACGCTGCGCCACGAGGCCGGCATCAGCGACTACCTCAGCGTGCTCGACGCCCAGCGCGAAGCCCTGGCCAGTCGCGAGGCCGAGACCCAGGCCCGCACCGAGGTGGCGACCGCCCTGGTCGCGATCTACCGCAGCCTGGGGGGCGGCTGGGACGCCGCCAGCCTGCCTGCCGCGGCTCCGTTGGCCGCGGCAGACCGCCGCTGATCGGCGGGGCCCGCGGCCCCCTGCGGGCCGGCACCCGCGGTCCGGGCCGGGCCCCCGCCGGGCGGCGGGCGGCCTGCCGTCGCGGCTTCGGCTTCAGCCGCGCTCGAAGCTGAACACCGCCGTCGGCGCGCGCAGGTTCGGCCGCCAGTCGATGCGCCGGCCGCCGTCGAGGCCGAAGGCATCGCGCAGCCGCAGGCCCTGCTGGCGGGCCAGGATCTCGAACTCGGCGAAGGTGCCGACCCGGATGTTCGGCGTGTCGTACCACTGGTAGGGCAGGGCCTGGGTCACCGGCATGCGCCCGGCCAGCACCCGCAGGCGATTGGGCCAGTGCGCGAAGTTCGGAAAGCTGACGATGCCCATGCGGCCGACGCGCACCGTCTCGCGCAGCATCAGCTCGGTGCGCCGCAGGTGCTGCAGGGTTTCGAGCTGCAGCACCACGTCGAAGGCGTTGTCCTGGAACAGGGACAGCCCTTCCTCCAGGTTGCGCTGGATCACGTTCACGCCGCGGGCCACGCAGGCTTCGACCTTCGCGTCGTCCAGCTCGATGCCGTAGCCGGTGCAGCCGCGGGTGTCGCGCAGCAGGGCCAGCAGGCTGCCGTCGCCGCAGCCCAGGTCCAGCACGTGGGCGCCGGGCGGCACCATGCGGGCGATCTGTTCGAAGTCTCCGCGCGGGTTCATGCGGCCTGCTCCTTCGCGTCCGACAGGGTCCGGGCGATGCGCTCGAACCACTGGCGCAGCACGCCGTGGTAGCGCGGATCGTCCATCAGGAAGGCGTCATGGCCGTGCGGCGCGTCGATCTCGGCGTAGCTGACCTCGGCCCGGTTGTCGAGCAGGGCCTTGACGATCTCGCGCGAACGCTGCGGCGAGAAGCGCCAGTCGGTCGTGAAGCTGACCACCAGGAACTTGGCCTGCGCGGCGGCCAGGGCGCGGCGCAGCGAGCCGCCGTGCGCCCGCGCCGGGTCGAAGTAGTCGAGCGCGCGCGTGATCAGCAGGTAGGTGTTCGCGTCGAAGTACTCGCTGAACTTGTCGCCCTGGTGGCGCAGGTAGCTCTCGACCTGGAACTCGATGCCCTGCGTGGTGTAGGCGAGGTTGCCGTTGCGCAGCTCGCGGCCGAACTTGCTGGCCATCACGTCGTCGGACAGGTAGGTGATGTGGCCGATCATCCGCGCCACCCGGAGGCCCCGCTTGGGCACCGTGCCGTGGCGCAGGTAGTGGCCGTCGTGGAAGTCGGGGTCGGTCACGATCGCGCGCCGCGCGACCTCGTTGAAGGCGATGTTCTGCGCCGACAGGGCCGGGGCCGAGGCGATCACCGCCGCATGCCGCACCCGCGCCGGGTACTGCACCGTCCAGGCCAGGGCCTGCATGCCGCCCAGGCTGCCGCCGATCACCGCGGCCAGGGTGTCGATGCCCAGGGCATCGAGCAGCCGGGCCTGGGCATCGACCCAGTCCTCCACCTGGACCACCGGGAAGTCGGCGCCCCAGGGCTGGCCGGTGGCCGGGTTCGGGTGCGTCGGCCCGGTCGAGCCGAAGCACGAGCCCGGGTTGTTCATGCAGATCACGAAGAAGCGGCGGGTGTCCAGCGGCTTGCCGGGACCGATCAGGTTGTCCCACCAGCCCTCGCTGCGCGGCGTGTCGGCATGCCGGCCCGCGGCGTGGTGGCTGGCATTGAGCGCATGGCAGACCAGCACCGCGTTGTCGCGCGCGGCGTTGAGCGTGCCGTAGGTCTCGTAGACCAGCTCGACCGGCGCCAGCGAGGCGCCGCTGCGCAGGGGCAGCGGGTGGTCGAGCCGGAGGGTCCGGGGCGTTACCTCGCCCACGCTGCTCGGGAAATCCACGGTGTTCTCAGGCGTCCAGAAAAACGAAAACCCGGCGTCGCTGCGCTAGCGAGGCCGGGCGGTGCTGGGATCGCGGGCCCCTGTTTAGCTGCATTTCTTGAGCGCCCGCAAGCCGGAACAAATCGGCGCTGTGCATTGAGTTTAGCCGCAGCCTTGCGGGCCGCGCCCCGGTGCCGGGGTGGGGGACTCCGCCCCCCGGGCCCGGGGCGGCGCGCCGCCGCATCGGGGCGGACGGCGACGGCCGGCCGCGGCGACGCCACAATCGCCCCCGTCATCGTGGGGAGTTCGTCGCGTATCGCGGCGGCAGGAGGCCCGACGCGCGAGAACTTGCCGAGGAGAAATGGTGCTGACGGTTTACCTGGTCGAAGACGATCCGCTGATTGCCCAACACGTGCGCGAGGCGCTCAACCAGACCGCCCGCCTGCGCTGCGTCGGGCACGCCGCCCGGCTGGAGCAGGCGCGCGAGGAGCTGCCGCGCCTGCGGCCCGACGTGCTGCTGTCCGACCTCGGCCTGCCGGACGGCGACGGCACCGAGCTGATCGCCGAGCTGAGCGCCGCCCCGGCCATCGAGGGCGTCTGGCACCCGCACATCCTGGTCTTCTCGGTCTTCGGCGACGAGATCCGCGTGCTGCGCGCCATCGAGGCCGGTGCCGACGGCTACTTCCTCAAGGGCTGCACGACCGAGGAGCTGGTCGTCGCCGTGGAGCAGGCCGCGCGCGGCGAATCGCCGATCTCGCCGGCCATCGCCCGGCAGCTGCTCAATCGCTTCGAGGGCCGGGCCGAGCCGGCGGCCGCCGTGGCCCCGCCGGCCGCCCCCGAGCCGGCCGGCCCCGAAGGAGATTTCGACGCCGCGCTCGGCCTGGAGGCGCCGCTGGTGGCCAGCCGCCACGAGGTGACGGCCCTGGAGCTGCAGGTGCTGCGCCTGGTCGCCCAGGGTTTCGTGCCCGAGGAGATCGCCGAGCGCGTGGGCCTGAGCGCCCGCGGCGTGGCGCTGGAGGTTCGCAACGTCTACCGCAAGTTGCAGCTCAGCCAGCGCACCGACCGCCACGCCGGCCGGTGAGCCGCCTCGTCCGTGCCCTGGCCCTGCTGCTGGCGGCGCTGCTGCTGGCCGCCTGCGGGGGCCTGGACGGGCCGCCCGAGCCGGCGGTGCAGCGGGTCGAGAAGGCCACCCTGCTGGTGCCGGGCGAGCCGCCGCGCGAGATCCGCCTGCCGGACGCCTGGGAGCGCAGCGCGCCGCGCCGCGACGGCGGCGTGCGCTACCGCATCGACCTGGACCCCGCCGCCCTGCAGGCCGGGCCGGCCGCGCTCTTCATTCCCCGCGTCGGCCTGGTGCTGCGGGTCGAGCTGAACGGCGAGCCCATCGCCCAGTTCGGCAGCACGCTGCGCCACCCGCTGCCCGATGTCTCGCAGCAGCCCATCCTGGTGGCCCTGCCGCCGGCCCTGCTGCGCAGCCGCGGCAATGTGCTGGAGCTGGAGGTCCATGGCGAGCCGCGCCGCGAGGCCGGCCTGTCGCGCCTGTGGGTCGGCCCGCTGGAGCTGCTGGAGCCGCGCCAGGTCGCGCTCGGCCAGCTGCAGAGCCGGGGCGCCTGGGCCCTGGGCGCGGCGGCCGCGGTGATGGGCGCCCTGGCGCTGCTGCTGGCCTCGCGGGTGCGGCATTTCGGCTACGCCTGCTTCGGGGTCGGCAGCCTGCTGTGGGCCTGGCGGGTGACGGCCTTCGAGCCCGGGGGCAGCGAGGCCTGGTCGCCCATCCTCGCCGTCCTGTTCCAGGTCTCCTACGCCTGGTTCGTCGTGCTGATGAGCCTCTACGCGCTGGCCGTGGTCGGCCGCGACGGGCCGCGCGCGCGCCGTCTGCTGGCGGGCTGGGCCATCGTCGCCCTGCTGCTGACCGTCCTGGGCTGGCTCAGCGTGCAGCCGGGCCTGCGCACCGCGGTGCTGGCCGGCAGCCAGGGCGTGCTGATCCTGGTGGGCGGGGCCCTCATCCTGCGTGCCGCCCGCGACCGCCAGCTGGCCGCCGTGCTGCTGGCCGTCGCGGCCCTGGCCTGCCTGGTGGTCGGGGCCCGCGACCTGTGGGTCTTCCGCGTGATGTACGACTACGGCGCCGTCTCCTGGGGGCGCTACACCATCCTGGCCCTGCTGGCGGTGCTGGCCTGGACGGTGGTGGACGACTTCGCCCGCTCCGCGCGCGGCCTGCAGGCCCTCAACCGCAACCTGGCCGACCGGGTGGCGCAGAAGGAGGCCGAGCTGGCCCGCGCCTTCGACGGCGCGCGCGAGCGCGAACGCGAGCAGGCCACCCGCACCGAGCGCGACCGCATCCTGCGCGAGATGCACGACGGCCTGGGCGGCCGCCTGGTCGCGGCCATGGCCCTGACCCAGCAGGCCCAGCGCAGCGAGTCGGCCGAGGGCCCCGTCCCGCGGCCGCCGGCCGAGCCGGTTCCGCCGCCGCCCTCGGCCGAGACCCTGCGCGAGCTGCGCGCGGCGCTCGACGACTGCCTGGTTGAGCTGCGCCTGGCCCTGGATTCGCTGGAGACCGACCGCCGGCCGCTGGTGGAGGCCCTGGCCGAGCTGCGCTTCCGGGTCGAGCCCTCCCTGCGCGCGGCCGGCATCCGCCTGGTCTGGCAGCCCAGCGATGCGGTGATCGACTGGTCGCTGCCGGCCACCGACACCCTGCAGGTGCTGCGCATCGTCCGCGAGGCGCTGACCAATGTGATCAAGCACGCCCAGGCCAGCACCGTCTGGCTGCGCCTGGCGCCGCGGGTGCCCGAACCGCCCGAGCCCCCGGGCCGGCTGCCGACCGAGACGCCGTCCGAGCTGGCCGTCGAGCGCTGGGCCGAGGGGGCGCCGCCCGAGCCGCCGCCGGCCGACGATCCGCCGCCCGAGTCGCCCGTGCAGCCTGCGGACCATGGCGTCTGCCTGAGCGTGATCGACAACGGCCTGCAGCGCCGCCAGCAGGCCGAGGGGCCCGAGCTGCCGCTCTTCGTGCCGGAGGGCCTGCACAAGGGCCGCGGCCTGGCCAACATGGAGCGGCGTGCCGCCGCCCTGGGGGCGAGCCTGCTGAGCGGCCCTTCGGACGAGGGCTGGACGGTGGAGCTGCACCTGCCGCCGCGGCCCTGAGGCCCGGCAGCGGCCTCAGGCCGCGGGCGGCGCGGTGTCGAGGAAGCTCGGCCGCTGGGCCAGCTTCTCGAAGAGCTTGCCGAGGTTGGGGTGGCGGTCGCGCCAGTCGATCTCCGGGTTGCGGAAGTCGAGGTAGCCCAGGGCGCAGCCCACCGCGATGTCGGCCAGACCCAGGTGGGTGCTGCCGCCGACGCACCAGGGGCGGTCACCCAGGCCCTGGCTCATGGCCTTGAGCGCGGCGTGGACCTTGCCGAGCTGGCGGTCGATCCAGGCCTGCGAGCGTTCACCGTCGCTGCGGCCGGGCCAGGTGGCCTCGAGCCGGGCGGCGACGGCCGCGTCGAGCAGGCCGTCCGCCAGGGCCTCCCAGGTGCGGACCTCGACCCGCTCGCGGCCGCTGCCGGGCAGCAGCTTGCTGACCGGGGACAGGGTGTCGACGTACTCGACGATCACGCGCGAGTCGAAGATCGCCTCCCCGCCCTCCATGACCAGGCAGGGCACCTTGCCGAGCGGATTGGCCTCGGCGATGGTGCTGTCGGCGGCCCAGACGTTCTCCTGCACGAACTTGTAGTCGAGCTTCTTCTCGGCCAGCACGACCCGCACTTTGCGGACGTAGGGGCTGGTGAGGGAACCGATCAATTTCATGGGGCAGACAGAAGGCGGCGCCTGCGGGTGCAGGTGTCAGGAAGATTCTGCCATCCACCCTGAAAGGCCCCGGAACGGGCTGTCGCCGGGCGTCCACGCCCTGCCGGGGGGGAGGCCGCCTAAAATTGCGGGTTACCCCGGCCCCTGCCGGCCTGCTCCTTGTTCCCGCCTGTCATGACCTCCACCCCCGCCTTCAGCGCCCTGACCGCCCTGTCGCCGCTCGACGGCCGCTACGCCGGCAAGCTGGCCGCGCTGCGTCCGCTGCTGTCCGAGTTCGGCCTGATGCATCGCCGGGTGCAGGTGGAGGTGGCCTGGTTCATCGCCCTGTCCGATGCCGGCCTGCCCGAGCTCAAGCCCCTGTCCGCGCCGGCCCGCGCCCACCTGCTGGCCCGGGTCGAGCGTTTCAGCGAGGCCGATGCCCAGGCCATCAAGGACATCGAGAAGACCACCAACCACGACGTCAAGGCGGTCGAGTACTGGCTGAAGGCCCAGTTCGCCGGGCAGCCCGAGCTGGAGGCCGCGGCCGAGTTCGTGCACTTCGCCTGCACCAGCGAGGACATCAACAACACCAGCCACGCGCTGATGCTCAGCGCCGCCCGCCGCGAGGTGCTGCTGCCGGCCCTGGACGGCCTGCTCGCCACCCTGACGGCCATGGCGCATGCCCATGCCGCGCTGCCGATGCTCAGCCGCACCCACGGCCAGACCGCCAGCCCGACCACGGTGGGCAAGGAGATTGCCAACGTCGTCGCCCGCCTGGCCACGGCCCGGGCGCGCATCGCCGCCGTGCAGCCCCTGGCCAAGATGAACGGCGCGGTCGGCAACTACAACGCCCACCTCGCCGCCTACCCCGAGATCGACTGGGAGGCTTTCGCCCGCGGGGTGGTCGAAGGCCCGCTGGGCCTGGTCTTCAACCCGCACACCATCCAGATCGAGCCGCACGACTGGATGGCCGAGCTGTTCGACGCCGTCACCCGCGCCAACACCATCCTGATCGACTTCTCGCGCGACGTCTGGGGCTACATCAGCCTGGGCTACTTCAAGCAGAAGCTCAAGGCCGGGGAGATCGGCAGCTCGACCATGCCGCACAAGGTCAATCCCATCGACTTCGAGAACGCCGAAGGTAACCTGGGCCTGGCCAACGCCCTGCTGAGCCACCTCAGCCAGAAGCTGCCGATCAGCCGCTGGCAGCGTGACCTGACCGATTCCACCGTGCTGCGCAACATGGGCGTGGCCCTGGGCTATGCCCTGCTGGCCTGGGACAGCCTGGCCCGCGGCCTGGGCAAGCTGGAGGTCAACGCGGCCGCCCTGGCCGCCGACCTCGACGCCGCCTGGGAAGTGCTGGCCGAGCCCATCCAGACGGTGATGCGCCGCCACGGCCTGCCCCAGCCCTACGAGCAGCTCAAGGAACTGACCCGCGGCAAGGCCATCACCGCCGAGACCATGCGCGCCTTCATCGAGGCCCTGGACATGCCCGCCGCGGCCAAGGCCCGCCTGCTGGCCATGAGCCCCGGCAGCTACACCGGCCTGGCCGAGGCGCTGGCCCGCCGGGTCTGAGCCCGCGGGCCGCCGCGGCGGCCCCGGGGCAAGCAGAAAGGCCACCCGAGGGTGGCCTTTTTCGCGAGCAGGGCAGGGTGCCGGACGGAGCCGGCGGGCCGAGGGCCCGCGGCCGGCTCGGTCCTCAGTCGGCGTACTGGCCGGCGGCCTTGATGACCGGCGTCCACTTCGCCACCTCGGCGGCGACGAAGGCCTTGTGCTCGGCCGGGTTCACGCGGGCGTCGTTGACGATGACCGCGCCCAGCGCCTCCTCGCGCTTGTGGAACTCGGCGTCCTTCAGCGCGACCTTGAGGGCCGCGTTCACCTTGTCCAGCACCGCCTTGGGCGTGCCCTTGGGCGCGTAGAGACCGTGCCAGATGCTGACGTTGAAGCCCTTGAGACCGGCCTCGTCCAGGGTCGGCAGGGCCTTCAGCGACGGCGTGCCCAGGCGCTGCGGCGTGGTCACGGCGTAGGCCTTGACCTTGCCGCCCTCGATCTGCGCGGTGGTGTTGGTGGTCTGGTCGCACATCAGGTCGACCTGGCCGCCGATCAGGTCGGTCATGGCCGGGCCGGTGCCCTTGTAGGGCACGGTGGTCATGTCGATCTTGATCGTGCTCTGGTAGATCAGGCCGCACAGGTGCGAGGCCGAACCCAGGCCGGCGTTGGCCAGGTTGACCTTGCCCTTGTTCGCTTCGAGCCACTTGACGAGTTCGGCGTAGTTCGCGGCCGGCATCGTCGGCTTGGCGATGAGCGTCATCGGCACTTCGTTGATCAGGCCGAGGAACTCGAAGTCGTCCAGCACCTTGTAGCTGAGGTTGCGGTACAGGGCCGGCGCGGTGGCCATGCCGATGTGGTGCAGCAGCAGGGTGTAGCCGTCGTTGGCGGCCTTGGCCACCCGGCCGGCGCCCAGGGTGCCGCCGGCACCGCCGACGTTCTCGATCACCAGGGTGGCGTTCAGCGGCTTGCGCAGGGCCTCCGCCAGGTCGCGGGCGACCTTGTCGGTCGGGCCGCCGGCCGCGAAGGGCACGATGATGGTGATCGGCTTTTCCGGGTACTCGGCCAGGGCCGCACCGGCGGCGAGGGTGGCGCTCAGGGCAATCAGCAGCTTCTTCATCGCGAACTCCTTGTCAGCAGCGACCGGCTCCGGCCGCGGTGGCGCGATGCTAGGGGCCCCCATGCCGGCTGCGTCGGCGGGAACTACGTAAGGCCGAGCCCCAGGGCCGGGTCGCTCTCAGTCGTCGTCGGACCAGCGCTCGACCTGGCGCAGCGTGTCCTCGATCCAGTGCCGCACCTGGGCGCCGTCGCCCAGGGTGCGCAGCTGCCAGTCGGTCGAGCGCATCGGATGCTTGGCCACCCGGGCGCGGATCACCGCACCGTCGATGGCCATTTCCACCGCCGGCTGGCCGCGCCAGTCGAAGCGCGCCGCGCCGCGCTCGGTCAGGCTGCGCTTCTCGCGCAGGGCGCGGCGCATGCGCTCCAGGCTGGAGGCCGCGTTGAACGGGGGCGGGGCGAAGAAGTCGTCGCTCATGGGGCTCTCCGGCGGCGGCCGGCAGGGCCGCCCTGCCCGGGATTCTGTCGGAAGCCCCGCCGTCCGCGGCGCGACCGTGGCCGCGCGGCGCTCAGCGCCGGCTGCGCCGCTGCACGGTGAAGCCGGCGGCGGCCAGGCCGGCCAGCATCAGGGCCCAGCTCGAAGGCTCCGGCACGGGCGCGGCGACCTGCACGGCGTCGACCCCGAGGCGGGTGCTGCCCAGGGCGTCCAGCACGTCGATCACGCCGAAGGCCAGGCGGTGGCTGCCCGCCCCCAGCAGCTGGCTGAAGCTGCCGCTGCCGGGGCCGCCAAGCACGGTCAGCACGCCGTCGAGCAGCACGAAGGCGCGGTCACCCGAGGCGGTGCCGGCCAGCGGATCCAGGCTGTCGACGCGCCAGTCGAAGCGCAGCAGGCCCGGCGCGGCGGTGACGAAGTCCTGCATCAGGGCCGAGCCCTCGATCGCGAAGACGAAGCCTGCGGCGTCCGGATCCAGGGCGCCGATCGCCAGGCCCAGGCCCTCCTCCAGGCCGCCGGCCGTGCCCACCGGCAGCGGCTCCTGGCCGCTCAGGTTGGCGTGGCCCGCCGGCTGCGGGGCGTCGTCGGCCAGGGTGGCCGAGGCGGTGCCGATCCAGGCCAGGCGGCTGCCGTCGGTGGCGGCCGGCGAGCTCGCCGCGGCGGCATCGCCCAGCACGGTCCAGCCGCTCAGCCCGGCTTCGAAGCTGCCGTTGAGCGGTGCGGCCTGGGCGGCGGCCGGCAGGGCCAGGGCCAGGCTCAGCAGCAGGGCATGGCCGCGGCGCGGCAGCTTCATCGGGCACAGGGGGAAGCGGGGCATGGTGGGTCTCCGGGGCCGGCCCCGGCGGGGGCCCGGCAGGCTGGGCGGAAGGAGGAAGCGGGTGGGCGGGGCCTCAGAGGCCCAGGTCGCGGCCGGGCTGGATCTGCGCGCGGGCCACGCCGCTCAGCAGGACCAGCAGCACCGGCCGGCCGGGGCCGGCGCTGCCGTCGGCGTCGAACAGCAGCCCGAGGCCGCGCGCGCTGTCCTGCAGCACGAGGTGGCCGCTGGCGATCAGGTCGCGGCCGCCCAGGCCCTGGGCGGCGATCAGCTCGGCCAGTTCGATGCGGTCCACGCCGGGGGTGAAGTCCAGCACCGTGTCGCCGGCCTCGCGCAGGCTGCGGATCACGAAGACATCCGCCCCCGGGCCGCCCTGCACGCTGTTGGCGCCCTCGCCGGCGACGATGACGTCGTCCCCGGCCGTGCCGTTCACCGGCCCGCGCGGGCCGGCCGCCTGCAGGGCCGGCGCCAGGTTCAGGCCGACCTTGACCGGGTCGTGGTCCGAGGCGCGGAAGGGCGTGGGGCGGTAGCGGTCGTCGGGCTTGAACTCGGTGTTGTAGTCCAGCACCGAGGGCTCGTCGGCGTTGATCGCCCACTCGTCGGCCTTCACCACCCGGGCCGCCAGGGCCGGGCTGCTCAGGGCATGGTCCAGCCGCCCGGCTGCGCCGTCGAAGACGAAGGAGTAGCCGAAGCGCTTGTCGCGGCCGATCTCGTCGACCAGGCCAGCGGCGCGCAGGGTGGCGATCGGGTCTTCCTGCGCATAGGCGTTCAGGTCACCCAGCACCATCACTTCCGGCGTGGCCGGCACCCCGGGCCGGGCGGCCTGCAGGCGGCCGATGAAGCCCAGCAGCGCGTGGGCCTGGGCCACGCGGGTGGCGTTGAAGCAGCCCTGGCCGTCGCCCGCATCCAGGTCGGCGCCGCTGGCGCCATCGCAGCCCTTGGACTTGAAGTGGTTCACCACCACGGTGAAGCGGGTGCCGGCCGCCGTCTGGAAGGTCTGCGCCACCGGCGGCCGGTTGTGCACCGCGGCCGTGTCGCTGAGCGAGGCGCCCAGCAGGCCGAGCCGGGCCGGCTGGTAGATCAGCGCGGTCTTGATCGCGTCGCTGCCGGTGCCGCTGGCCGGGTCGGGCACGGCGGCATAGACCGGGCCGCCCAGCTCGGCATTGAGCGCGTCGACCAGGCGCTGGACCGCCGTCATGCCGTTGTTCTGCAGCTCGATCAGGCCCAGCACGTCGGCGTTCAGGGCCTTGATCGCCGCGACCAGCTTGGCCTGCTGGCGCTGGAACTCGGCGAAGTTGCTCGCGCCGCGGCAGTTGCCGGCGCTGACCGAGTGGCCCAGGCTGCAGCCCTGGCCGCTGGCGCCGTCGGCGCTGCGGCCGTCGGTGAAGGTGGTGAAGTAGTTCAGGAGGTTGAAGCTGGCCACGCTGTGGCTGCCGCCGACGGCCGGCGGCTCGGGGCTGCGCGGGTTGGCCCGGCTGAAGACGGGCGTCTGCGTGGGCTGCAGGCGGTAGCTGACCGGGCCATCGCTGCTGGCCGTCGCCAGGCCGAAGTCGATCACCCCGGTCAGCTGCGCCGTGGTGTCGCCGGCGCGCACGGTGGCGTCCGCGCCCAGGAAGGGGATGGGGTTGGGGTTCTGCAGGCTGCTGCCGTCGTCGAGCAGCAGGCTGCGGCGGGCGTTGGCCTCGGCCAGGGCCTGGGCCTCGGGGCCCGGGCGGTGGCGGTTGGTCGGCGTCTCCGGGCGTTCGCCCGCGGCCACGGTCAGCTGGCCGTAGCGGCCGAGGAAGAAGTTCTGGCTGACGGTCAGCGGGCCGCGCAGCGTGACGAGCATGCCCTCGACCCGCTCCAGCAGATCGCCGCCCTGGGTGAGCAGGTCCACCGCGACCGGCGCCGGCAGCGCGGCCGTGCCCAGCTTGACGACCGTCGGGCTGCCGCCGATCTCGGTCAGCGGGCGGGCCTCGGCGGCGGGATTGGCGGCGGTGCCGCTGACGTCGAACTCGATCACCGTGCCGCCGACCCGCACGCGGTCGCCGGCGGCCACCGTCGGGGTTGCGCCCGTGAAGACGAAGAGGCCGTCCGAGCTGAGCGGGTTGCCGTCGCCCACCGGGTCCTGCAGGAAGAAGCCGTTGTTCAGCACCAGGGTCACCACGCCTTCGGTGCTGACCGTCTGGCCCACCAGCGGGCTGCGCGCGCCGACGCCCTGGATCGCCGGGATGGCGGTCAGCGCGAGGGCCGGTGCTTCCACGGTGACGGTGGCCGTGCAGCGGGCCGTCTGGCCGCTGTCGTTGGCCCACTGCAGCACCACCGGATGGCTGCCGGCCGCCAGACTGGCCGAGGCGTTGAGCGTGACGCTGGCCGTGCCCCCCGGGCCGGTGGCCGGGCTGGGCAGGCCCAGCGTCAGGCCCGCGGGCAGGACCCCGACGACGCTGACGGCGTTGACCACGCTGTCCGGATCCCGCGCCGTCTGCGCCGCGCTGCCGGCCTGGCCAGACTTCAGGCTGAGGTCGGCGCAGCTCGGCACGATCGGCGCGTCGACCGGCGGCGGGGTGACGCTGCAGGGGTTCAGCGGCGAGGCGCTGTTGCGCGGCGCCGGCAGGGCCGTGGTGAAGTCCCGGCCGTTGTGGTTGCTGTCCGTGCAGCCGCCCCCGGCGCGCAGGGCGGCCAGGGTGGCGCTGAGCGCCGGGGCGGCGCCGCCGCCCTCGAAGAAGTTGGCCGTGCCGTAGCCCACGGCGTCGGCGATGCGCGCGAGCTGCGCCGCGTCGCAGGGGCTGCTGGTGGCGCTGCCGCCGTTGCAGGCCAGGCCGCTGGCCGCGCCGCTCGCGTCGGGTGCCACCAGCACGAACTTGCCGTTGGCCGCGGCGGCGGCGATGGTGCCCTCGCGGTCCGGCGTGGGCAGGGCCGCGCCGTTGGCGCCGCCGGCCAGGCCCAGCAGCAGGTACTGGCCGGGCTGCAGCGTGAGCGCCGGCAGGGCCAGCGGGCTGTTGCTGGCGAAGCTGCCGGTGCCGGTGGCCGAGGCGTACTGCAGCGACCAGCCGCTCAGGCTGACCGTACTGCTGCCGCGGTTGAAGATCTCGACGAAGTCCTTGTTGAGCGTCGCGCCGCTGTTGCCCCCGCCGCCGTAGACCTGGCTGATGACGAGGGCGGGCAGGCTCTGGGCGACCACGGGGGCGCCCAGCAGGGCGGCGAGGGCCAGCGCCAGCGGGGCGAGCCGCGGGCGGGCCGGGCGGGTGAGTCGGGACATGGTGGGCATTCCGGGAGCGGCAGGCGGGCGGCGCCCCGTGGGGGGCAGCTGGATGCCGCGCACTGTGGCGGCGGGCCGTGAAAGCCGCGTGTCGCGTCCGTGTCAGCCCGGCGTGCGGCGGCCGCCCTCGGCGCGCCCCTCGCGCGCACGCTCTCAGCCCTGGCGCCAGCCGCGCCGGCTCCAGGCCAGGGCCGCGGCCAGCAGCAGGGGCGGCACCGTCAGGCCCAGGCCGAGCAGGCCCTCGACCAGGCGCTGCGCGGTCTCCGGCCCGCGCGGGCCGAGCAGGGCATTGAGGCCCTGCAGGGCATGGTGCTCGAACATCAGCAGGCGCAGGCCCTGGAAGGCCGGGAAGCTGCCCGAGAGCGCGAAGACCGCGCCCACCGTCATCAGGTAGCAGAAGCCGAGCAGGCTGGCCGCCGTCTGGCTGCGGCTGAAGCTGACCACCAGGGTGGCCACCGCGCTCAGGCCCAGGCCCATCAGCAGCAGCACGCCCCACAGCACCCCGCTGCCCAGCAGGCGCGGCGCCAGCACCGCCAGCATCAGCGCGCAGGCCGCCGCAGCCAGGCCCAGGTGGAAGATGAACTTGGCCAGCAGGGCCAGGCCGGGGCCCACCGGGCTCAGGGCCAGCGCCTGGGCGATGCCGCGTTCGCGCTCGTGCGCGGCGAAGGAGATGAAGAGTGCGCAGGCCACGAAGAACTGCGCCGAGTAAAGCAGCATGGTGCCGACCAGGGCCCGGGTCTGGCCGCTGCCCAGGTCCAGCTTGGCCAGACCGCCCGGCGACGGCAGGGCATGACCGGCGGGGAAGGGCTGCAGGCCCTGCTCGACGTTCGCGTCCAGGGCCTGGGCAGCCAGGCCCGAAAGCACCCAGCGCGCGAGCTGCTCGCTGCGTGCACGGTCCTCGCCATGACGGAAGACGATGCGGCGCAGGGGCTTGAGGCCCTGGGCTTGGCGCGACTGCACCGGGCCGATCTCGGCCGCGCAGGGCAGGCCGCGCGGATAGGCGCTGGCCTGCGGCTGCTCGCGCGCGACGAACGCCACCGGCAGCCGCGGCCCGGCATGGCGCTGCAGGTAGGCGGCGAAGGCATCGCCCGGCGGATGCACGATCCAGCAGGGCAGCCGGGCCAAGCGCGCCTCGGCGCGCTGCTGGGCCTGACCGCTGCGCGTCTCCAGGCTGACCAGCACGCTCATCAGCACCAGCAGGCCCACGGCCATCAGCGCCGCCGGATTGCGGCGCAGGCGCAGCAGCTCCTTGCCGAGCAGCACGAGCAGCGCGCGCAGCGCGCCGGGCGGGCGCGGCTGCGGCAGGCCGGCGCTCATGCCGGCACCCCGCGGGCGGCGCTGGCGGCGGCCGTCAGGCTGCGGAACACTTCTTCGAAGGCCGGTTCGCGGGTGTGCATGCGCAGATGCGGATGCGTGCGCAGCAGGGCGGCGAGCCGTTCGCGCTCGGCCGCGTCATCCATGCGCAGGCTCAGGCGCTGGCTGCGGCCTTCGCTCTCGTACTGCACCTCGCACCAGCGCTGCGCGTGGCGGGCGATCAGCCGGGCCGGCGTGTCGCAGGCCAGCAGGCGGCCATGGGCGATCAGGGCCACCCGGTCGCACAGGGCCTCGACTTCGTCCATGTCGTGGGTGGTCAGGAAGACGGTGCGGCCCTCGGCCACCTGCTCGCGCAGCAGCGCATGCACGCGGCCGATGGCATGGCGGTCGAGATGGGCGGTGGGTTCGTCCAGGAAGATGACCTGCGGCGCATGCATCAGCTCGCGCGCGATCAGCAGCTTCTTCTTCATGCCGCGCGAGTAGCTGCGCACCTTCAGGTCGGCGGCCTCGCTGAGCTCGACCCGTGCGAGCCAGGCATCCACCGCACGCGGGTCGACCCCGTAGAGCCGCGCGAAGAGTTGCAGGTTCTCGCGCGCGCTGAGGTCTTCGTAATGCGTGTCCGCATCGGGCACGCAGGCCATGCGCGGCTTGAGCTTGTCCAGCTCGCGCGGCAGCTCGCAGCCGGCCACCCGCACGCGGCCCCCGCTGGCGCGCAGCGCGCCGCTGAGCACGCGCATCGTCGTCGTCTTGCCGGCGCCGTTGGGGCCCAGGAAGCCGAAGAGCTCGCCCGCGGGCACGCTCAGGCTCAGGCTCTCGACCGCCGTGAAGCGGCCGAAGCGCAGTTGCATCTGATCCAGCTCGATCATCCCGTTCGCCCCAAGCCCGGTGAAATGCGGGCCTGCCGCACGCTACGCAGGGTGGGGCGGATGGCTGCGGGAAAAGCTCACGAGCCCGCCGGGGGGAAGCCCGGGCCGGCGGGACCGCTCAGTCCTCGGCCGCGCGCACCACGGTGACGGTGCAGTCCGACTCGGCCACCACCTGCGAGGACACGCTGCCGAGGTAGCGCCGCAGGGTGGACTGGCCGCGCGCGCCCATGACGATGTGGTCGACCTGGTTGCGGCGGGCGAAGTCGACGACGGCCGCCGCCGCATCCGGTGCCTCCAGCACGTGGAAGGTCAGCCGGCCTTCCTCCAGATTCAGGCGCTTGCTGATCGGCCGGGCCCAGTACTTGAGCTTGACCAGCTGCTTCACGTGCAGGCTGTGGCCGGACTTGTCGAGCTTCTCGTCCATGCCCAGGCGGGCCGTGCGCATGACGCTGACGCAGGCCAGGCGGGCGCCGGGCTCGGTGAGCAGGATGCGGCGCACCGTCTCGCGCAGGCTGTCGAGCAGCGGTCCGGTGGCGCCTTCGATGTCCACGGCCGCCATCACGATGGGGCTGGTGCGGACCTGCTCGCTGGCGGTGGCGGCGACCACCGGCTCGGCGCCAAGCGCGAAGAACCAGCGCTTGAAGCGGGTCCAGCTGCTGCTGCGGGCCAGGCGCTCGGCGCGGCGGCCGAGTGCGACCTGGCCGGGGTTCTGCAGGTCCAGCGCCAGCTGGGCCGCGCTCTGGTAGCGGCGGTCGGGCCGCACCTCCAGGCAGCGCAGGATCACCTCCTGCAGCCAGGGCGGACAGTCGCTGCGCAGCGCGCGCGGCGGCACCGGGTCGAGGTAGAGCCGCTTGCGCAGGCCGCGCACCGAGGTCGGGGCGCCGAAGGGCCGCTCCCCGGTGGTGAAGTGGTAGAGCATCACGCCCAGCGCGAACAGGTCGCTGCGCGGATCGCTGCGGACGAACTGCACCTGCTCCGGCGACATGTAGGGCCCGGTGCCCATGGGCAGGGTGAACTCCTCGTCCAGCAGGTCGGGCAGGTGGTCGTGGCGCGACAGGCCGAAGTCCACCAGCACCGCCGTGCCGTCGGGCCGCATCAGGATGTTGCTGGGCTTGATGTCCAGGTGCACCACGTGCTGGCGGTGCAGCTCGTGCAGGGCGGTGGCCACCCGCGAGCCGATCTCCACCACCTCGTCCAGGGCCAGGGGCGCCTCGTCCAGCCGCGCACGCAGGCTCTCGCCCGGGATGTGCTCCATCACGATGTGCGGCTGGCGCGTGAAGTCGCCCTTGGCCACGAAGGCCGGCACATGCACCCCGGACAGGGTCGGCATGATCATCCGCTCGACCTCGAAGCCGACGATGGAGGCCGGATCCTCGCCGCCCTTGATGCGCGGCACCTTCATGATCAGCGGCATGCCGTCGGGCTCGCCCTCGGGCGCGTCGACCCGCCGCACCCGCCACAGCGTCGCCATGCCGCCCTGGTGCAGGCGCTCCTCCAGGCGGAAGCCGTCGATGACCTGGCCCGGGCTCAGGGGCTGACGCTCGGGCAGGTCGGGCAAGCGGCCGCCGGTGAACGAGGTGCTGCTGTCCATGGCCGCCTCAGTGCCCGTGCAGCAGGCGCTCGGCCTGGCGCGGCGGCAGGCCGGCGCGGCGGATCTTGTCCGCCGCCAGTTCGTGGTCGTAGGGCACGCGGTGGAAGGTCAGCATCCCGGCCTCGGTGTCGTAGATGGCGTAGCTCGCGGCGGGGTTGCCGTCGCGCGGCTGGCCGGTGGAGCCCGGCAGCACCAGCCACTGCCGCAGCGGCAGCAGCGGGATCGGCATGCCGGGGGTGGGGTGGAAGTCCCCGCTCTTGCCGACGGTCGACAGGTAGTAGAGCCGCGGCTCGTGCACATGGCCGCAGAAGACCAGCCGCGCCCGGGTCGCCAGCAGGCTGCGCGTGGCCTCGGCCCGGCTGTCGATGTAGCCCCACTCCGCGGGCGCATGGGCGTTGGCGTGCACGAACAGCATCTGCTCGACGCTGCGGCTCATCGGCAGGCCGGCCAGGAAGTCGCGCTGCGCGGGGTCGAGCTGCTCGCGGGTCCAGCCGATGATGTGGCGGGCCTCGGCATGCATCTGCGGCGAGGGGCCGCGCACCACGGCCTCGTCGTGGTTGCCGCCGACGGCCCAGGCGCCGCGGGCCATGTGCTCGCGCAGGGTGTCGACCACCCAGCCGGGGTCGGCGCCGTAGCCGACGAAGTCGCCCAGGAAGGCCTGCTGGCTCGCGCCCTGGGCCTGGGCGTGGTCGAGCACGGCCTCCAGCGCTTCGCGGTTGGCGTGGATGTCGGTGATCAGGGCCAGCTTCATGGGGCCGCGTTCTTGGGCTGCATGGCCCGAGCATAGGCAGTGCGGCTGACAGCCGCCAAACGTTGCCCGGCAGCCCAGCGCCGCGCCCATGAAAAACGCCTCCCGAAGGAGGCGTTCCTGCGCTGCGGGGGGCCGGCGGCGGGCCGGCCCGGCCGCCTCACTCCACCGCCTTGACCATTTCCTCGACGACCTTCTTGGCGTCGCC
>CAYSQO010000032.1:0-23196 GCA_964433315.1 uncultured Rubrivivax sp.
GCCCAACTCTGGGCCAGCAGCCCAGGATCGTTGCCATCGAGTACGACCACATTCATGGCGGACCGGGCGGGGGCCGGGCGGCTCATGCGGCCAGTTCCGCCGGGGCCGCTGCGGGGCGGCCGATCCAGGGCATGCGGCCCTCGAAGCGTTCCAGGCTGGGTGCGTCCAGGGCCTGCTGGGCGGGCCAGCGGCGGTCGAACAGGGCGGGCACGGCGGCCTGCAGGGCCTGGCCGTCGATGCGCTTGACCAGCACCGGGCCGCTGGGCTGGCGGGCGCGCTGCTGGCGCCATTCGCGCCAGGCGACGGCGCGTCCGTCGGGGAAGACCAGCTCGCCGTCCAGCCGCGGCAGGCCGGGCGCGGCCTCGAAGCCGGCCAGGGCGGCGGCGGCGCGGTCGGCTTCGGCGCTGTCGGCCACGGCCAGCCAGAGGTCGAGGTCGGAGCCCGGCCGCAGGTGGTCCAGGCCGGTGATCAGCTGCCAGCCGTGGCTGCCGTAGACCCGCGCCTGCAGGCCCAGCCCGTGCAGCGCGAGGGCGAGGCGGCGGAAGGGGGCGCGGTGCCAGCGCGGCAGGCTGCGGATCAGGGCGTCCAGGGCGGGGAAGTCGTCGAGGAAGCGCAGCTCGCCGGGCGGCAGGCCCAGGGCCAGGCGCCGCCGGCCGAAGCGGGCCGGCGCCGGCAGGCCCAGGGCCAGTTCGCCCGGGGCGGGCTGGCCGCGGCCGATGACCAGCGGCAGGGCCTGCCCGGCCCAGTGCTGCAGGGCGGCGCGGGCCTCGGCATCCCAGGGGCGGGCGAGCAGGCGCTGCCAGCCGGCCTCCGTCGGCCAGGCGAGCTGGTGGCGGCGCAGCGGGCTCATGCGGCGCTCCGCACGCGCTGCATCACCTCGGCGGCCAGCTTGCGGCCACCGCGTTCGGCGCCGTCGAGCGCGCGGCGGTCGGGCTGGCCGCTGGCGGCCAGGGCGGCGCGCAGGCCGGCGGCCAGGTCCTGCGGCGACCAGAGCGCGCGCACGCCGCCCATGGCCACGTAGTTGTCCACCCCGGGGGCGAAGACGGGGTTGTCGCGCGACAGCTCGGCCAGCCTTTCCTCCGGCAGCTTGGTGACGCGGGCCATGGCGGGCAGGCGCATCACGCGGATCTCGGCCTCGGGCAGCGCGTCGCACACGTCGGCCATGAGGCCCGAGGTGAGGAAGCCGCCCGACAAGGCCTGGTCGTAGACCAGGCCGACGATGCGGTGGCCGCGCCGCCGCGCCAGGTCCACGGCCTTGCCGAGGTGGGCCATGGCGCGGTGGATGCCGAGCATCTCGTCGCGCCGTCGCAGCTGCTGGCCCTGGGTGTCGACCAGCAGCAGGATGGGCCGGCCGGGGTGGTCGCGCACGGTGTCCAGCACCGCGCGGGCCTGGGCCAGCGCGCGGGCCACGCCGATGGGCGCGTGGTCGGTGGTGCCGATGACGGCCAGGTCCTGGCCGTCGAAGCGGAGGGTGCCGCGCAGCACCTCGTCCTCGACCTGGACGTCGTGGCCGGGGCCGGCGAGGGCGTCGAGCAGGGCCTGCCAGTTCATTGGGGCGCTCCTTCCAGCGTGCGGGCGCGCAGGGGGCGCAGGGCGGCGGCGTCCAGCTCGGGCACGCGGGCGGCGTCGGGCACGCCGAGGGCGGCCCAGAAGGCCACCGGCTCGCTGCCGTCGCCGGGCCAGTCGGCCTCGGGCGCCAGGGCCAGGCGCTCGGCCAGCAGGGCGTGCTCGGCCTCCAGCGCGTCGAGGGTGACCGGGCGCGAGTCGCCCAGGCGCTCGAGGGCCGCGGCGCGGAAGGCGGCCACGTCGTCGTCGAGCAGGGCGTCGCAGTCGCCGCTCAGCCAGCGGTGCTTGCCGCCGGTGGTGCGCCAGACCAGGGCGCGGTCACGGGCGTCGAACTCGTCCACGCCGTGGCTGGCCTCGATCACCTCGGGGCCGGACATGGCGTGGCGGCCGACGTCGCTGATCAGCAGGTGGTCGGCGCAGTGCGCCACCAGGCCCATGCCGCCGAAGCAGCCGTTGGCGCCGCCGATCAGCACGATCACCGGCACGCCGGCGGCGCGGCAGTCCAGCAGGGCGCGCATGACTTCGGCCACGGCGATCAGGCCGGCATTGGCCTCGTGCAGCCGCACGCCGCCGGATTCGGCCAGCAGCAGCACGGCATCCGGCCGCTCGGCCGCGGCGCGCTGCAGCAGGCCGCTCAGCTTGGCGCCATGCACCTCGCCCACGCCGCCGCCGAGGAAGCCGCCTTCCTGCGCGGCCAGCAGCACCGGCCGGCCGCCCAGGTGGCCGCGGCCGATGACGATGCCGTCGTCAAAGGCGGGCGGCACGCCCAGCACGGCCAGGTGGGGGCTCATCACCCGCTCGGCGGGCGGCAGCCATTCGTGGAAGCTGCCGGGGTCGAGCAGGGCGGCCACGCGTTCGCGGGCGGTGCATTCGGCAAAGCTCAGGGGGGCGGTCATGGGCGCAGCTCCGCGGCGGCCTGGTCCAGGCGCAGGCTGACGACGGCGGGCGTGGCGCCGAGGTCGTGGATGGACACGCGCAGCCCGGCCAGCGGGTGGCGGCGGTGGAAGTCGGCCAGCACGGCGGCCCAGATGGGGCCGAAGCCGCGCGCCGAGGTCTCGACATGCACGCTGCAGCCCGGGGCGGCGTCCGGCTCGAACAGCAGCTCCAGGTTGCCGGAGCCCGGCACGCCGACCAGCACCGGCGCGAAGGCGCCGGCCGGCCGGCCGCCGGGGAAGTGGAAGTCCAGGGTTTCGAAGCCCGGGGAAAGGCTCATGGGATGTCCTCGAAGCTCACCAGTTGCGGAAGCGCCGGGGCGGCTGGTAGAGGCCGCCGGAGGCGCGCACCAGGTCGCGCATGCTGCGCGCGGCCAGCAGGTTGCGGGTGGCTTCGCGCGGGTCGATGCCGAGATCCTGCGGGCGGCGGATCACGCCGCGGTCGCGCAGGTTCTCGACCATGCGCGCATCGCGCGCCAGGCCGACCGGGGTGTAGCCGGCCACGCCGCGGATGGCCTGCTCGCGCTCCTCGTCGCTGCGGCAGAGCAGCAGGTTGGCCAGGCCCTCCTCGGTCAGCACGTGGCTGACGTCGTCGCCGTAGATCATGACCGGCGGCAGCGCCATGCCGGCCTGCTCGGCCAGCTGCCAGGCGTCCAGGCGTTCGACGAAGGCGGGCTGCATGTGCTCGCGGAAGGTCTCCACCATCTGCACCACCAGCTTCTGCCCGCGCGGCGTGCCGGCCGCGCCGGGGCGGCCGGCGCGGGCCTCGCGGCCGGCCTTCAGCCAGGCCGGGCTGGCGTGGCGGCGGCCGCGCGCGTCGGCGCCCATGTTGGGCGCGCCGCCGAAGCCGGCGATGCGGCCCAGGGTGGCGGTGGAGGAGTTGCCGTCCAGGTCCATCTGCAGGGTCGAGCCGATGAAGAGGTCGCAGGCGTAGTGGCCGGCGGCCTGGCACATCGCGCGGTTGCTGCGCAGGCTGCCGTCGGGGCCGGTGAAGAAGATGTCGCTGCGGGCGCGGACGTAGTCCTCCATGCCCAGCTCGGAGCCGAAGGAGTGGATGGACTCCACCCAGCCCGCCTCGATGGCGGGGATCAGCGCCGGGTGCGGGTTCAGCGCCCAGTGCCTGGCGATCTTGCCCTTCAGGCCCAGGGCCTCGGCATAGGTCGGCAGCAGCAGCTCGATGGCGGCGGTGTCGAAGCCGATGCCGTGGTTCAGGCGCTGCACGCCGTACTCGGCGTAGATGCCCTTGATGGCCATCATGGCCATCAGCACCTGGATCTCGCTGATCTGCGCCGGGTCGCGGGTGAAGAGCGGCTCGATCACATTGGGCTGCGGCGCGACGACGACGAAGTCCACCCAGCCGCCCGGGATGTCGACGCGCGGCAGCGTCTGCCCCGGCCCCACCCACTCGTTGACCTGGGCGATCACCAGGCCGCCCGAGAAGGCGGTGGCCTCGACGATGGCCGGCGTGTCCTCGGTGTTGGGGCCGGTGTAGAGGTTGCCCTCGGCATCGGCCGCCTGCGCGGCCACCAGGGCGATCTGCGGGCTCAGGTCGATGAAGTAGCGGGAGAACAGCTCCAGGTAGGTGTGGATGGCGCCGATGGCGATGCGCCGCTCCTGCACCAGCCGCGCCAGGCGCGCGCCCTGCGGGCCGGAGAAGCTGAAGTCCAGCCGGCTGGCCAGGCCGCGCTCGAAGACGTCCAGGTGCTGCGGCAGGGCCAGCACCGACTGCACCATGTGCAGGTCGTGGATGCGGGCCGGGTCCAGCTGCACCAGGCCGTCGGCCAGGAAGTCGGCCTGCTTCTGGTTGTTGCCTTCCAGGGCGACGCGGTCGAAGGGCTCGATCACCGCATCCAGCAGGCGCACCAGGGCCTCGGTGGCGACACGCTTGCCTTGCAGGGCCGGGCCCAGCGCGGTGGCCGCGCGCGCCTTGCGCGCCGCACGCCGCGCGGCCTTGGCCTGCCAGTCTCGGGGGGCTTGGGTCATGGGGTCGGGGGTCGAAGGGAAGGGGCGGGGCGTGGGGCGGTGCGGATCACAGCACCACGAAGAGCAGCCAGACCAGCACCGGGGCGATTACCGTGACGGCCGCGCCATAGACCATCAGCTGGCGGAAGAACACGTCGCGCGGCACGCCGCGGGCATTGGCCAGCACCAGGGCGCCGTTGGTGGAGAAGGGGCTCACGTCGACGATGGTCGAGGACACCGCCATGGCCGCGATGAAGCCGATGGCGCTGACGCCGTGGTCGCCCTGCAGGAAGGGCACGGCCAGGGGGATCAGCGAGCCCAGCACCGCGGTGGACGAGGCGAAGGCCGAGACCACCGCGCCCACCACGCACAGCAGCAGCGCGGCCGTCAGCGGCGAGGCCAGGCCGGCCACGCTGTGGCCGACGAAGTCGATGGTGCCCATGGCCTGCATCACGCCCACGTAGGTGCTGACGCCGACGATGAGCATGATCTCCGGCCACGACACCTGGCCCAGCGCACCCTTCTGCAGGTTCGGCGCGGCCAGGGTCAGCAGCAGGCCGATGGTGATGGAGACGAAGCCGATGTCCTGCTTGTAGAAGAGGGTCAGCACGGCCAGGGCGGCCAGGCCGGCGACGGTGGCCCACTGCGTCCAGCGGGCGCCCTGGGGGGCGGCGGCTGCGGCGGGGTCGACCGCGGGCTCGGCGGCGCCGCCGGTCCCGCCGTCCAGCGCCACGCGCTGGCTCAGCAGCTTGGTGCCGCCCAGCATCACGAAGAGCAGGGCCGCCACGGCCAGGTTCACGCCCAGGCTGGCGAGCATGGTCGTCATCTCGCTCAGCGGCAGGCCGGCCTTGGCGACGATCTTGTTGGTGATGCCGCCGTAGATGCTGATCGGCGAGAAGCCGCCGCCCTGCGCGCCGTGGATCACCATCAGGCCCATCAGCAGCGGGCTGATGCGGTACTTGGCGGCAAAGCCCAGGGCGATGGGGGCGATGATGGCCACCGCCGCCGGGCTGACCGCGCCCACCGCCGTCAGGCCCGCGGCGATGAAGAACATGATCCAGGGGATGGCCGCGATGCGGCCGCGCACCGCGCGCACCGCCAGGCGCACCAGCCAGTCGATGGTGCCGTTGTTCTGCGCCAGGGCGAAGAGGTAGGTGATGCCGACCAGGGTCAGGAAGAGGTCGGCCGGGAAGCCGCCCAGGATCTCCTTGGCCTTCATGCCGGCCACGAGGGTGCCGACGAGGAAGGCGCCGACGAAGGCGATCACGCCCATGTTGATCGGCAGGGCCGTGGCCAGCACGAACATGGCGGCGAGGACGCCGATGGACAGCCAGTGGGAAGTCATGTCTTGTCTCCAGGGTGTTCTTGGACGAGCCCCTGTCCGCGGCGGGCGGGGCTTCTGGGACGTGACGGTAGGGGGGCGGCCCGGGCCGATCAATCAAGCGGCCCCGGCGATCTTTACGCCGGGCGTAACGATCGAGGGTTCACCCGGAGGTGGCGGCCGCCCGGCAGGTGCCGCGGCAGGCGGCCAGCAGGGCGAGCAGGGTGGGGTCGCGCTCGCGGGCGCGCAGCATCGCCAGGCCCAGGGTCTGGCGCACGCGGTGGGCCGGGGCCAGCGGGATCAGCTGCACCTTGGACGCGAAGAGCTCCCGCACCCGGCCCGGCAGCAGCGTGCAGCCGATGCCGCCGGCCACGAGGTTGACCAGCGAGAAGATGTCGCCGGTCGTCATCACCACCTGCGGCGTGCAGCCGGCCTGGCGGAAGGCGGCGCGGAAGCCGTCCTGGGTCGCGAAGCCCTCGCCCAGGCAGACGAAGGGCTCGTCGGCGCAGGCGCCCAGGTCGATCTCGGCCTGCGCGGCATGGCGCGAGCCCAGCGGCGCGGCGAAGTAGATCTCGTCCTGGAACAGCGGGGCGAACAGCAGCTCGGGGCCCGGGGCCTCGGGCTCGCCGATCAGGGCGGCGTCGATGCCGCCCTGGCCCAGCTGGCGCAGCAGCTCGGCGTTGGAGCCCAGCACCAGCTCCGACTGCAGGGCCGGCAGCCGCTGCTTCATCGCCATCAGCAGGGCCGGCACCGGCTGGATGGTCAGCGAGTACAGCGCCCCCAGCCGCAGCCGGTCGGCCGAGTAGCCGCCCGCCGCCCGCGTGGCCCGCACGCCTTCGGCCATCAGGCGCAGCACCTCGTCGGCGACTTCGCCCAGCACCTGCGCGGCCTCGGTCGGCAGCAGCTGGCGGCCCTCGTGGCGGAACAGGGCGCAGCGCAGGGCCTCCTCCAGGCCATGCAGCGCGCGGTGCACGCTGACCGGGCTGGTGCCCAGGCGCTCGGCGGCGCGCGCCAGGTTGCCGGTGTCGAGGAAGGCCAGCAGCGCCTCCAGCTTGCGGAAGCTGAGGCTTTCGTCCAGGGGCGGGCGCTCGCTGCGGGGCATCGCGGCATGGTAGCGGCCGCCTGCCGTGCGACGGGCGTCATGCGCGGCTCGCTATGCTGCGGGCGGCACGGCCCCGTGCCGTCCCGCCTTCTGCCCGCTGCGCTGCTGCCATGGCCCGGATCCTCGTCGTGCTCGCCCACCCCGACCTGCGGGCTTCGCGCGCCAACCGCGCCCTGCAGGCCGCCCTGGCTCCGCTGGCCGGGCCCGGGGGGACCGTCGAGCTGCTCGACCTCTACGCGCGCTACCCCGACTACCTGATCGATGTGCCGGCCGAGCAGGCCCGCCTCGCCGGGGCCGGGCTGATCGTGTGGGCCTTTCCGCTGCAGTGGTACAGCGTGCCGGCGCTGCTGAAGCTGTGGATCGACGAGGTGCTGGCCTTCGGCTGGGCCTACGGGCCGGGCGCCCAGGCGCTGCGCGGCAAGGCCCTGTGGCTGCTGCCCACCACCGGCGGCAGCGCGGCCAGCTACCGGCCGGAGGGCCACAACCGCCATGCGCTCGACGCCTTCTTCAGGCCCTGGGCGCAGCTGGCCGCCCTGTGCGGCCTGCGCTACCTGCCGCCGCTGCCCCTGCACGATGCGCACGGCGCCGACCCCGCCGCGCTGGCCGCCCACACCGCCGAGGTGCGGGCCCGGCTGCAGGCCTGGCCCGGGCCGCAGGCGGATCCACCGCCCGACACGGGCGTCGGCCCCGCGGCCGCCGAGGTGCCGGCCGCGGCCCGCCCGCGGGCCCGCGCGGAGGGCCGGGCATGAACGCGGTGGCGGGGGTCGCGGCATCCGCCGCCGCGGTGCTGGACGTGCCGGCGGTCAGCCCCTGGCTGGCCAGCAGCCTGGTGTTCCTGGCGGCCGCGGTGCTGGTGGTGCCGCTGGCGCGGGCGCTGGGCCTGGGCTCCATCCTCGGCTACCTGGGCGCCGGCCTGCTGATCGGTCCCGAGGGCCTGGCCCTGGTGGCCGATCCGCAGACCGTGCTGCACGTGGCGGAGTTCGGCGTGGTGCTGATGCTCTTCCTCGTCGGCCTGGAGCTGGAGCCGCGCCGCCTGTGGGCCCTGCGCGGTCCGCTGCTGGGCTGGGGCAGCGCGCAGTGGCTGGGCTGCGCCGGCGTGCTGGGGGGCGCGGCCTGGCTGGCGGGCTGGCCGATCGGCTGGGCGGTGGTCGCGGCCCTGGGGCTGGCGCTGTCCTCCACCGCGATCGCGCTGCAGGTGCTGGCCGAGCGCAATGCCCTGCCCACGGCGGGCGGCCAGGCGGCCTTCGCCATCCTGCTGCTGCAGGACGTGGCGGCCATCCCGACGCTGGCGCTGATCCCGCTGCTGGCCGTCGGCGGGGCGGCCGCGGCCGACGAGGGCCGCATCGGCTGGGAGGCCCTGCGCGCGCTGGCGGTGGTTGCCGCCGTCATCTTCGGCGGCCGCCTGCTGCTGCGCCCGACGCTGCGCTGGATCGCGCGCAAGGGCACGCCCGAAGTCTTCACGGCGGCGGCGCTGGGCCTGGTGGTGGGCATCGCCGCGCTGATGCAGAGCGTGGACCTGTCGATGGCGCTGGGCGCCTTCCTGGCCGGCGTGCTGCTGGCCGAGAGCGAGTACAAGCGCGCGCTGGAGACCGACGTCGCCCCCTTCAAGGGCCTGCTGCTCGGCCTGTTCTTCATGGCCGTCGGCATGACGGTGGACCTGGCGGCGCTGGCCGCCGCGCCCGGCCAGGTGCTGGCGGCGCTGGCCGGCCTGCTCGGCCTGAAGGCCGCGGTGCTGTGGGCCCTGGCGCGGGCGATGAAGCTGCCGCGGGCGGAGCGCCCGCTCTTCGTGCTGCTGCTGGCGCAGGGCGGCGAGTTCGCCTTCGTGGTGTTCCAGGCGGCCTCGGGCGCCGGGGTGATCGACCGCGCCACGGCGTCGGTGCTGGTCGGCGCGGTGTCGCTGTCCATGCTGCTGACGCCGCTGCTGCTGCTGGCCATGGACCGGCTGCAGGCGCGCTCGGCGGCCCGCGGCGCTGCCGGCCCGGGGGCCGACGACGGCCCGCTCCTGCCGGCCGCGGGGCACGAGGCGGCGCCCGTGCTCATCGCCGGCTTCGGCCGCTACGGGCAGATCGTGGGCCGCCTGCTGCATGCCAACGGCGTGCAGGCCACCGTGCTGGACCACGATGCCGAGCAGGTCGAGACCCTGCGCCGCTTCGGCTTCCCGGTGTTCTGGGGCGACGCGACCCGGCTGGACCTGCTGCGGGCCGCCGGCGCCGGCCATGCCCGCCTGCTGGTGCTGGCCATCGACGATGTCGAGCGCAGCCTGAAGGTGGCCGACGTCGTGCGTGAGCACTTCCCGCAGCTGCCCATCGTGGCCCGCGCGCGCAATGTGCAGCACTGGTTCGCGCTGCGCGAGCGCGGCATCGAGGACGTCGAGCGCGAGACCCTGGACTCGGCCCTGATGAGCGGCCGCCGCGCCCTGGAGCATCTGGGCTGGGCCCCGCATGCGGCCCGCACGCTGGCCCTGCGCTTCCGCCGCCATTCGGTCGAGCAGCTCGAAGCGCTGCGGCCGCACCGCGCCGACCAGGAGCGCCTGGTCGGCATGGCCCGCGCCGGGCGCCAGCAGCTGGAGCAGCTCTTCGCCGAGGAGCGCGCCGCGGCGCCGCGCGGCCGCGAGGGCGGCTGGGGCGACGGCAGCTGAGCGCGTCGCGGCTCAGCCGCGCGACATCGCCACCAGGCGGGCCACCCGCTCCTCGGTGGCCGGATGGGTGGAGAAGAGGCCGCGCAGCCCGCCGCCGGAGAGCGGGTTCATGATCATCATCTGCGCCGTCTCGGGGTGGCGCTCCGCGGCCTGCAGGGGGATCTGCTCGGCGCGGCCGGCGATCTTGTTGAGCGCGCTGGCCAGGGCCAGCGGGTCGCCGCAGATCTCGGCGCCGCCGCGGTCGGCCTCGAACTCGCGGGCGCGGCTGATCGCCATCTGGATCAGGCTGGCGGCCAGCGGCGCGAGGATCATCACCGCGATGCTGGCGATCGGGTTGGCCGGCCGGCCCTCGCTGTCGCGGCCGCCGAAGAGCATGGCGAAGTTCGCCAGCATCGAGATCGCGCCGGCCATGGTGGCGCTGATGGTGCTGATCAGGATGTCGCGGTGCTTCACGTGCGCCAGCTCGTGGGCCATCACGCCGCGCACCTCGCGCTCGCTCAGCATGCGCAGCAGGCCGGTGGTGGCGGCCACGGCCGCGTGCTCGGGGTTGCGGCCCGTGGCGAAGGCGTTGGGCGCGTCCTCCTGGATCAGGTAGACCTTGGGCATGGGCAGCCCGGCCTTCTGTGCCAGCTCGGCCACCATGCGGTGGAACTGCGGCGCGGTGGTCTCGTCGACGGGCTGCGCGTTGTACATGCGCAGGACCATCTTGTCGGAGAACCAGTAGCTGAAGAAATTCATCCCGACCGCGACCAGCAGCGCAATCACCATGCCCTGGCTGCCGCCGATCATCTGGCCCAGGGCCATGAACAGCGCGGTGATGGCCGCCATCAGCATGGCGGTCTTCATCAGGTTGAACATCGTGCAAGTCCTTTCGGCGGGGCCGTCAACGGGCGGCCCCGTGGGGCGGTAGATGCGGCCGGGGGCCCGGAGTTCAAGCCGGTGCCGCCCGCCGGGCCGGGCGGCGGTGTTCCGCCCGCCCGGGCGTCGCCGGGCAGCATTCCCGGGGTAGATCACTCGGCCGCCGCCGCCGGTCGCGGCCCCGCTGCTAGATTGCCCCGGGGCCCATCCTGGCCCGCCCAGCGGAGATTGCCATGTCCCTCGCGCTTCCCCTGCGGGCCGTCCTGCTCGGCCTGGCCGGCCTGGCCAGCGGCCTGGCGGCGGCCCTGCCGGCCGACCGGGTCGAGCCCCCGACGCTGACCGGGCTGTGGAGCTGGACCGATCCGGGCCAGTGCCGCGAGGTCTACGAGTACCGCCCCGACGGCCTGGGCTTCATCCTCAGCGGCGAGGAGCGCACCGAGATGCGCTACGTCCTGGGCCCGCTCGATGCGGCCACCGGCTTCCATGCCCTGCAGGTGACGGTGCTCAAGGACCACGGCGGGATGGACTGCACCGGCTCGCGGCAGGACGACAGTGGCCGCGCCTTCACGATGTACCTGAAGTTCAAGCCCGAGGGCGACCAGCACATCGTCTGCGTCACGCCCTCGCTGGACGCCTGCTTCGGCCCGCTGGGGCGGACCGGCCCGAGGCGCTGAGCGCCCTGCGGCCCGCCGCCCTCAGCCGCCCAGGCGCTCACCCGGCTGCAGGCCCAGGGCGGGCAGCAGCTCGCGGGCGGGCAGGCGCTTGCCGCCGGCGCGCTGCAGCTCCTCCAGCTGCAGCGCGCCTTCGCCACAGGCCACCTGCAGCAGGCCGGCCCGGGCGTCGAGCGCCAGCACCTCGCCGGGCTGGCCTTGGCCGGTCACCGGCCGGGCGCGCCAGAGCTTGATCGTCTCGGCCCGGCCGTCGGCGCCGCTGCGGCTGAAGTGCGCGCCGGGGGCCGGGTCGAAGGCCCGCACGCGGCGGGCCAGGGTGGCGGCCGGCAGGGTCCAGTCGATCGCCGCCTCGGCCTTGTCGATCTTGGCGGCGTAGCAGGCGCCTTCGGCCGGCTGGGGCGTGGCCGGCAGCGGCTCGCCGCGGTCGAGCCGGGCCAGGGCCTCGACGATCAGCCGCGCGCCCTGGTCGGCCAGGCGGTCGTGGAGGGTGGCGGTGCTTTCGTCGGGCGCAATCGCCAGGCGCTCGACGCACAGCATGTCGCCGGTGTCCAGGCCGGCGTCCATCTGCATGATCGTGGTGCCGGTCTCGGCGTCGCCGGCCTCGATGGCGCGGTGGATCGGCGCCGCGCCGCGCCAGCGCGGCAGCAGCGAGGCGTGGATGTTCAGGCAGCCGCGCGGCGGCAGGGTCAGCGTCCACGCCGGCAGGATCAGGCCGTAGGCGGCCACCACCATCAGCGCGGGCGCGGCGGCCTGCAGCGCGGCCTGGGCGGCCTGGGCGTCGGCAGCGAAGCGGCCGTCGAGCTTCAGGCCCTGCGGCTGGGCCAGGGGCAGGCCCCGGGCCAGGGCGAACTGCTTGACCGGCGAGGGCTGCAGCTTCATGCCGCGGCCGGCCGGGCGGTCGGGCTGGGTCAGGACCAGGGCCACCGTGTGCCCGGCGGCGTGCAGGGCCTCCAGGGCCCGGGCGGCGAAGACCGGGGTGCCGGCGAAGGCGATGCGCATCAGGCGGCAGCCTCGTCGCGGCTGCGCTTGGCCAGCTTGCTCTTGATGCGGTTGCGCTTGAGCGGCGACAGGTACTCGACGAAGACCTTGCCCTTCAGGTGATCCATCTCGTGCTGGATACAGATGGCCAGCAGGCCTTCGGCGTCCAGGCTGCGGGTCTGGCCGTCGAGGTCGAGGTAGCGCACGGTCACGCGCTCGAAGCGCTCGACCTTGTCGTAGATCTGCGGCACCGAGAGGCAGCCCTCGTCGCCCAGCGCGCGCTCGGCGCTGGTGGCGACCAGCTCGGGGTTGATCAGCACCAGCGGCTGGTCGCGCTCCTCCGACACGTCCATCACGATCAGCTGCTCGTGCACATCGACCTGGGTCGCGGCCAGGCCGATGCCCTTGGCGGCGAACATGGTCTCGAACATGTCGGCGGCCAGCTGGCGGATGCGCCCGTCGACGGCCGCCACCGGGCGGGCCACGGTGTGCAGGCGGGGGTCGGGGTAGCGCAGGATGGGAAGCAGGGCCATGGTCGGACAGGCGGTTCGGGAGGCGGCGCGGCAGCGCCGCGGCCGGGGCCCGGCCACCCCCCTTTTCCGGGTTTGGCACGAGGCGGGGCCCGACAGAATCGTCGGCCAGATCCCCATTTTCGCCCAAGCCCCGTTGCCCGCCGGGCGGCAGGGCGGCCTCGCCGCCGGAGCCCCGTGATGCCCTTGAGCCGTCCCCCCTTCCGGCCCGCCCTGCGCGGCCTGGCCCTGCTGCTCGGCCTGGGCGCGGCCGGCGGGCCGGTTCCGGCTGCGTCGCCCTGGCCGGTCACGCCGGCGCAGCGCGGCACGGCCGAGCAGGTGGCCGTCGCCGGCGTCCCCCTGGCCGAGCTGGCCCCCGGTGCGCCCGACGAGCACCTGGTGGTGCCGGGCGACACGCTCTGGGGCCTGGCGCGGCTCTTCCTGCGCTCGCCCTGGCGCTGGCCCGAGCTGTGGGGCCTGAACCTCGAGGCCATCCGCAACCCGCACCTGATCTACCCCGGCCAGCGCCTGCGGCTGGAGCGCCGCGACGGCCGGGCCCGCCTGCGCCTGCTGGGCGCCGACGAGCCGGCGGCGGAGGGCCTGCCGCTCCAGCGCCTGCGACCCCGCGTGCGCGACGCCGGCCCGGCCGGGCCCGCGCTCAGCGCGGTGCCCTGGCGCAGCATCGCCGCCTTCCTGAACGAAACCCTGATCGTCGAGGACGGCGCCCTGCTGCAGGCCCCCCGCCTGGTGGCCACGCCCGAGGGCCGCCTGCTGCTCGGCCGGGGCGATCCGGCCTATGCCCTGGGGCCGCTGGAGGGCACGGCCGACTGGCGCATCTTCCGCCGCGCCCAGCCCCTGCTCGACCCGGAGACCGGCGAGCTGCTGGGCCACGAGGCCCGCTTCGTCGCCGACGCCCGGCTTGAACAGGCTGCCAGCCTCGCCCCCGACGGCCGGACCGTGCCGGCCCGCCTGCGCCTGGGCGCCAGCCGCGAGGAGGCCCAGGTCGGCGACCGTCTGCTGCCGCGGCCGCCGGCCGAATCGCCCAGCTACCTGCCGCATGCGCCCGATCCGGGGCTCAGCGGCCGCCTGGTGCGCGTGCAGGGCGATGCGCTGACGGCCGGCGCGCAGCAGATCGTCATCCTGAACCGCGGCCGCCGCGACGGGCTGGAGCACGGCCACGTGCTGGCCGTCTGGCGGGCCGGCGCGCTGGCCCGCGACGCCACCGTCGAGCCCGCCGCCGCGCTGCGCCTGCCCGACGAGCGCCGCGGCCTGCTCTTCGTGCTGCGCAGCTTCGAGCGCAGCGCCTATGCGCTGGTGCTGGAGGCCGAGGGCCCGCTCGGCCCCGGCGACCGCTTCACCGCCCCCTGAGGTCCCGTGGACGCCTCCGCCCCGTGCCCGCTGCCGCCCGACCGCCGGGCCTGGCTGTGGCTGGTCGAGGCCAGCGGCCACCGCCCGGCCGCGCAGCGCGCGCTGCTGCGCGCCTTCGGCGGGCCCGAGGCTGTGCAGGCCCTGCCCGAGGCCCGGCGCCAGGCCGTGGCCGGTGCCCCGACCCGGCCGGCCGAGCCGCCCGAGGCCTGGGCCCGGCGGCTGGCCGCCGTCGCGGCCTGGCAGGCCGCGGCCTCGCGGCGCCACCTGCTGGCCCTGGGCGATGCCGACTACCCCGAGGCCCTGCTGGCGCTGGCCGACCCGCCGCTGTGGCTCTATGCCGAGGGCGATCTCGCCCGGCTCGCCGCCCCGGCCCTGGCCGTGGTGGGCAGCCGCCATCCCACCCCGGCCGGCACCGACCATGCCCGCGCCTTCGCCCAGGCCCTGGCGGCGCGCGGCCTGCTGATCGTCTCCGGCCTGGCGCGCGGCATCGATGCGGCGGCCCATGAAGGCGCCCTGGCCGCGGCCGGCGGCGCCGGCACGGTCGCCGTGATCGGCACCGGCATCGACCGCCTCTACCCCGCCGCGCATGCGGCCCTGGCGCGGCGCATCGTCGCGGCTGGCCTGCTGATCAGCGAGTACCCGCTCGGCACCCCGCCGCTGGCGGCCAACTTCCCGCGCCGCAACCGGCTGATCGCGGCGCTCGGCCAGGGCACGCTGGTGGTCGAGGCGGCGCTGGCTTCGGGCTCGCTGATCACCGCCCGGCTGGCGGCGGAGCTCGGCCGCGAGGTGCTGGCCCTGCCCGGCTCCATCGACAGCCCGCAGTCGCGCGGCTGCCACAGCCTGATCAAGCAGGGCGCCCAGCTGGTCGAGACGGTCGACGACGTCTTCGACGCCCTGGGGCCCGCGCTGGCCCGGTCCTTGGCCGAGGCGGGGTCGCCATCCGCCCCGGCGGCCCCGCCGCCCCCGCCCGAGGCCGCCGCCCCCGGCCAGGCCGGGGCCGAGACCGACCCGCTGCTGCAGGCCCTGGGCCACGAGCCGGTCGATCTCGACACCCTGGCCGCCCGCACCGGGCTCGACGCCGCCACCCTGCAGGTGCAGCTGCTGGCCCTGGAGCTGGACGGCCGCCTGGCCCGCCTGGGCGGCGGCCGCGTGCAGCGCCGCGGCCGGGCCTGAGGGGCCGGCGCCCGGCGCGCGCGGCCGATCAAAGCGCCTGTGGTAAGGTCGAAAACATGTTCGATGTGCTCGTTTACCTGTACGAAAACTACTGGCGGCCGGACGCTTGTCCCGAGCCCCGGCAGCTTTCGCGCAAGCTCTCCGCGGTGGGTTTCGAGCGCGAGGAAATCCAGGAAGCCCTGGACTGGCTTGAAGGCCTGGCCGGCGCGGCCGACTCGGCCGAGCACGCGGCGCCCGGCTCCGGCCTGCGCGTCTACACCGAGGCCGAGTCCGAGCACCTCGGCGAGGCCTCGATCGGCTTCATCAGCTTCCTGGCCTCGGCCGGCGTGCTGCGCCCGCCGATGCGCGAGATGGTGATCGACCGCGCCATGGCCATCTCCGGCGGCCCCCTGCCGCTGGAGGACCTGAAGATCATCGTCCTGATGGTCTTCTGGAGCCTGGGCGAGGAGCCCGACGCCCTGATCCTCGACGAGCTCTTCGTCGCCGACGAAGACCGCCTGATCCACTGAGCCGCGCGCGGCCGCCGCGCCTCAGCGCAGGCGCTGCGGCTCGGCCCGCAGGCGGTCCAGGGTCTCGCGCAGGGCCCGTGCGCTGAGCGGCTCGGGCGCCGCGGCCTCCAGGCTGCCGGCCTGCAGATGCGCCGCCAGCCGCGCCAGCGGAAAGAGCCAGGCCCGGCCGTCCCGGGCCAGCAGCAGGGCCAGCCGGCGCCGGCGCCCCATCCAGGCCAGTTGCAGCACCTCGCTGCAGTCGGCCGCGCGCTGCCAGCGGAACCAGGCCCCCACCGCCAGCTCCGTCGCGCGCGCCAGGGTGGCGGCGCTGGGCGGCAGGCCGCCGCTGCGGACCAGCTCCAGCGGCGGCCCCTCGGCCTGCTCGATGGCGAGCAGGGCGTCCTGGGCCAGGCGGGCGGGGTCCGGGCTCAGCCCCTCCAGCGCATCCAGGCGGCGGCCGAGGCCGGCCATCCGCACGCCGGGGTCGACTTCGGGGCCCCGGGCCGAGAAGGCGGCGTGCAGCAGGCCCTGCAGGCCGCGCAGGTGCTCGTCCTGCTGGTGCGGGGCGAAACCGGCCTCGCGCATGCCGGTGCGCAGCCGCAGCATCAGCGGCGCCAGCAGGCGCAGGGCCTCGGCGCGCTCCTCGCGGTCCCGCTTCGGGCGGCACAGCGCCATCAGCTCGCCGACCACGGGGTCCGCGGCGGCCGGGGGGGCGCCCGCCTGCATCGCCCGGGTGGCCCGTACCTCGGCCCAGACGTGGAAGAGGAAGTCGCGCAGGGCCTGCGGTGGCGTTTCGCCGGCCAGCTGCTCGCGCAGCGCCACGGTGGCCTGCACGAGCTGCGCCTCGCGTTCCTCCATGCGCTGCACCAGCGGCAGGGGGGATCCGTGGCCGGCGGGCGCCTGCTGCATGCGGCGGATGATGAAGCCTTCAAACTCGGCGAGCGCCGCCTCGAAGACGCGCCGGCCGCTGTCGGGGTAGGCCTCGACGAGTTGCACCAAGCGCAGCAGCTCGGCCTCCAGCGCCGGATCGGCCGCTGGCGGGCCGGGCTCGAAGCCCAGGGCGCAGGCGCCGAGCCGGTCGATCAGCCGCCGCGCGGGATGGCTGGCCTCGGCGAAGACGCCGGGCTCCTCCAGCGCGATCCGCAGCACCGGCAGCTGCAGCCGGGCCAGGCCCAGGCGCAGGCCGACCGGCAGCCGCGGCTCGGCCAGCAGGTGCTGGAACATCAGCGCGACCACCTCGATCGTCGCGCGCTGGCCGGGGTGCTCGGCCACGGCCTTGAGCGCCAGGGTGCGGCTGTGCAGGCTGTCGAAGAGCGGCGCCCCGGGCAGGGTCCAGGCTTCGCCGACCGGCAGCAGGGTCTCGCGCTGGGCCTCGGCGATCGCGGCGCTGAGGGCCGGGCTGGCCGGCAGCCGGTGCGGCGCCTCGTCCAGCCGGGTCTGCAGATGCGCCAGCAGCGCGGAGCCGGCCTCCGCGCCGGCCGGCGGGACCGGGGGCGGTCGCGCCGGATCGGCCCGGGGGCCCAGCGCGTCCAGGCCGGCCGCCAGGGCCTGGGCGTAGAGCCGGCCGAACTGGCCGTGCAGCAGGGCCTGTAGCGTGCGCCAGTGGCCCAGGGGAAGGTCGGCGCGCTGCCAGCGTTCGAGCAGCTGGCCGGCCAGCGGCTGGGGCTGCACCGGATCGGCGGCCCGGCCCGGGGGCTCGCCCGCGGCCCGCAGCGCCCGGCCCAGCTGCACGCCAGCCTCGCCGCCGGCCTCCGCCAGGGCCTGGGCCAGGCGCGCGGCCAGGATCTCGCGGTCGCCACGCGCGTCCTCGACGAGCTGCAGCAGCGGCAGGGCTTCGGACTCGCCGGCATCGTCGGCGAAGGCCCGGCCCAGCAGGCCGGCCAGGGTGTCGCGGGCGGTGGCCAGGTCCGCCGCCGCGCGCTGGCGGCGCTGGCGCAGCTCGGGCGCCGGCTGGGGGCTGGCGGCGAGCTGGGCGGCCGCCTCGCTCAGGGTCTGCAGCGTCGGCCCCAGGCCCTCGTGCCAGGCCTGGATCAGCGCCGCGCGGGCTGCCGCCGCGCGGGCGGGCTCGACCGGGCCGGCGGCTGCAGGCTGCATCGCGCTCGCCGGCTCGCGGGGGGCGCCGGCCGGCTCAGACCACGGCGCCGGCGTTGGGGTCGTCCGGGTCGCCCTCGCGGCGGACCGGCGCCTTGATCAGGTCCTCGCGCTTGACACCCAGGTACATCGCGATCGCCGCAGCCACGAAGACCGAGGAGTAGATGCCGAACAGGATGCCGATGGTCAGCGCCAGCGCGAAGTAGTGCAGGGTCGCGCCGCCGAAGATCAGCATCGACAGCACCATGATCTGCGTCGAGCCGTGGGTGATGATCGTGCGGCTGATCGTGCTGGTGATGGCGTGGTCGATGACCTGCGGCGTGTTGAGCTTGCGGAACTTGCGGAAGGCCTCGCGCACCCGGTCGAAGATGACCACCGACTCGTTGACCGAGTAGCCCAGCACCGCCAGCACCGCCGCCAGCACCGAGAGCGAGAACTCCCACTGGAAGAAGGCGAAGAAGCCCAGGATGATGACCACGTCGTGCAGGTTGGCGATGATGCCGGCGACTGCGAACTTCCACTCGAAGCGCAGCGCCAGGTAGATCATGATCCCGGCGATGGTCACGGCCAGCGCGATGGCGCCGTCGCGGGCCAGCTCGGCGCCGACCGAGGGGCCGACGAACTCGCTGCGCTTGAGCGACACCGGCTCACGCTCGCCGCTGGCGCAGACCTGGCGGCTGAGCTGCTCGCCCTGCGCACTGACCGATTCGACCCGGCTGACCGTGCCGGACTCGGCCGCGCACAGCGCACCGAAGACCCGGTCGACCAGGGTCTGCTGGGCGGCGGTGCTGGTCTCGCCGCGCAGCGGCAGGCGGATCAGCACATCGCGCGAGCTGCCGAAGTTCTGCACCTGCACTTCGCCGAGGTCCTGGGCCTCGACGGCATGGCGGACCTTGTCGATGTCGGCGCTCTGCGTGTAGGCCACCTCCAGCACGGTGCCGCCGGTGAACTCGATGGACAGGTGCAGGCCGCGGGTGGCGATGAAGAAGACCGCGGCGAGGAAGGTGAGGAAGGAGATCGCGTTCAGCACCAGGGCATGGCGCATGAACGGGATGTCGCGGCGGATGCGGAAAAGCTCCATGGGATGTCCTTGCGGAATGCGTGCTTCGCGCCGGCCTCAGCCGCGCGGGGCCGGAACCGACGAGGCCTCGGCCTCGGGCTTCCAGATCTGGCCGATCGAGACCGATTTCAGCTTCTTCTGGCGGCCGTACCAGAGGTTGACCAGACCGCGCGAGAACAGCACCGCCGAGAACATCGAGGTCAGGATGCCCAGGCAGTGCACCACCGCGAAGCCGCGCACCGGACCCGAGCCGAAGGCCAGCAGCGCCACGCCGGCGATCAGCGTGGTGATGTTGGAGTCCAGGATGGTCGCAAAGGCCCGCTCGTAGCCGAGGTGGATGGCCGTCTGCGGGGCCGCGCCGTTGCGCAGTTCCTCACGGACCCGCTCGTTGATCAGCACGTTGGCGTCGATCGCCATGCCCAGCGTCAGGGCGATGGCGGCGATGCCCGGCAGCGTCAGCGTGGCCTGCAGCATCGACAGGATGGCCGTCAGCAGCAGCAGGTTGAGCGCCAGCGCCAGCGAGGAGAACACGCCGAACAGCATGTAGTAGACGCACATGAAGACAGCGATCGCCGCGAAGCCCCCCATCACGCTGTGGAAGCCCTTGCTGATGTTCTCGGCGCCCAGGCTCGGGCCGATGGTGCGTTCCTCGATGATCTCCATGGGCGCGGCCAGCGAGCCCGCGCGCAGCAGCAGCGCGGTGTCGTTGGCCTCCTGCGTGGTCATGCGGCCGCTGATCTGCACCCGGCCGCCGCCGATCTCGGCGCGGATCACCGGGGCGGTCACCACCTCGCCGCGGCCCTTCTCGAACAGCAGGATGGCCATGCGCTTGCCGACGTTCTCGCGAGTCACGTCGCGGAAGATGCGCGAGCCCTTGCCGTCGAGCGTCAGGTTGACGGTCGGCTCCTGGGTCTGGCCGTCGAAGCCGGGCTGGGCGTCGGTCAGGTTCTCGCCGGTCAGTACCACGGCCTTCTTCACGACGATGGGCTGGCCGTTGCGGTCCTGGTAGCGCTCGGTGCCCAGCGGCAGCACGCCGCCGCCGAGCGCGGCCAGGGCCTCGGGGCCGTCGTCGACCATCCGCACCTCCAGGGTGGCGGTGCGGCCGATGATGTCCTTGGCCTTGGCGGTGTCCTGCACGCCGGGCAGCTGCACGACGACGCGGTCGCTGCCCTGCTGCTGGATCACCGGCTCGGCCACGCCGAGCTCGTTGATCCGGTTGTGCAGGGTGTTGATGTTCTGCTTGAGGGCCTGGTCCTGCAGGCGCAGCGCGGCCTCGGGCTTGAGCGTGGCGCGCAGCAGCAGGTCGCTGGCGTCGGCCACGTCGGCGAGGTTGACCTCGGGCAGGGCCTCGCTCAGGGCCGCCCGGGCCTTGGCACGGGTCTCGGCGTCACGGAAGCGCAGGTCGATGCGGCGGCCTTCGCGGTTCACGCCGGCATGGCGGATGCCCTTGTCGCGCAGCACGGTGCGCATGTCGGCGCCGATGGCTTCGACGCGGCGGTCCAGCGCCGCCGGCATGTCGACCTGCATCAGGAAGTGCACGCCGCCGCGCAGGTCCAGGCCCAGGTACATCGGCAGCGCGTGCAGGCCGCTGAGCCAGGCCGGCGAGCGGCTGACCAGGTTCAGCGCGACGATGTAGCCGGGGTCGGCCGCATCGGGGTTCAGGGCCTTGGCGATCGCGTCCTTGGCCTTGATCTGGGTGTCGGTGTCCGCGAAGCGGGCGCGGATCGAGCTGCCTTCGAGCTGCACGAAGTCCGCCGCCACCCCGGCCTCGCGCAGCGCGCCCTCGACGCGCGGCAGCAGGTCGGCCGTGACCTTCAGCGTGGCCTTGCCGCTGGAAACCTGCACCGCCGGCGCCTCGCCGTAGAGGTTGGGCAGGGCATAGAGCAGGCCGACGATCAGCGCGACCACCAGGATCGCGTACTTCCACCAGGGGTAACGGTTCATTGCCTCATCCTCGCAGGCCCCGTCGGGGGGGCTTCTTCTGGGGGCAAGGCCGCGGCGCCTGGCAGGCGTCCGCGGCCTTGCGGTCGGGCCCGGGGGCCGGCGGCAGCCGGCCGGACCGGCTTACTTCAGCGTGCCCTTGGGCAGCACCTGGACCACCGCGCTGCGCTGGACCTGGACTTCGACGCCGTCGGCCAGTTCCACGTGCAGGAAGGCCTCGCCCAGCTTGGTGACGCGGGCCAGCAGGCCGCCGGCGGTGACGACTTCGTCCCCCTTGGCCAGGGCGTCGACCATGGCCTTGTGCTCCTTCTGCTTCTTCATCTGCGGCCGGATCATCACGAAGTACAGCACCACGAACATCAGCAGCAGCGGCAGCATCGACAGCAGGCTGGACTCCGGGCCGGCGGCCGACGCGGCGGCGGGGGCGGTCTGGGCAAAGGCTTGGGCAATGAACACGGTCGGATCCTTCGGGGAGGGAACGGGGAGAGACCCCGGCGCCACGGGGCCGGGCCGCCCGCCGCAGCGGCCCCGCGGGGGCGGGCGGCGGTCAGGACGCGGAAAGCGCGGGATTGTAGGTGGCCCCCCCGGGCCGGCCGGGGCGGCGGGCCGGGGCGCCGGGATGCGCGCTCACATCGCCGCGCCCTGGGCGGCGCGGGGGTGGTCCAGGGCCTCGGCGAGGCGGCCCAGCCTGACCCGGCAGTCGGCGTGCGACTGCGGCCCGCCCAGGCACAGGCGCAGCGCGTCGGGCGGGTCGCCGTCGGTCGAGAAGGCCACGCTGGCCACCGCGCCCACACCCTGGTCGCGCAGCCAGGCGGCCAGCTCCACCGGCTGCCAGGGCGGGCCCAGGCGCAGCCAGGCATGGAAGCCGTCTTCGGGCGCGATCAGGCCCGGCGGCCCGCCGGGGGCGCCCTGGGTGTGGGCCGGCAGCACCGCGCCCAGCAGCTCGCGGGCCAGGGCCTGGCGCTCGCGGCCGATCTGGCGCACGGCGTCCAGCATGCGCGCGGCCGTGCCGTCGCGCAGCCAGCGGGTCGCCAGCGCATTGCTCAGGGGCGAGGCCATCACCGACAGGCTGCGCAGCGTGCCGGCCAGGCGCTCGGCCTCGCGTGCGCTGGGCGCGGCCACGTAGGCCGTGCGCAGGCCGGCGCCGAAGCACTTCGACAGGCCGCTGACGTACCAGCTCAGGCCCGGCGCCAGCGTGGCCAGGGCCGGCCGGTCGAGGCGGGCGGGCAGCATGGCGTAGGCCTCGTCCTCGATGATCGGCACGCTGTGGTGCAGGGCCAGGTCGGCCAGCAGCTCGCGGCGGGCGCGGCTGAGGGTGAGCGTCGAGGGGTTCTGCAGGGTCGGGTTCAGGTAGAGCGCCTTGGGCTGCAGGTGCCGGCAGGCGTGCTCGAAGGCCAGGGCGCTGGGCCCCTCCTCGTCGCAGGCCAGGGCGTGCAGCTGCACGCCGAGCTGCGAGGCGATCGCCTTGAGGCCCGGGTAGCCGAGCGATTCCACGCAGATCAGCTGCCCCGGCCGCGCGAACTGCGAGATCAGCGCCACCAGCACGCTGTGGATGCCCGGCGCCACCAGGGTGCGCTCGGCCGTCACGCCCGGCAGCTGCTCGGCCAGCCACGCGGCCCCGGCGGCGCGGTCCTCGGGGCTGCCGCCGAAGGCCTGGTAGCGCAGCAGGTCGTGCAGGTCGGCCTCGCCGAAGACGGCCTGCGCGCCCTCGCGGATGCGCGCCAGCAGGGCCGGGTCCTCGGGCTCGGGCGGCAGGTTCATCGTCATCGCCGCGCCGCCGCGCAGCGGCAGGGCCGGCGCGCTGCCGCGCACGTAGCTGCCGCGGCCGCTCTGCGCGTCGATCAGGCCGCGGCGCTGCGCCTCGGCGTAGCCGCGCGCCACGGTCGTGTAGTTCAGGCCGGTGGCCTGGGCCAGCTCGCGCAGCGTCGGCAGGCGGTCGCGGGCGACCAGGCGGCCGCTGCGCACGTCCTCGGCGATCAGCTCGGCCAGCATCAGGTAGGCCGGGCGGTCGGGCTGCTGCAGGCGGCGGCGCCAGTGGGCGGGCAGGGCGCTCATGCGGCGCGGGCTCTTGATTGCAGGGGCATGGCGACTTGATTGCATGCCGCATGCCGGGCCCGGCCCCCCGCCGGCCTGCACCAGCACGGATTGATCGCGCGGCTTGATCGCAGATCCGCCCCCGCGGCGGTGCGACCGCGCGCCACCTGCCGGTGCGCCCGAAGGCGAGGCTTCATGCCGGTGACCGGCCGGTTACGGGTTATCCCTGGCCTTCGGGGCCGGGGTCGCGACCGCCGGCGTCCCGGCCCGAATTCTTTCCGGCCCGGGCCGGGCGCATGTCGGCGGCTTGATCGGGGCTTGATCGCAGGGCCGCCGGGTCCCGCGGGGCCCCAGGTGGCACGGCCGATGCAAAGCAGGCTGGGCCGAGCCGCGGGGCCGGCGCCCCGCCCCTTCCCCCCCCCCCCCCCCCCCCCCCCCCCGGCCCCCCCGCCCCAAAAGCCCCCTCCCGCCCCCCCCGAAAGCGGGTGTCCTTTTGGCCTCGAA
>CAYSQO010000033.1:0-21572 GCA_964433315.1 uncultured Rubrivivax sp.
GGAGCTGGCCAACAGCGGTGATTGATCATTTCTACACACGAGATTTCTGTCTGACGTGCGGCCACCTCCGCGGCATCGCGCGGGGGACGGTTCCAGACCGCGAAGCCGTAGTCGGTGTAGAGGCTGGCGCGGCGGCCGTGGCCGCGCTGGGCGTGGACCAGCACGGCGTCGATGCGGTAGGGCTCGAGCTTCCATTTCCACCAGCCGCCCAGGCCCTCGCCGGGCTTGCGGCGGCCGACGCCGTAGGGCGTGGCGAGGTGCTTGAGCATGAGGCCCTCGAAGCCGCGGGCCCGGGCCTCGGCGCGCAGCCGGGCCAGGGCCGGCCAGTCCGCGGCCGCGAGCTGGGGCGAGAGCGGAAAGGCTCCGGCCGCCAGGCCGTCCGGGCCCAGCAGGGCCTGCAGCCGCGCCCGGCGCTGGCCCTGCGGCTCGGTGCGGCGGTCCAGGCCCTCGGACTCCAGCAGGTCGTAGGCCCAGAAAACCACCGGCGCCTCGGCCAGCAGCTTGCGCGGCAGGGTCTTGCGGTTGAGCCGCGTCTGCAGGGTGGCGAAGCTGGCCGGGGCGGCCTCGGGCGCGCCGGGCCAGACGAGCAGCTCGCCGTCGAGCACGGTGCCCGGCGGCAGGGCGCGGGCGGCGGCCAGCACCTCGGGGAAGCGCTCGCTGACCAGCTCCTCGCCGCGCGACCACAGCCAGGCCGTGGGGCCGCCCGGCTCGGTCGCAGGCCGGCAGACGAGCTGGGCGCGGATGCCGTCGGCCTTCCACTCGGCCACCCAGTCCGCGCAGGGGCCGAGGCGCTCGGCCAGGGCCTCGGGCTCGACCGGCCCGCCGGCCTCCAGGGGGTGGGCGAGGAAGAAGGGATAGGGCTGGCCGCCGGCCGGGGCGCCGGCCTCGGGCGGGGCGATCAGGGCCAGGTAGCGCGCCGCGTCGATGCGGGCACCGGCCTCGGTGTAGCCCATCATGCGCTGGGCAACCAGGGTGTCGGGCAGGCCGGCGCAGGCGGCCAGGGCGCGCACCACGAGCTGGCGGCCGACGCCCACGCGGAAGCCGCCGCCGATCAGCTTGACCAGCAGGAAGCGGCCCTCGGCCGGCAGGCGGTCGAAGGCGTCCTCCAGGGCGGCGTCCTGCACCTCGGCCGGCGCGCCGCGCAGCGGCAGCAGGCGCTGCTCGACCCAGTCGGCCAGGGGCGTGTCGTCCGCGCGCGTGGGCGGCGGGAGGATGTGGGCCAGGGTCTCGGCCAGGTCGCCGACGGCCTGGTAGCAGGCCTCGAACAACCAGTCGGGCAGGCCCGCCAGGCGGCAGGCCAGGGCCCGCAGGCGCGCCGCAGGGACGGTCTGGCGCGGCTTGCCCCCGGCGAGGAAGTAGGCCGCCCAGGCGGCATCGCGCGGCGCGGCGGCCGCGAAGTAGGCGACGAGCGCGGCCAGCTTGGCGCGGGTCGCGGTCTCGGCGTCGAGGGCGGCGTAGAGCCTGCTGAAAGCCTGCATCGGGGGAAGCGTCCTCAAGCTTGCCTAGACTGCGGCGGCCCGCCGCTCCGAGTGTCCCGACCGCCATGTCCCGCGCCCTGCCCGCCCCCTCCCGCGCCCTGCCCGTCCGCCGTCCGCTGCTGCGGCAGGTGCTGGGGCTGGGCCTCCTGCTCGGCCTGGGCGCGGCGCGCAGCGAAGCGCCGCCCGGCCGCGCCCGCCCGCGCGAGCGCAGCGCCGTGCAGATGGCCGACGCCTGGATGCGCAGCACGCCCGAGGGCGCGGTGGCCTGCCTGCAGCTGATCGGCCTGGGGCCGCGCGACGACCGCCTGCTGGAGCTGCAGTGCGACTGGGCCGGCCGGGTCGAGCTGCGCGGCCCCGGTCAGCTCGAAGGCCGGCCCGGCCTGTGGCCGCTGGACACGGGGCTGCTGCTGCCGGCCGGCGAGGTGCTGACGATGCGGCCCGACGGCGTGCACATCGCGCTCTTCGAACTGGACCGCCCGCTGCGTCCGCGCGAGCAGCGGCCGATGCGCCTGATCTTCGAACGGGCGGGGCAGCACAGCCTGGCCTTTCAGGTGGACGAATCCCGCCGGGGCACGGCGCCGCCGGTGATGCCGCCGGCGCCCGAGCCGCTGCCGGTCGAGCCGCCGGCCTGAGCCGCGGCGGCCGGTGCGGACGAAACGGCCGGCAGGGCCGGATCGCCCGCCACGGCCGGAGGCTCGGCGGCCAAGGCCGGGTCGGCGGCGGCCTCGTCGCCGTACTCGGTCTGGAAGGCCCCGGCGTCCAGGCCCTGGGCCTGCAGCCAGCGCACCATCACGGCCGCGTCACCGTGGGTGACGATGACGCGCTCGGCCCCGGTCGCGCCGATGGCGCGCAGCAGGCCGGGCCAGTCGGCGTGGTCGCTCAGCACGAAGCCGCGGTCCAGGCCGCGGCGGCGGCGCGCGCCGCGCAGCAGCATCCAGCCGCTGGCGAAGGCTTCGCTGCCCCCGGCAAAGCGCCGCGCCCAGACGCTGCCCAGCACGGCCGGCGGCGCCAGCACCAGGGCGCGGCGCGTGGCGGCCGCGTCCTTGAACTCGCTGACCAGGCGGGTCGGCGGCAGGGCGACGCCGGCCGCGCGGTAGACGCGGTTGAGCGCCTCCACCGCCGGGTGGACGAGGAGGGGCCCCAGGCTCGCATCCACCCCGGCCAGCAGGCGCTGCGCCTTGCCGAAGCTGTAGGCCAGCAGCAGGCTGGGCCGCTCGGCCGCGGCATTGGCGGCCCACCAGGCGTTGATCTCGGCGAAGACCTCGCGCTGCGGCCGCCAGCGGTAGATGGGCAGGCCGAAGGTCGATTCGGTGATGAAGCAGTCGCAGCGCAGCGGCTCGAAGGGCGCGCAGGTGGGGTCGGGCGTGTCCTCGGGCGCGAACTTGTAGTCGCCCGACGCCACCCAGACCCGGCCGGCATGCTCCAGCCGCAGCTGGGCCGAGCCCAGCACATGACCGGCCGGATGCAGGCTCAGGCGCACGCCGCGGTGCTCGACGGCCTCGCCCCAGGCCAGGGTCTGCAGCGTGATCTCGCCCAGGCGCGCGCGCAGCACGCCCTCGCCCTCGGCGGCGGCCAGGTAGTGCGCATGGCCGGGCCGGGCATGGTCGGCATGGCCGTGGGTGATGACGGCCCGGTCGACCGGGCGCCAGGGGTCGATGTAGAAGTCGCCGGGCGGGCAGTACAGGCCCTCGGGCCGGGCGACGACCAGGTCCCCGGGCCGGCTCACCGCCGCGCCGCGCCGCCCAGCAGGCGCTGCATGCGCAGGGCCTGCGGCGGCAGCAGGTGCCAGCCCACGCCCAGGCGCCGGAGCAGCCGGTCGGCCAGCAGCGGCAGCAGCACGCCGGCCACGCAGCCGGCCAGCAGGTGCAGCAGCGGATCGTTGAGCCCCAGCCCGCGCGAGAGCAGGATGCGCACGCCACTGCCGGTCAGCACATGCATGAGGTAGATCACCATCGAGGCCTGGCCCAGCGCCGCCAGGCCCAGGCGCTGGCCCAGGCCCTGGGCCTGCTGGCAGAGGGCCACCAGCGCGGCGATCGACAGGGCGGCCAGGCCCAGACCAATCGCCCCCTGCTGGTAGTAGCGCCAGCCCAGCACGCCATGCACGAACTGCTGCGCGGCCAGCGCGGCCAGCAGCAGCCCGCCGGCGACCCAGGCCCCGCGGACGGAAGGCCGCGGCGCTGCACGTGTGCCGTAGAGCACCCCCGCGCTGAAGAAGGCGCCGAAGGCCACGAGGTGCTTGACGGCGACCACGCTGCCCGGCTCGACGCCCAGGCGGACGGCCAGCGCCACGAGCAGCACCGCGCCCAGGTAGACCGGCCGGCGCGACACCGCGTAGACCAGCAGGCCGGCGATCGACAGCGTGAACAGCGCATAGAGGAACCAGAAATGCGCGCGCGGCACCGTGGCCAGCTGCAGCACCTCGGCCCACTGCGCGCCGCCGTTGGCGTAGCCGGAGAGCTTGACCTCCACCGCGCCCTGCAGCAGCGACCAGATCACATAGGGATAGACCAGGGCGTCGATACGCCCCCCGACGAAGGCTGCCGGCTTCTGGCGCCCCAGGCTGTCGAGGAAGAACAGCCCGGCCAGGAAGAAGAACAGCGGCATGTGGAAGCTGTAGATCCAGCTGTCCACCAGCTGCGGCCAGCCTTCGGCCGGCAGGATGCCGGCCTTCACCAGGCCGCGCGCCACGTGGCCATAGACCACGAGGAGGATGCCCACGCCCTTGGCGAGGTCCGGCCAGGTCTGTCGTTCGCTCAACGCTCTGCTCCCTTGTCCGGCCCCGCGGGGCCCGTGGCGTGCGGCCGCCGGCGCGGCGGCCGGGTGTTCAGGATCCCGGTGCGTCCGGCAGGCGGCTGCCGTGCAGGTAGCCTTCGCGGCCGTCGGGGGTGCGCACCTTCCACCAGCCCCCGCTGCGCTCGATGAGGGTGACGCGCTGGCCGCTCTCGACCCGGCCGATCACCGGGGTCTGCGTGCCGGGGCCCTCGCGCAGGTTGCTGTGGCCGTCGGGATCACGGACTTCGACGCTCAGGCGGATCGCCGCCAGCACGCGCGAACTGCCCGCCGGCCGCACGCCGACGCTGATCGCCGAGGCCGCCGGCGCCACGGTCAGGGCCGGGGCTGGGGCTGGGGCCACCGGAACCTGGGCGACCGGCGCCGACCCCGCGGGCGTCTGGGCGACCGGGGCGGGCGCGGGCGGGGCCGGGTCCGCCGGCCCGGACTTCAGCACGGTCAGCAGGCCGGCCACGGCGGTCACCAGGCCCGCCAGCGCGGTCAGGATGCCGGGCAGGCTGCTCCACCAGGCCGCGGCGGGTGCGGGGGCCTCGGCGGGGGGCGCTTGGGGAGGGCTCATGGTCGGGCGGCGAAGGGGACGAAGGCACGGCATGCTAGTCGCAGGGCGGGCGGGCTTCCAGCGCGGGGCGGCTCAGGAGCGGTCGGGCCCGCCGGCCATCCACAGGTAGAGCCGGCTCAGCCAGGCCACCAGGCGGCGGCGCAGGGCCCAGCGCCAGCGGGGCAGCGCGGCCAGCTCGTCGCGGCGGACGGCACGGGCAAGGGCGAAATCCTGCGCCAGACCGGCCCGCAGGGCGGCGACGCAGGCCGGGTCGCGCACGATGACATTGGCCTCCAGGTTCAGCAGCAGCGACAGGGGATCGATGTTCGAGCTGCCCACCGTGGCCCAGTCGTCGTCGACACGCGCCACCTTGGCGTGCAGGAAGGCCGGGGTGTATTCGTAGATCTGCAGGCCGCCGTCGAGCAGCTCCTCGTACAGCACGCGGGCGGCCAGCGCGGCCAGGGGCAGGTCGACCTTGCCCTGCAGCAGCAGCCGCACCCGCACCCCGCGCGCCGCCGCGTCGAGCAGGGCCTGGCGGAAGGCCCGGCCGGGCGAGAAGTAGGGGCACACCAGGTCGATGCCCTCGCGGGCCCGGCCCAGGGCCTCCAGGTAGGCATGCTCGATGGCGCGGCGCTGGCGCAGGTTGTCGCGCAGCACGAAGGCGGCCCGGCCCGCTGCCGCCGGCCCGGCCGCAGCCCGCCGCGGGCCGCGGCGCGGGGCGTGCAGCCGCTGCCAGATCGAGCGCATGCGGGCCACCCGCTGCGGATGCCGCACCAGGGCGCGCAGCTCGTCGCGCCAGTCATGGCCCAGCCAGGCGCGATGCCAGACAGCACTCAGGGTCTGCGCGATCGGGCCGACCGCCGGGCCGCGCAGGCGCAGGGCGTAGTCCAGCCGGGGGCTGTCGGTCCAGCCATGGTGCTGGTCCAGGTGGTCGTCGATCACGTTGATGCCGCCGCACCAGGCGACGGCGCCGTCGACCACGGCCAGCTTGTGGTGCAGGCGGCGCAGCTGGCGGGGCTGCAGCCAGTGCCACCAGCCGGTCAGCGGGCGGAAGACGGCCAGGTCCACGCCGGCGGGTTCCAGCACCGCCCGCAGGCCGGGCAGGGCACGGCGCGAGCCGAAGCCGTCGACCACCACCCGCACCCGCAGCCCGCGCCGGGCGGCCGCGACCAGCGCCGCCGCCACCCGTGCGGCCGAGGGGTCCCCGGCCGGGTCCTCGAAGATGTAGCTGGCCAGCCAGACCTCGGCGACCGCCCGGTCGATGGCGGCCACCAGGTCATCGAAGTAGGCCGCCCCGCCGCGCAGCAGCTGCAGCTCGTGGCCGTCCGCCTCCAGCGGCCGGTGCCGCAGGTACCAGCGGCGGTCCCGCAGCCAGCGGGCCGCCGCCGAGACCGCACGGCGGGGCAGGCGCGGCCGGCCGTCCATCGCGCGGCCTCAGCCGCCCGCCGCCGGGGCCTCGAAATCGGCCACCAGCGGCAGGTGATCGGACATGCGCGCCCAGGCCAGGCCGCGCGGGACGTGCAGGGCGCGGCAGCGCAGGCCGCGCACGTAGAAGCGGTCGAGCGCGAAGACCGGCGCGATCGACGGGAAGGTCGGCCGCCGCGCGGCATCCGGCGCGCAGGCCCGCGCCAGGCCCGCCGCGGCGAACAGCGGGTCAAGCCGCTCGCCCCAGTCGTTGAAGTCGCCGGCCACGATCAGCGGCCCCCGCGGCGCCGTTTCGGCCAGGTGGGCGATCAGGCGCTCGGCCTGGCGACGCCGGCCGGCGTGATGCAGGCCGAAATGCACCACGACGACGGTCAGCGCGACCCCGTCCGGCCCCTGCACCGGCAGCTGCAGCAGCCCGCGCTGCTCGAAGCGGTGGTCCGACAGGTCGCGGTGCAGCGGCTCGCCGAGCGGCCACCGGCTCAGCAGGGCGTTGCCATGCTCGCCATGGCGGGTGCGGGCATTGCTGCGGTAGGCCGCCGCATGGCCGGGTGGGGCGAGGAAATCCGCCTGCGCCTGCGCCGGCCAGCCGAAGCGGCTGTGGTCGAAGCGGCGGGCCTCGCGGTGGTTGTCGCGGCGGACTTCCTGCAGCGCGATCAGGTCCGCATCGAGGGCGGCCACGGCCGCGCGGAGGTTGTGGATCTCCAGCCGTCGGGCCGGGCCCAGGCCGCGCACGCCCTTGTGGATGTTGTAGGTGGCGATCCGCAGCAGCCGCCCCCCGGCCGGCCGGCGCATGGCCTGCGGCAGCAGGCCGGAAGCCAGCGGGGGCCGGTTCATCGGCCGGCGTCGGCGAAGCGCGGGAGCTGCAGCACCGCCTCGGCGTTGCTGGGCGAGAAGCAGCGGTCGGCCGCCTCGCGCCAAGGCAGCCAGACATGGGCGGTGTGCTCGTGCGGGCTCAGCGTCACCGGCGTGCCGGCCGGCACGCACAGGCCGAAGACATGCTCGGTGTTGTGGCTCACGCCCGGCGCGTAGCGGTGGCGCCAGCGCGGGTAGATCTCGTAGACGTTGGACAGGCCCCAGTCGCGCAGCGCCGCCGGCGGGAGGCCGGGCGCGCCCACCGCGATGCCGGTCTCCTCGGCCACCTCGCGCACGCAGGTCTCGACGAGGGACTCGTCGGGCCGGTCCTTCGAACCGGTCACGCTCTGCCAGAAGCCCGGCGCGTCGGCCCGCTCGATCAGCAGCACCTCCAGGGCGGGGGTGTGGATGACGACGAGGACCGACTCGGGGATCTTGGGCGGGCGCGGGGGCGTACTCATGCCGCGGAGCTTAGGGCCATCCGGCGCGCCCCTCGGACCGGCCGGCCTTGCGACCGGACCGCCCTGGGGCGCGCCGCCGCCTCAGGCGCTGGCCTGGGGATTGCGCAGGCGGATGTGCAGCTCGCGCAGCTGCTTCTCGTCGACCAGGCTGGGGGCGCCGGTCAGCAGGCACTGGGCGCGCTGGGTCTTGGGGAAGGCGATGACGTCGCGGATGGACTCGGCCTTGGTCATCAGCGTGACCAGGCGGTCCAGGCCGAAGGCCAGGCCGCCGTGCGGCGGCGCGCCGTACTGCAGGGCGTCCAGCAGGAAGCCGAACTTGACGCGCTGGTCCTCGGCGCCGATCTTGAGCGCGTCGAAGACCTTGGCCTGCACGTCGGCGCGGTGGATCCGCACCGAGCCGCCGCCCAGCTCCCAGCCGTTGAGCACCATGTCGTAGGCCTTGGCCACGCAGCGGCCGGGGTCGCTGACCATGAAGTCCTCGTGACCGTCCTTGGGCGCGGTGAAGGGGTGGTGCACGGCGTTCCAGCGGTCGTCCTCGTCGTCGTGCTCGAACATCGGGAAGTCGACCACCCAGAGCGGCGCCCAGCGGTCCTCGAATAGGCCGGCCTTCTTGCCGAATTCGCTGTGGCCGACCTTCAGGCGCAGGGCGCCGATGGCGTCGTTGACCACCTTGGCCTTGTCGGCGCCGAAGAACAGCAGGTCGCCGCTCTGCGCGCCCGTGCGGGCCAGGATCTGCTCGATCGCGCGGTCGTGCAGGTTCTTGACGATGGGGCTCTGCAGGCCTTCGCGGCCCTTGGCTAGGTCGTTGACCTTGATCCAGGCCAGGCCCTTGGCGCCGTAGATCTTGACGAACTCGGTGTAGCCGTCGATCTCGCCGCGGCTCATCTCGCCGCCGCCCGGCACGCGCAGCGCGACAACGCGGCCGCCCGGGGTGGTGGCCGGGCCGCTGAAGACCTTGAAGTCGACATCGGCCATGACCTCGGTCAGCTCGGTGAACTCGAGCTTCACGCGCAGGTCGGGCTTGTCGCTGCCGAAGCGGTGCATGGCCTCGGCGTAGGGCATGACGGGGTAGTCGCCCAGCTCCACGTCCATGGCCTGGCGGAAGACGTGGCGGATCATGCCCTCGAACATCGCGCGGATCTCCTCCTCGGTCAGGAAGGAGGTCTCGATGTCGATCTGCGTGAACTCGGGCTGGCGGTCGGCGCGCAGGTCCTCGTCCCGGAAGCACTTGGTGATCTGGTAGTAGCGGTCGAAGCCGGCCACCATCAGCAGCTGCTTGAAGAGCTGGGGCGACTGCGGCAGCGCGAAGAACTGGCCGTCGTGCACGCGGCTGGGCACGAGATAGTCGCGCGCGCCCTCGGGGGTGCTCTTGGTGAGCATGGGCGTCTCGATGTCGACGAAGCCCTGCGCGTCCAGGTACTTGCGCACCTCCATGGCGACGCGGTAGCGCAGCATGAGGTTCTTCTGCATCTGCGGGCGGCGCAGGTCCAGCACGCGGTGCGTCAGGCGCACGGTCTCGCTGAGGTTCTCGTCGTCGAGCTGGAAGGGCGGCGTGACGCTGGGGTTGAGCACCTCCAGCGCGTGGCACAGCACCTCGATCTTGCCGCTCACCAGGTTGGCGTTCTCGGTGCCGGCCGGACGGGCGCGGACCAGGCCGGTGACCTTCAGGCAGAACTCGTTGCGCACGCCTTCGGCCGTCTTGAACATGTCCGCGCGGTCGGGGTCGCAGACGATCTGCACCAGGCCTTCGCGGTCGCGCAGGTCGATGAAGATCACGCCGCCATGGTCGCGGCGACGGTGGGCCCAGCCCATCAGGGTGACGGTCTGGCCGAGCAGCGCGTCGCTGACGAGGCCGCAGTAGGTGGTGCGCATGCGGGGTGTCTCCGGGGAAGGCGGGCCGCTCGGGCGGCTCGTGGAAAGGGGGCGGCCGGCGCGGCTCAGGCCGCGGACTCGGGCGGGGCGACGACGCCCATGGAAATGATGTGCTTGAGCGCCGCGTCGACGTCCATGGCCAGCGGCTTGACCTCGGCACGCGGCACGATCAGGTAGAAGCCGGAGGTCGGGTTGGGCGTGGTCGGCACGTAGAGGCTGACATGCGGCGCGTCCGGCAGGTGGCCCAGCAGCTCGCCGGCGGGCTGGCCCGTGACGAAGGCGATGGTCCAGGCGCCGCGGCGCGGGTACTCGACCAGCACGGCCTCGCGAAAGGCGTTGCCGCTGCTGGAGAACAGCGTGTCCGAGACCTGCTTGACCGAGCTGTAGACCGACTTGACGATGGGGATGTGGTTGAGCAGCCGGTCCCACTGCCGCAGCGACCACTGGCCGATGTAGTTGGTGACGGCCACCCCGGTCAGCAGCAGCACGGCCAGCATGGCCAGCAGGCCGACGCCGGGCACTTCGTCGAGGCGGCGCAGCACCACGACGGCACCCTCGGGCAGCACGCGCGAGGCCGCATGGACGAAGCCGCCGAAGACGCCGTCGACCAGGCCCAGGGCCCAGAGCAGGACCGCGACGGTGATCGCCAGCGGCAGCCAGACCAGCAGGCCGGCGATGAGGTACTTTTTCATGCGTGCGATCGGGGCCGGTTCGCGGCAGCGGGACAGGGGATCCGCCGGACCGGCCGGACGCAGCTCAGTGGCAGGCGCAGGGGCCGCCGCAGGCGGGGGACGGGCCGGCCGCGGCGCTGCCGCTGTCGGCCGCCGGGGCGGGCGCAGGCGCCGGAGCCGACGCAGGAGCCGCGGCCGCTGCGGCTGCGCCGGCCGGTGCGGCCGCGGGCGCGGCGGCCCCGGTCGCGGCGCCGCCACCGTTGCGGAAATCAGTCACGTACCAGCCCGAGCCCTTGAGCTGGAAGCCGGCGGCGGTGACCTGCTTGCGGTAGGCCTCGGCCCCGCAGGCGGGGCAGGTGCTCAGCAGCGGGTCGGAAATCTTCTGCAGCACGTCCTGCGCGTGGCCGCAGGCTTCGCAGCGGTAGGCGTAGATCGGCATCGGGGCGGGTCCTCGGGCGTCGTGGGTCGTGGATCGGAGGGTGGAGCGGGCACGGCAGGCGGACGCGCGCGCGTCCGGGCAATGCAACCCTCAAGTATAGGAGCCGCCCTGCGCCTGCCCCGCGCCGCAGCCGGGCTCAGACCACGTCGTGCGGCTTCTCGTGCTTGTCGCGCACGCGCTGCGGCGCCAGCGAGCCCAGCACCATGCCCAGGACACCCGCGCCCAGGCCGGCCAGCTGGGCCGGGAAGCGCTCGCCGAGGTCGCCGACGAAGGTGAACACCGCCCACAGGCCGATGCCGAGCACGATGGACAGCAGGGCCCCCTGGGTGGTCGCGCGCTTCCAGTACAGGCCGGCGACCAGCGGGACGAAGGCGCCGGCCAGCGTGATCTGGTAAGCGCTGGCCACCATGTCGTAGATCGGCGTGCCCTCGACGAAGACCGCGTAGGCGAAGACCAGGACGGTGAAGCCGACCACGGTGCCGCGCAGGGTGCGCAGCAGGGTGCGGTCGTCCATGCCGGGGCGCAGGTGACGCAGCACGTTCTCGACGAAGATGGTCGAGGGCGCCAGCAGCGTCGCCGAGGCCGTGGACATGATGGCCGACAGCAGCGCGCCGAAGAAGAAGACCTGGGCGACCAGCGGCATGTGCTGCAGGATCAGCGTGGGCAGGATCTTCTGCGGGTCGTCGGCCAGCAGGGCGGTGGCCTCCTCCGGCATGACGAGCAGCGCGCTGGTGACGATGAACATCGGCACCAGGCCGACCAGCAGGTAGAGCAGGCCGCCGAGCACCGGGCCGCGGGCGGCGGTGTCGGCGTCCTTGGCGGCCATCACGCGCTGGAAGACGTCCTGCTGCGGGATGGAGCCGAACATCAGCGTGACGGCTGCCCCGATGAAGAACAGCCAGTCATGCGCGCTGGGCTCGGGCAGGAAGCGGAAGAGATCACGCTCGGCCGCGACGGCGATCACCCGGTCGGCGCCGCCGGCCAGGTCGGCCGCCATCACCGCGATGGCCACCAGGCCGGCGACGATCACGATCATCTGCACGAGATCGGTCATGGCCACCGACCACATGCCGCCGAACAGGGTGTAGATCAGCACGACGGCCGTGCCGATGGCCATGCCGGCCAGCACCGGGATGGCCCCGTCGCTGAGCAGGTTGAAGACCAAGCCGAGGGCGGTGATCTGCGCCGCCACCCAGCCCAGGTAGCTCAGCAGGATCATGAGCGAGCACAGCCCCTCGACGGCCGGCCCGAAGCGCTGGCGGTAGTAGTCGCCGATGGTCAGCAGGGTCTTCTTGTAGAGCTTTCGGGCGAAGAACAGGCCCACCAGGATCAGGCAGAAGGAGGAGCCGATCGGGTCCTCGATGACGGCGCTGAAGCCGCCCGCCACGAACTTGGCGCTGACCCCCAGCACCAGCTCGGAGCCGAACCAGGTGGCGAAGGTGGTGGCCACGACCACGTAGAGCGGCAGGCTGCGGCCGGCGAGCGCGAAGTCCTTGGCGCTGTGCACGCGACGGGCGGCGAGCAGGCCGACCACGACGGTCAGCACGAGGTAGAGCGCGATCGCGCTGATCAGCGTCGAGTTCATGGGGGTCGCGGTCGGTTCGGCGGAAGGGGACACCCCCTGGCAGGCGCGGCGGATTATCAGCGCAAGGCCCCAGCCCGTCCCCGGGCCGCGGGCTGCGCGGGCCCTCAGTAAGGCGAGGCGGCCGTCAGGTGCTGCAGGAGCAGGGCCAGCACGCCGCCGACCGCGAAACCCAGGCCCAGGCAGAGGGCCGCCAGCAGCAGCCGGTGGGTGCGGCGCTGCTCGCGCATCAGCACGGCGAGCTGCTCGCGCTGCTCGGCCAGCGCGCGGGCCTGGGCGGTCTGCGCCCCCAGGGCCTCGTGCACCAGGCGCGGCAGCTCGGGCAGCATGCGGGCGTAGCGCGGCGCCTCGTCCTTCAGTCGCTCGAGCAGGCCGCGCCAGCCGACCTGCTCGTTCATCCAGCGCTCCAGGAAGGGCTTGGCCGTGCTCCACAGGTCGAGGTCCGGGTCGAGCTGGCGGCCCAGGCCCTCGATGTTCAGCAGGGTCTTCTGCAGCAGCACGAGCTGCGGCTGGATCTCGACGTTGAAGCGGCGCGAGGTCTGGAACAGCCGCATCAGCACCATGCCCAGCGAGATCTCCTTGAGCGGCCGGTCGAAGTAGGGCTCGCACACGGCGCGGATCGCGCCCTCCAGCTCGTCGATGCGGGTGCTGGCGGGCACCCAGCCGCTTTCCACGTGCAGCTCCGCCACGCGCTTGTAGTCGCGGCGGAAGAAGGCGATGAAGTTCTGCGCGAGGTAGTCCTTGTCGGTCTCGGTCAGCGTGCCGATGATCCCGAAGTCCAGCGCGATGTAGCGGCCGAAGGTCGCCCGGTCCAGGCTGACCTGGATGTTGCCGGGGTGCATATCGGCGTGGAAGAAGCCGTCGCGGAAGACCTGGGTGAAGAAGATGGTCACGCCGTCGCGGGCGAGCTTCTTGAAGTCGATGCCGGCCGCGCGCAGGCGCTCAACCTGGCTGATCGGCACGCCGTGCATGCGCTGCATCACGAGCACGGTCGGCGTGCACCAGTCCCAGTGCATCTCGGGCACCAGCACCAGGTCGAGGCCGTCCATGTTGCGGCGCAGCTGGGCCGCGCAGGCCGCCTCGCGAACCAGGTCCAGCTCGTCGTGCAGGTACTTGTCGAACTCGGCAACCACCTCGCGCGGCTTCAGGCGGCGGCCGTCGGCGCTCAGGCGCTCGATCCAGCGCGCCGCGCTGCGCAGCAGGGCGAGGTCGGCGTCGATGATGTCCAGGATGCCGGGCCGCAGCACCTTGACGGCCACCTCCCGGCCGTCCATCAGCCGGGCGAAGTGCACCTGGGCGATCGAGGCGCTGGCCACCGGCTCGCGCTCGAAGTGGGCGAAGACCTGCTCGACCGGACGGCCGTAGGCTGCCTCGACCAGGGCGCGGGCCTGCTCGCTGGGGATGGGTGGCACGCGGTCCTGCAGGCGGGCCAGCTCGTCGGCCACGTCGGGCGGCAGCAGGTCGCGGCGGGTGGAGAGCACCTGGCCGAACTTGACGAAGATCGGCCCGAGCTGCTCCAGCGCCTGGCGCAGACGCTGGCCACGCGGCGCCTCGAAGCGCCGCCCCAGCCGGACGAGGCGCCCGAGCAGGCGCAGGCCCGGGTGCGGCAGGCTGCCGAGGACGAGCTGGTCGAGCCCGAAGCGGAGGGCGGTCAGCGCGATGAACGCGAGCCGCAGGGCATGCCTCATCCGCGCGCCGCGCCCGGCCAGGCCGCCTGCAGCTGGCCGGCCAGGGCCCGCAGGCCGGCGGCCAGGCTGCGCCCGACCTCAACCAAGCGCGGGCCGAGCAGCGGACCGAGCAGACGCTCCACGTCGGCCTCGGCATCCCAACGCAGGTGGTCCATCAGCCAGGCGGCATCGGCCGCGAGCTGGGCGTCGCCGTCGATGTCCACCGGCGGGCGGCGACCGGCCAGCATCTGCGGCAGGGCCTGGGTCAGGGGCAGCAGCTGCACGGTCAGACGCAGGTCGGCCGGGGTCTCGCCGGCGGGCTCGGCCTCGAGGGCGCCCGCCGGGGTGATCCGCCAGCGGCTGGCCGGCAGCCGCAGACCCGGCAGGGCCTCGCCCTCGGCCCGGCACTCGACCACCCGGCCGGCATGCGGCCGGAGGCGCTCTAGCGCAGCCGGCTCGCTGAACAGAAGGTGGTTGATCAACAGGGTCAGCCGCTCATGGACCGGGGTCCACCAGCGATCCGGCGCCAGGGCGTCTTGGAGGGCCTGAAACATGCATGGATTGTAGGAGGCGCACCACGGCGGGGAGGTGCTTACAGTCGACCCATCGGGCTTTGCCACAATGCGGGGCTGCGCCTGGCGGGCGCAGAGGTGCTGCCCTTGCGGCCGGCTCGATTCCGCGGCCTTGTTTTCCTCGGCCTGACCCCACGATGTACGAACAACGCGACCACAAGCGAACTTTCTACAGCGCCCCGCAATCGGTGCGCTCGCTGGTCGCGGCGTTCATGGAGCCCGCGATCATCGTGGGCAGTTTTCTCGCCGTCACGCACGCCCATGGCGAGCCGGTGCAGCGCGCCACGCTGACGCTGTGCCTGCTGGTCTTCGCCCTGACCTTCCCCGGCCGCGACCGCTTCCTGGACCGTCCGCTGAGTTCGGCGGTCGATATCCTGACCTCGTGGATCACGCTGCTGGCGATCTTCGCGCTGTGCGGCTACGCGACGAGCAGCCTGGGCTTTTTCGAGCTGCGGGTCCTGCTGTGGTGGAGCGTGGTTTCGCCGCTGGCGCTGTGGCTGGCCGTGCTGATCGGGCGCCGCATCATCCGCAAGCGGGCCAAGCGCCCCTGGAATCGGCGCAGCGTGGTGATCGTCGGGGCCGGCCCGCTGGGCGTGAAGGTGGCCCGGGCGCTGATGGCGCAGGTCGAGGGCCACCTCCATCTGTCGGGCTATTTCGACGACCGCGAAGGCGACCGCCTCGACCCGGAGGCCGCCCCGCAGCGCCTGGGCCGCTTCGACGAGGTGGCCGACTACATCCGCGCCTACGGCGTGCACGAGGTCTACATCACGCTGCCGATGGGCTCGCAGCCGCGCATCCAGCAGCTGCTGGCCTCGCTCCAGGGCACCACGGCCTCGCTGTTCTACGTGCCGGACATCTTCGGCATCAGCATCATCCAGGGCCGCCTGCAGGACCTCAACGGCGTGCCGGTCGTCGGCATCCTGGAAACCCCGTTCACCGGCACGAACAAGCTGATCAAGCGCGTCACGGATGTCGTGCTGGCCAGCATCATCCTGGTGCTGATCGCCCCGATCCTGCTGGGGCTGGCCGTCGGGGTGAAGCTCAGCTCGCCGGGGCCGGTCATCTTCCGCCAGCGCCGCAACGGCCTGGATGGCGAAGAGATCATCGTCTACAAGTTCCGCTCGATGCGGACCATGGACAACGGCGCCGTGGTCAAGCAGGCGACCAAGGGGGATCCGCGGATCACGCCCTTCGGCGCCTTCCTGCGCCGCACCTCGCTCGATGAACTGCCGCAGTTCATCAATGTGCTGCAGGGCCGCATGAGCATCGTCGGCCCCCGGCCGCATGCCGTCGCGCACAACGAGCAGTACCGCCGGTTGATCCGCGCCTACATGGTCCGCCACAAGGTCAAGCCGGGAATCACCGGCTGGGCCCAGGTCAACGGCCTGCGGGGTGAAACCGAAACGCTGGAAAAGATGCAGGCCCGGGTGGAATACGACCTGGAATATCTCCGCAACTGGTCCCTGAGCCTCGACCTGCAAATCATTGCACGTACGATCAAGCTGCTGGTCTTCGATCGCCACGCCTATTGACGAATCCCCGGGGCCGCGGCCCCGGACACTGCCTTCTTTTCGACCCAGGAGAACCGGATGAACGCCTCGAACACCCTGCTTCGGCCGATGCTGCGGCCCTCGGTCCTCGCCCTCGCAGTGATGGGCGCCTGGTCCTGCGGCGCACTGGCCCAAAGCGAAACCGGCAGCGGGAGCGAAGGCGCCGGGGGCGGCAACAGCACGCCGATCGTCTCGGCCAGCGGGCTGTCCGAGCCGACGCGCGGCCTGTACTACCGCCTCTCCCAGACCCTGCGCTTCGAGGACAACCTGTTCCGCCGCAGCAGCAACGAGGACTCGGACTTGGTGTCGCGCACTGCCGCCACCATCGGCACCCGGCTCTACCTGAGCCGCCAGGTGCTCAGCGTCGAAGGCACGGTGCTGCGGAACATGTACCGGGACAACGACCAGCTCGACGGCAACGGCTATCGCCTCAACGGCAAGCTGCAGTGGGAGCTCGGCAGCAACCTCGCCGGCACCGTGCAGGCCGGGGCCAGCCGCGACCAGATCGCGCTGGATCAACTGGCCAACATCGGCTCGGGCTCGGTCGTCCGGGAAGCCAAGAACCAGGAGCGGACCCGCTACCTGAATTTCGATGCCCGCTACGGCCTGTTCTCGGCCTGGAGCGTCGAGGCCTTCGGTGACCTGACCAGCGTGGATTACAGCCAGAGCGGAACCCGCGCGCTGCGCGACCGCGACGTCCGCAAGGTCGGTGTCGGCGTGCGCTACAAGCCGAGCCCCGACCTGACCCTGGGCCTGCGCACCAGCTACACCGACGGCGAGTACCCGGACGACACCTACGACCGCAGCGACGTTGGCGTCACCTTCAGCTACCTGCCCGGCGAGCGACTCGCGCTGAACGGCGAGCTGTCCTACGCCGACGAGCAGCACGACAAGGTCAACGCGCGGGACTTCTCCGGCCTGACCGGCCGGATTCGCGCGACCTATGACGTGACCTCCAAGATCAGCGTGAACGGCGGCGTCTCGCGGCAGACCCAATCCGGCTCCACCGCCTCGGAGCGGATCAGTGTGTCCACCCCGCCCGGCGGCACGCCGGTGCTGACGCCCGAACTGAGCTTCCTTTCCGACGCCCGCATCACCAACACGCTGGACTTCGGCGCCACCTGGGCCGCGACCTCGAAGATCGCCGTGCGCAGCAACATGTCCTTCTCGCGCCAGAACCTGGACCGCACGCTGTCCGGCGGCCTGGACGAGAACACGACCACCCGCCGCTTCGCCCTCGCCGCCTCCTGGGCCGTGCATCGCGTCGTCGGCCTGAGCTGCGAGTACACCCGCGCCCAGCGGGATACCGTGGCCAACATCCGCAGCTACACGGCCAACACCTTCGGCTGCACGGCTTCGGTCGCACTGGAATGAGTGTCCGCGGCGCACGGGTCCTGCTGACGGGAGCCACCGGCTACATCGGCTCGCACACCTGGCTGGCCCTGCTGGCCGCGGGGCATGAAGTCGTCGGCCTCGACAACTTCGCCAACAGCTCGCCGCGGGTGCTGGAGCGCATCGCCGAACTGTCGGGCCGCAGCCCGGTCTTCGAGCGCGCCGACGTCACCGATCGGGCCGCGGTGGAGGCCGTGCTCGACCGCCATCCGGTCGATGCGGTCGTGCACTTCGCCGCGCTCAAGGCCGTGGGCGAGTCGGTCCAGAAGCCCTTCGAGTACGCGCGGGTCAACCTCGGCGGCCTGTGGACGGTCACCGAGGTCCTGCTCGCGCGCGGCATTCACCGCTTCGTGTTCAGCTCCTCGGCCACCGTCTACGCCGGCGAGGAGGCCCCGCCCTGGCGCGAGACGGTGCGGCTCGGCGCCACCCACCCCTACGGCCTGACCAAGCTGCATGGCGAGCAGTGGCTGACCGCGCTGAGCCAGCGCGAACCGGCCTGGCAGCTGGCCTGCCTGCGCTACTTCAATCCGGTCGGCGCGCACCCCAGCGGCCGGCTCGGCGAGGATCCGCGCGGGATCCCGAACAACCTGATGCCCTTCATCGCCCAGGTGGCGATCGGGCGACGCGAGTCGCTGCAGATCTTCGGCAGGGACTACCCGACGCCCGACGGCACCTGCATGCGCGACTACCTGCACGTCGAGGACCTGGCCGAGGGCCATGTCGCGGCGCTGGACCGGCTGCTGGGCCAGCCCGGCGGCCTGACCGTCAACCTGGGCACCGGCCAGGGCCACAGCGTGCTGGAGGTGCTGCGCGCCTACGAGCGCGCCTGCGGGCGTCCGATCGCACACCACTTCGGCCCGCGCCGGGCGGGGGACCTGCCGGCCTACTGGGCCGATCCGCAGCGCGCGCGCGAGCTGCTGGGCTGGCAGGCCAAGCGCGGACTCGACGCGATGTGCGCCGACAGCTGGGCCTGGCAGACCCGCGAACCCAACGGCCTGGGCTGAGACCGCGCCTGGAGGCGCGGCGCCCTCGTTCCGGCCGGCGCCCTCAGGGCGCAGCGAGCGGGGTGAGTCCGGCCAGGCGGACGCGGGTCGGCGCGTCGACGGCCGCCATCAGATCGGCGACGAAGCGTTGCTGGGCGGCCCAGCCGACTTGCGGATCGGCATCCAGGGTCGACACGCGGAAGAGCAGGCCGTCGGGGATCTGCCCGGTCAGCAGCAGGCGCAGTTGCACCAGTCGCTTGTCCCAGGTGCCCTTGACGGTGGCCCCGCCCATGGTGAACCAGTAGGTCACGGGCTCCTTGCGCGGGCCCAGCTCGGTCATCAGGCGGCGCACCGGAATGCGGCCCTCGGGCAGATCGAGGGTCGTGTCGTTCAGGCCCAGCAGCTTGAAGCCCTGGGCCGGGTAGCAGACCTCAGGCATGTGCGCCTGCAGCGAGCTGCGCTGGTCGCCACCGTAGGCCAGCGAGAGCATCACGCGCTCGCCCTGCGGACCGAGGTAGGTGCGCGACAGGATCTGGTTGTAGAGCTTGTCCAGAAGCTCCTGGGTCTGCGGATTGACCAGGGGCTGGGCCTGGGCCTCGTCCTCGGCCCAGCCGCCGAAGCGCCTGGGCACCAGGGCCTCGAGATCCAGCTTGGCCTCGGCCTCGCCGGCATGGCTGCGGGGCCGCAGCCCGTAGGCCAGCGCCGAGGCGCCGACCATCAGGCCGCTGGCGAGGAGGGCTCGCCGGACGGCGAGGGGCTGCTTCGAGGACATGCTCGGCGGATCCGTAGGGGAGAGGATGGCCAGCCCGCGCCGCGGGCCGCCCGACTGGCAGAGATTGTGGACGAGGGCCGATGACGCGCGGGCCGCGGGGTCGGCCCCCGCGCCCAGGCCCGACAATCCGGCGCATGAGCGCCGACCTTCTCACCCTCACCCGCCCCGACGACTGGCACCTGCATCTGCGCGACGGCGCGGCCCTGGCCGCCGTGCTGCCGGACACGGCACGGCAGTTCGCCCGCGCCATCGTCATGCCCAACCTCAAGCCGCCGGTCACCACCGCGACCCAGGCCCTGGCCTACCGCGAGCGCATCCTGGCCGCGCGGCCGGCCACCGGCCCCGGCGCGGACTTCGAGCCGCTGATGGTCCTCTACCTGACCGACAACACCCCGCCCGAGGAGGTGCTGCGCGCCAAGGCCGCCGGCGTGGTCGCCTTCAAGCTCTACCCGGCCGGCGCGACCACCAACAGCGATGCCGGCGTGACCGACCTGCGCAAGTGCCACGCCACGCTGGAGGCGATGCAGCGCGAGGGCATCCTGCTGCTGATCCACGGCGAGGTGACCGATGGCGACATCGACCTCTTCGACCGCGAGGCCGTCTTCATCGACCGGGTGCTGCGGCCGCTGCGCCGCGACTTCCCGGCGCTGAAGATCGTCTTCGAGCACATCACCACCCGCGAGGCCGCGCACTATGTGCGCGAGGCCGAGGGCCCGATCGCCGCGACGCTCACCGCCCACCACCTGCTCTACAACCGCAACGCCATCTTCCAGGGCGGACTGCGGCCGCACTACTACTGCCTGCCCGTGCTCAAGCGCGAGACGCATCGCCTGGCCCTGGTCGAGGCGGCCACCTCGGGCAGCCCGCGCTTCTTCCTCGGCACCGACAGCGCGCCGCATGCCGCGCCGCTCAAGGAGCATGCCGCCGCCTGTGCCGGCTGCTACACCGCGCTGAGCGCGCTGGAGCTGTACGCCGAGGCCTTCGAGGCGGCCGGGGCGCTGGACCGCCTGGAGGGCTTCGCCAGCCTGCACGGCCCGGCCTTCTACGGCCTGCCGGTCAACACCGGCACCGTCACCCTGCGCCGCGAGCCCTGGGCCCTGCCCGAGGCCCTGCCCTTCGGCGACACGGTGCTCAAGCCCCTGCGCGGCGGCGAGACCCTGGCCTGGCGGCTGCAGGCCTGAGGCCGCCCGACGCCGCGCGCTGAGGCGTCGGCACGGCGCGGACCTGCGGGCATGATGGGCGCATGAACCTGCACCCCAACCCCGGCCTGCCGCGCGAGGCGCGCATCGCCCTGCTGATCGACGCCGACAACTCGCCGGCCGCCAAGATTGACGTGATCCTGGCCGAGCTGGCCAAGCACGGCGTCAGCAACATCCGCCGCGCCTACGGCAACTGGAAGAAGCAGGAGCTCAAGGGCTGGGAGGCCGTGCTGCACGAGTACGCCATCCGCCCGGTGCAGCAGTTCGACGTCAGCAAGGGCAAGAACGCGACCGACATGGTGATGACCATCGAGGCGCTGGAGCTGCTCTACACCGATCGGCCCGAGGCCTTCGGCATCGTCAGCAGCGACGCCGACTTCACCCCGCTCGTGATGCACCTGCGGGCCAAGGGCGCCCTGGTCTTCGGCTTCGGCGCCAAGAAGACGCCCGCGCCCTTCGTGAACGCCTGCTCGCGCTTCCTCTTCCTCGAAAACCTCGGGGCCCCGGCCGTGCTGGACGAGCCCGAGCCGGCGGCGCTCCCGGCGGCCCGCCCGGCCGCGAAGAAGGCGGCGGCCAAGAAGGCCCCGGCCGGCAAGACCGCCCGCCGCGGCGTGGCGCCGGAGCTGCCGCAGGCGTCGGCCGAGGCGGACGGGGACGGGCTGCCGCCGCAAGGAGCGGCGCGAGGGGACGGCCAGCCGCCGACCGCTGCCGCCGCACTGCCCGCGCCCCGGTCGGCCGGCCCCCTGCGCCTGGACAGCGCGGCGCTGCGGCAGGACGCCCGCCTCGTCAGCCTGCTGCGCAACGCGGTGGAAAGCGCCGAGGGCGAGGACGGCTGGTCCCCGCTGGGGGCGGTGGGCCAGCAGATCGGCAACCAGGCCAGCTTCGACCCGCGCAACTACGGCTACCGCAAGCTGATCGACCTGATCGAGGCCACCCAGCTCTTCGAACTGGAGCGGCATGGCAGCCAGTTCCTGCTGCGTGACAAGCGCCGCAGCCGGCCGCGGGCCTGAGCGCGCCCGGCCTGCCACAATCGCCCCCGTGAAGCGGGCCAGACCGCCGCCGGTGCCGGATCCGAAAGGTGGCACGGGAGGAAGGTCCGGACTGCACAGGGCAGCGCAGGAGCTAACGGCTCTCCACCGCGAGGTGAGGATCAGAGCAACAGAGACGAGCCGATTCAGTTCGGGTGAAACGGGCAATCTCTGCGCGCAGCAATACCGAATAGGCCGGCGTGCGCGATCCCTCGGGGTCGCGTGGAGTGTGGTCCCGCACGGGCCGGCGGGTGGGTAGCACCGAGCCAGGCGAGCGATCCCTGGCCCAGAGGAATGGCGG
>CAYSQO010000034.1:0-21468 GCA_964433315.1 uncultured Rubrivivax sp.
CCTGCGACCAACGGATTAAAAGTCCGCTGCTCTACCGACTGAGCTAACAACCCCCTGTGTGCGATAGAGCCTACTAGTATAGGCAGGTCACGTTCTTCAGCGCAAGCACTTTCTGAAAAAACTTCAGGGTGCGGACAACAGGGCCTCGACCAGCGTCCCGGCGGCGGTCATGCCGAAGCTGGCCGTCACCATCACGCTGGAGCCGTAGCCGTGGCAGTTCAGGCTGCCGTCGCTGGCGCAGGACGCGTCGCCCTCGGGCCGCAGGACCGGCTCGCGCGAGAACACGCAGCGCAGCCCCAGCGCGCCCTTGCGGGGCGCGCCGTGGCGCTGGCGCAGGCGCTGGCGCAGCGAGGCCAGCAGCGGGTCGTGGCTGGTCTCCGCCAGGTCGCCGACCTCGATCTGCTGGGCCTGCCGCTTGCCTCCGGCCGCCCCGACGATGACCAGCGGATGCCCCGCCGCCCGCGCCGCCGCGGCCAGGGCCAGCTTGGCGGCCACCTGGTCGCAGGCGTCGATCACGCCGTCCACGGCCCCCAGGCCTCCGATCAGGGCCGGCCAGTTCTCCGCGCTGGCGAAGTCGTCGATCCGCTGCAGTTCGCAGCCGGGGTGGATGTCGGCCAGGCGCTCGGCCAGGGCGTCCACCTTGGCCTGGCCGACACTGCGGCCCAGGGCCTGGACCTGGCGGTTGATATTGGATTCGGCGACGTGGTCCATGTCGACCAGCACCAGCTTGGCCAGGCCGCAGCGGGCGAGGGCCTCGGCGGCCCAGGAGCCCACGCCCCCCAGTCCGACCACCGCCACCCGCGCGCCCCGCAGCCGGGAGTAGCCGGAGTCGCCGTACAGCCGACGCAGGCCGCCGAAGCGGCGCTCGAGGTCGGCCTCGGGGGCGGAGAAGTCAGTCATCGAGGGGAGGCCGCGCAGGCGAGGGCGGATGCGGCGACGGGCCTGCGGCCGGGTCGCCTGCGTCCCGCCCGGAGGCTCACTTCAGGGTGCTCAGCCGCTCGCGGGCCGCGGTGGCCGCCTCGGACTTGGGGAAGGTGCGCGTCAGCTCGTCCAGGGTTGCCCGGGCGGACTTGGTGTCCTTCAGCTCGATCTGGCAGTTGGCCACCGCCAGCAGCGCCTCGGGCGCCCGCGGATGGTCGGGCTGGGTCAGCACCAGCGCGCGGAAGCTCTCGATCGCCCCGGCGTACTCGCGCTTGCCGTACAGGGCGTTGCCCAGCCAGTAGCGCACGCTGTTGAGGTAGCCGCTTTCCGGGTAGCGCGACTGGAAGGCCTTGAGCGCGCTGGCCGCGGCGACGAAGTCGCCCTGGCGCAGCAGGGTCAGGGCGTCGTTGTAGTCGCGGGTCTCGCTGGTCTGGGCGAGGAACTCGCGGCCGTCCAGGCCGACGCGCTGCGGTTCGAGCTTGCGCAGGCGCTGGTCCAGGGTCTGGCCCTGGTCGGCGAGGCGACGCTGCATCTCGCCGAGGTCGCGCAGGATCTGCTCGTTGTTGCCGCGCTGGGCCGCCAGTTCGGTGCGCAGCTGCTCGTTCTGGGTGTTCAGCTCCAGCACGCTGCGCTGCAGTTGCTTGACCAGATCGGTCAGTTCGCTGCGCAGGCGTTCGGAGGCGGTCTGGGACGCCCGCAGGTTCTCGGCGTTCTGGTCCAGCCGCGCCCGCAGGTCGATGATGGCCTTGCGGGCGTCGTTGTCGGCAAACAGCTGGGCCTGCGCCGCACCGCCGGCCCCGAGGGCCAGCAGCAGGACGGTCAGCCGCAGCGACGAACGGCCGCGGGGGGGCAGGGCGGCGAGGCGGGCGGGCGTCCACATGGCGATCAACGCTCGCGGATCTCGGCGCGGCGGTTCTTGGCGTAGGCGGCTTCGGTCGAGCCGGACTCGGCCGGACGCTCCTTGCCGTAGCTGCTGGCCTCGAGCTGGCCGTCGGCCACGCCGCGCAGCTTCAGGGCGCGGACCACCGCGTCGGCGCGCTTCTGGCCCAGGGCCAGGTTGTACTCGCTGCCGCCGCGCTCGTCGGTGTGGCCTTCGACGATCACGTTGCGCTTGGTGTTGCGGGTCAGTAGTGCGGCGTGCTTGTCGATGATGGGCGCGTAGCTGTCGGCGACGGCGAAGCTGTCGAAGCCGAAGTAGATGACGCGGCCGATGCGGTCGGCCTCGGCGGCGTCCTGGGCGTTCAGGTCCACCGGCGTCACCTGGGAGCTGGCGACGCCCGCGCCCGGCGCCGGGGCGGCCGGCGCCGCCGGGGCGACGGCCGGGACCTCGGCGCTGCGGTTCTCGACCGGCGGCTGGGTCTCGTCGAGCTTGACGCCCGAGGCGCAGCCGGCCAGCACCAGGGCGGTGGCGATCAGGGACAGGGACAGGCCGCGCGGGGCGGCGTTCGACGGGCGGGACATGCGGGACTCCAGGTTGGAAAGGAGAAGGTAACTGGGGAAAACGAGCAGTTTCGCCTAGCAGGAGGCGCGCCTGCCGGCGCAGGGGCTCGCCTCAGCGGCGGAAGGGCCCCCAGACCGGCTCGCGCACATCCAGCTGCGAGATCACCAGCCGGCCCTTGACCCGGCCGTCCAGCGTCGTCGTCATCAGCAGGTCGCGGCCCTGTTCGCGGGTGGCGTAGATCAGCAGCCGGCCGTTGGGGGCGAAGCTGGGGCTCTCGTCGGCGCCGTTGCTGCTCAGGTCGCGGGTGGTGTTCGTGAGCAGGTCGGTGACCTTCAGCCGGAAGCCGCTGTCCTCGCGGGCCACGTAGGCCAGCGTCTTGCCGTCGGGGCTGACCGAGGGGCTGATGTTGTAGTTGCCGTTGAAGGTCAGGCGCTGCGGGTTGCCGCCGTCGGCCGGCATGCGGTAGATCTGCGGCGAGCCGCCCCGGTCGCTGACGAAGTACAGCAGGCTGCCGTCGGCCGTCCAGTGCGCCTCGGTGTCGATCGCGATGCCGTTGGTCAGCCGGCGCGGCTCGCCGCCGCCCTTGGCCGGGATGCGGTAGAGCTGCGAGACGCCGCCCAGCGTCAGCGTGACCACCAGGCTCTGCCCGTCGGGCGACCAGGTCGGCGCGCTGTTGGAGCCCTTGAAGTCCGCCACCGCGCGGCGCTGGCCGCTGGCGATGGACTGCACGTAGACGACGGCCTTGCGCTTCTCGAAGGACACGTAGGCCAGCTCGCGCCCGTCGGGCGACCAGGCCGGCGAGATGATGGGTTCGCGGCTGGTCAGCGCGCTCTGCGCGCCCTCGCCGTCGGCGTCGGCCACCCACAGCTGGAAGCGGCCCCCGCCCTTGGTCACGTAGGCGATCCGGGTGGCGAACACGCCCTTCTCGCCGGTCAGCTTCTCGTAGATCGCGTCAGCGATCTGGTGCGCGACCAGGCGCAGGTCGCCGACCACGACGGCGTAGCTCGCGCCGCCGGCGTCCGTGCCCTTGACCACGTCCCACAGCCGGTAGCGCACGTCGAAGCGGCCGTCGGCCAGCTTGGTGATCGAGCCCCCGACGAGCGCATCGGCGCCCTTGCTGCGCCAGCCGTCCATGGCCGGCTGCGAGCCTTCGTCGAGCGCGACGCCCGTGGTGTCCAGGTTGCGGAACAGGCCGCTGCGCTCCAGGTCGGCGCGGATGATGGCCGCGATCGGCTGCGGCATGCCCGGCTCGCCGCGGAAGGTCGCGATCGCGATCGGCACCTGGGTCTCGCCCACCCCGGAGATCTCGACCCGGAACTGCGCCTGGGCGGCCGGCAGGCCGGCGGCCAGCGGCAGGGCCAGCACGCTGCGCCGACGCAGCGCCGGCAGGGAAAGGGGGACGTTCGGCAGGGGCATGAGAGGCGTTCGAGCAGGCCCGCCATCAAGCGGCGGCAAGCCGGCGGGGCGGGTTCGGAGGGCCGGGCGAGGATACCAGTGCCCCCCGGCGCGGTCGGCGTCAGAGCAGCACGATGTCGTATTGTTCCGCGCTCATCCCCGGCTCCGCCTGAAGCGACACCGGCTTGCCGATGAACTCGGACAGGCCGGCGAGGTGGGCGCTCTCCTCGTCGAGCAGCATCTCGATGACCGCGGCGCTGGCGATCACCCGGAACTCGCGCGGGTTGAACTGGCGGGCCTCGCGCAGGATCTCGCGCAGGATGTCGTGGCAGACGCTGCGCGCGGTCTTGATCTGGCCGCGGCCCTGGCAGGTCGGGCAGACCTCGCAGAGCTGGTGGGCCAGGCTCTCGCGGGTGCGCTTGCGGGTCAGCTCGACCAGGCCCAGCTGGGTGAAGCCGCTCACCGTGGTCTTGGTGCGGTCCCGGGCCAGCTGCTTCTTCAGCTCGGCCAGCACCGTCTGGCGGTGCTCCTCGCGGCCCATGTCGATGAAGTCGATGATGATGATCCCGCCCAGGTTGCGCAGGCGCAGCTGCCGGGCGATGGCCTGGGCCGACTCCAGATTGGTCTTGAAGATGGTCTCTTCGAAATTGCGCGCGCCGACGTAGCCCCCGGTGTTGACGTCGATCGTCGTCAGCGCCTCGGTCTGGTCGATGATCAGGTAGCCGCCGTTCTTCAGGTCGACCCGGCGCGCCAGGGCGCGGGCGATTTCCTCGTCGACATTGGCCAGGTCGAAGATCGGCCGTTCGCCGGTGTAGTGCGCCAGCCGCGCGACGGAGCCCGGCGCATAGCGCCGCCCGAAGGCCTGCAGGGCCTCGAACTGCGTGCGGGAGTCGATGCGCACCGACTGCACCTGCTCGGTGACCAGGTCGCGCAGCACGCGCTGGGCCAGGTTCAGGTCCTCGTGCAGCAGGCTGCCGGGCGTCACCTTGAAGGCGGTCTCGCGGATCGAGCCCCACATCTTGCGCAGGTAGGCGATGTCCTCGGCCAGCTCCTCGTCGCTCGCCTCCTCGGCGTTGGTGCGCAGGATGAAGCCGCCCTGACGCTCCTCGGGCGCCACCCCGGCCGGCCAGGCCAGGGCCTGCATGCGCAGGCGCAGCGCGTCGCGCTGCTCGGGCGAGCCGATCTTCTGGCTGATGCCGATCCGGTCGTCCTGCGGCAGGAAGACCAGCAGCCGTCCGGCGATGCTGATCTGCGTGGACAGCCGCGCGCCCTTGCTGCCGATCGGGTCCTTGATGACCTGGACCATCAGCGACTGGCCTTCGTAGACCTGCTTCTCGATCGGCAGCGGCGGTGCGCCGTGCGGGGCGCCGTCGTTGCGGTGCAGGTCGGCGACGTGCAGGAAGGCGGCACGCTCCAGGCCGATCTCGATGAAGGCCGACTGCATGCCCGGCAGCACGCGCGCGACCCGGCCCATGTAGATGCTGCCGACGTGGCCGCGCTCCAGCGTGCGCTCCAGATGCAGCTCCTGCACCGCGCCGTGTTCGACCAGCGCGACGCGGGTCTCCTGGGGCGCCCAGTTGATCAGGATGTCTTGCATGGCCGCATGTTACGTGGCGGCCCCGCCGGGCCGCGCCGCGGCCTCAGAGCTGCCAGCCGATGCCGCGCAGGAGTTGTGCGGTTTCGTGCAGGGGCAGGCCCATCACGCCCGAGTAGCTGCCCTCCAGGTGTTCGATCCAGGCCGCGGCCTGCGACTGGATGGCGTAGGCGCCTGCCTTGCCCTGGGATTCCCCGCTGGCCACATAGCGCACGATCTCGTCGGGATCGACCGCCGCGAAGCGCACGGTCGAGGCCTGCACCACGCTGCGCGCCGCGAAGGCCGGGTGCGGCGACTCGAGCAGGGCCACCGCGGTCAGCACGCGGTGGCTGCGGCCGGCCAGCCGCTGCAGCATCTGCGCGGCCTCGGCATCGTCGGCCGGCTTGCCGAGCATCCGCTCGCCGAGCACCACGGTCGTGTCCGCGCACAGGATGGGCGCGGCCGGCAGGCCGCGGCGCTGCCAGCGCGTGCGGGCCGCCTCCAGCTTGGCCAGGGTCACGCGCAGCACATAGTCCTCGGGGGCCTCGCCGGGCCGGGTGGCCTCCAGGGCCTCGGCGTCCTCGTCGGCGTCGGGCAGCAGCAGCTCGTGGCGCAGGCCGATCTGGGCCAGCAGCTGGCGGCGGCGCGGGCTCTGCGACGCCAGGTAGATCCACTCGGGACGGCTCATGGGCGGGATGCGGGACGAAAGGGCGACGCAGCCGGGCGCCTGCGTTCAGTCCCGGTGGTAGGGATGGCCCGCGTTCAGCGAGGCGGCGCGGTAGAGCGCTTCGATCAGCAACACGCGCGCCAGGGCATGGGGCAGGGTCAGGTCCGACAGGCGTAGGCGCTCGTCGGCCTCGGCCTTGAGGGCCGGGTCGAGGCCGTCGGGGCCGCCCATCAGCAGCACGACGTCGCGGCCGTCACGGGCCCAGTCGCGCAGGCGCTCGGCCAGCTGGGCCGTGGTCTGGCGCTCGCCGCGCTCGTCCAGGATGACCCGGCGGGCGCCGCGCGGCAGCGCCGCGCGCAGGCGCTCGGCCTCGGCGGCCATCAGCGCCTCCACGGGCTTGCCCAGGGTGCGCGGCTCGGCCTTGACGGTCTTGAACTCCGCGCGCCATTCGGCCGGCCAGCGCTTGCCGTAGTCCTCGCAGGCGGTCTCCGCCCAGCCCGGCAGGCGCTGGCCGACGGCGACCAGCGTCAGCTTCATGCGCGCGGCTTGCGCGTGCCCGGGCTGGCGGCGGTCTTGCGCGCGGGCGCCTTGCGGGCCGGTGTCTCGGCCGCGGCGGCTGTGCGGCGCGGTGCGGCCGCCTTCTTGGCGGCTGCGGGCCGGGCGGCGGTCTTGGCGGCGGCCTTCTTCGCCGGCGGCTTGCCGACGACCTTGACGACCACCGGCACCGGCTCGGCACGGCGCACGCTGCGCTTCTTGGCCGCCACGCCGGTGCCGACCGTCTTGGCCGCCACCTTCTTGGCCGCGACCGTCTTGGCCGCGACCGTCTTGGCCGAGGCCGGGGCTGCGGCCTTCTTGGCGGCGACCTTGCGGGCCGGCTTGTCCAGGGCCTCGGCGGCCGAGCCGCTGCGGCGCGGCCGCGGGGCGGCCGCCGGGGTCGCGGCGTCGGGCTCGCTGGCCTTGACCAGGCGGGTCTTGGCCTCGCCGAGCTTGAGCTTCACCGGCTTCTCACCCCAGATCTCCTCGAGGTGGTAGTAGGTGCGGATGGCGGGCTGCATCACGTGCACCACGGCGGCGCCGCAGTCCACGATGATCCATTCGCCGTTGTCCTCGCCCTCGGTGCGCATCACCGCGAAGCCCTTGGCCTTGACCGCGTCGCGCACGCTGGCGGCCAGCGCCTTCGTCTGCCGGTTGCTGGTGCCCGAGGCGACGATCACCCGCTCGAACAGCGGCGAGAGGTGCTCGGTGTTGAAGACCATGATGTCCTGGGCCTTCACGTCCTCGAGGCCATCGACGATGGCGCGTTGCAGTTTGCGGATGTCCATTCAGCTCCTGGGCGGTGGGGGCGGTTCTCGGGGCGCCGTGCGGGAATCGCTGCGGCCCGGGGTTCAAAGACCGCGGTAGAGGCGGTGCGAGTCTATATACCGCGCGACCGGGGCCGCCAGCAGGGCGGACCCGGCGTTGCCGGCGGGGGTCAGATCGGAAGCGGCGCGCCCGGCCGCCAGGGCCGCGCGCAGCGCGGTCGAGGCCGCCGGATGCACCGGCATCGGCAGGGTCTGCACACGGGCCGCGGCCTGCAGCGCGGGTGGCCAGGGCAGGGTGGGGCGGGGGGCCGCGCCCTCGGCCGGATCGGGCCGAGGGGCCACGGCCAGCGCGGCGGCGGCCAGGATCTCGGCCGCGCCATGCCAGCTGGGAAAGTTGCGCAGCTGGTCTTCGCCGATCAGCAGCCAGAGCGCGGCCCCGGGCTGCTCGGCCTGAAGCTCGCGCAGGGTGTCGAGGGTGCGGCTGGGGCCGGCGCGGTCGATCTCGCGGCGGTCCACCCGGTGCCGGGGATCCCCCAGGGGCTCGACCAGGGCCTGCACCATGGCCAGGCGGTCTTCGGCCGGGGCGACCAGCGCGCCCTTCTGCCAGGGGCGTCCGGCGGGGATCCAGCGCAGCTCGTCCAGCGCCAGCGCCTCGACCGCGCAGCGGGCGAGGGCGAGGTGGGCGAGGTGCGGCGGGTCGAAGCTGCCGCCGAACAGGCCGATGCGGCGGGGCGCGTGCTGCAAGGCTTCAGCCGCCCTGCGCCCAGTCCCGCGGGCGCAGGAAGTCGCTGTAGAGCCGGGCCTCGGGCGTGCCGGCCTCCGGCTTCCAGTCGTAGCGCCAGCGCACGATGGGCGGCATCGACATCAGGATGGCCTCGGTGCGGCCGCCCGACTGCAGGCCGAAGAGGGTGCCGCGGTCGAAAACCAGGTTGAACTCGACGTAGCGCCCGCGCCGGTAGGCCTGGAAGTCGCGCTGCGCCTCCGTGTAGGGCAGGGCGCGGCGGCGCTGCACGATGGGCAGGTAGGCCGGCAGGAAGGCGTCGCCCACGCTGCGCAGCATCGCGAAGCTGCGCTCGAAGCCCAGCTCGTTGAAGTCGTCGAAGAAGATGCCGCCAACGCCGCGCGGCTCGCCGCGGTGCTTGAGGAAGAAGTACTCGTCGCACCAGGTCTTGAAGCGCGGGTGCAGCTCGGCGCCGAAGGGCGCCAGCGCGTCGCGACAGACGCGGTGGAAGTGCACCGCGTCCTCCTCCACGCCGTAGTAGGGCGTCAGGTCCATGCCGCCGCCGAACCAGGTGACGGTCTCCGTCGTGCCGTCGGGCAGCTGGCGGTGGGCGGCCAGCATGCGCACGTTCATGTGCACGGTCGGTACCTGCGGGTTGCGCGGGTGGATGACCAGCGAGACCCCCATGGCCTCGAAGGGCGCGCCGGCCAGCTCGGGCCGGTGCTGGGTGGCCGAGGGCGGCAGGGCCGGGCCGCGCACGTGGCTGAAGTTGCAGCCGCCGCGTTCGAAGACGGCGCCTTCCTCGATCAGGCGCGACAGGCCGTCGCCCTGCAGGCGTTCGCCCGGCGCGCGGGTCCAGCCATCGCGCAGGAAGCTGCCGCCATCCTCGGCCGCCAGGGCCGTGATGATGCGGTCCTGCAGGTCGAGCAGGTAGGCGCGGACGGCGGCGGTCTCGGGCGAGGCCAGCGGCGCCGGGACGGCGGGCGAAGGGGTCAGGGGCGAGGTGCTCATCGGAGGAAGGGCCGGAGGCCGTGGGACGCTGCGCGACGCGCCGCGGGCCGCGGCCGACGCACGATCAACGCTTGATCGCGCGGTGGCCGATGTCGCGACGCAGCTGCATGCCGTCGAAGTGGATGCCGGACAGCGCCTCGTAGGCCCGCGCCTGCGCGAGCTTGGCCGAGTCGCCGAGCGCCGTCACGCAGAGCACCCGACCGCCGCTGACGATCGGATGGCCCTGCGCATCGAGCGCGGTGCCGGCGTGGAAGACCATGGCATCGTCCGACCCGGGCGGCAGACCGTGGATGCGGTCGCCGGCCCGCGGCTGCGCGGGATAGCCGGCGGCGGCCATCACCACGCCGAGCGCGAAGCGGCGATCCCATTGCAGTTCCACCTGGTCGAGCGTGCCATCGGCGGCATGCTGCAGCACATCGACCAGATCGCTCTTGAGCCGCATCAAGATCGGCTGGGTTTCGGGGTCGCCGAGGCGGCAGTTGAACTCCAGCGTCTTCACGCCGCCCTTGGCGTCGATCATCAGGCCGGCGTAGAGGAAGCCGGTGTAGGGGATGCCGTCGCGGGCCATGCCGTCGAGCGTCGGCTGGATCACCTCCTGCATCGCCCGGGCATGCACATTGGGCGTGACCACCGGCGCGGGCGAGTAGGCGCCCATGCCGCCGGTGTTGGGGCCGGTGTCGCCGTCGCCCAGGCGCTTGTGGTCCTGGCTGGTGGCCAGGGCCAGCACGTGGCGGCCGTCGGCTAGCACGATGAAGCTGGCTTCCTCGCCGGTCAGGAACTCCTCGATCACCACCCGGGCGCCGCCGTCGTTGTGCTGCACGCCCAGGGTGTTGGCCGCGAGCATGTCGTCGATGGCGACATGCGCTTCCTCGAGCGTCATGGCCACGACCACGCCCTTGCCGGCGGCCAGGCCGTCGGCCTTGACGACGATGGGCGCGCCCTGCGCGTCCACGTAGGCGTGGGCAGCGGCGGCGTCGGTGAAGGTCTCGTAGGCCGCCGTCGGGATGGCGTGGCGCTTCATGAAGGCCTTGGCGAAGGCCTTGGAGCTTTCCAGCTGCGCGGCCGCCCGGCTGGGGCCGAAGATGCGCAGGCCACGCGCGCGAAAGGCATCGACCACGCCGGCTGCCAGCGGCGCCTCGGGGCCCACCACGGTCAGGCCGATCTTCTCGGCCTCCGCGAAGTCGGCCAGGGCCTTGACATCGCGCAGCGGCAGGTTGACGAGGTTGGCGTCGAGCGCCGTGCCGCCATTGCCCGGGGCGACGAAGACCGTCTGCACCCGCTTGGATTGGGCGAGCTTCCAGGCCAGCGCGTGTTCGCGCCCGCCGCTGCCGATCACCAGCACTTTCATTGGAGTCCGTCCCTGTGGTGTTGCTTGCTGCTGCGGCCCGTGGGCCGCGCGGGCCGGCGCATCAGGCGTCGATCACCGCGTTGTGGAAGACGTCCTGGGCATCGTCCAGGTCCTCCAGCACGTCGAGCAGCTTCTGCATGCGCGCGGCGTCCTCGCCGCTGAGCTCGATGCTGTTCTCGGCGCGCATCGTCACCTCGGCCACCTCGGGCTGCAGGCCGGCGGCCTGCAGCGCATCGCGCACGGCCTCGAAGTCGGCCGGGGCGGTCAGCACCTCGATGGCGCCGTCTTCGTCCGTCACCACGTCCTCGGCGCCGGCCTCCAGGGCGACTTCCATCACCTTGTCCTCCGAGGTGCCGGGCGCGAAGACCATCTGCCCGCAGTGCTTGAACTGGAAGGCCACCGAGCCCTCGGTGCCCAGGTTGCCGCCGTACTTGCTGAAGGCGTGCCGCACCTCGGCCACGGTGCGCACGCGGTTGTCCGTCATGCAATCGACCAGGATGGCCGCGCCGCCGATGCCGTAGCCCTCGTAGCGGATCTCCTCGTAGCTCACGCCCTCGAGGTTGCCGGTGGCCTTGTCGATGTTGCGCTTGACCGTGTCGGCCGGCATGTTGGCGGCCTTGGCCTTGTCCACCGCCAGACGCAGGCGCGGGTTGGTGTTGGGATCGCCGCCGCCCTGGCGGGCCGCGACCATGATCTCGCGGATCACCCGCGTCCAGACCTTGCCCCGCTTCTCGTCCTGGCGCCCCTTGCGGTGCTGGATGTTGGCCCACTTGGAATGTCCGGCCATGGTGTGCTCTCTGCAGTTCGTGTTTTCTTTAGGATGGGGCGATTTTAGGCGCGGCCCCCGGGGTCGCCCCGGAACCCGCCCCCTCCAGCCTTCCGCCTGCCATGACCGAACCCATCCTCCTGGCCCGCCGCGAGGCCCTCCGCTGCGAACTGCTGCCGGCCCTGGCCAACCGCCACGGCCTGGTCACCGGCGCCACCGGCACCGGCAAGACCATCACCCTGCAGACCCTGGCCGAGGGCTTCAGCCGCCTGGGCGTGCCCGTCTTCCTGGCCGACGTGAAGGGCGACCTGACCGGCATCAGCCAGCCCGGCCGCATCGGCGAGAAGGTCGCGAAGATCCTGGCCGAGCGCGGCCTGGAGCCCCCTGTCCCAGAGGCCTGCCCGGTCACGCTGTGGGACGTGTTCGGCGAGCAGGGCCATCCGGTGAGGGCCACCGTGTCCGACATGGGCCCGCTGCTGCTGGGCCGCATGCTGGCGCTCAACGAGACCCAGCAGGGCGTGCTGCAGATCGTCTTCAAGATCGCCGACGACCACGGCCTGCTGCTGCTCGACCTGAAGGACCTGCGCGCCATGCTGCAGCACGTCGGCGAGAACGCGAAGGACTACACCACCGCCTACGGCAACATCAGCGCGGCCAGCGTCGGCGCCATCCAGCGCGGCCTGCTGGGCATCGAGGCCCAGGGGGGCGACCGCTTCTTCGGCGAGCCCATGCTCGACATCGCCGACTTCATGCAGACGGTCGATGGCCGGGGCGTGGTCAACATCCTGGCGGCCGACAAGCTGATGACCGCGCCGCGGCTCTACGCCACCTTCCTGCTGTGGCTGCTGTCCGAGCTCTTTGAGACCCTGCCCGAGGTGGGTGACCTGGACCAGCCCAAGCTGGTTTTCTTCTTCGACGAGGCTCACCTGCTGTTCGCCGACGCGCCCAAGGTGCTGGTCGAGCGCATCGAGCTGGTCGTGCGCCTGGTGCGCTCCAAGGGCGTGGGCGTGTACTTCGTCACGCAGAACCCGCTGGACCTGCCCGACAGCGTGCTCGGCCAGCTCGGCAACCGCGTGCAGCATGCGCTGCGCGCCTTCACCCCGCGTGACCAGAAGGCCGTCCGGGCGGCGGCCGAGACCATGCGCGCCAACCCCGGCCTGGACGTGGCCACCGCCATCACCGAGCTGGGCGTGGGCGAGGCGCTGCTGAGCCTGCTGGACGCCAAGGGCCGGCCCGGCCTCACCGAGCGCGCCTACGTGCTGCCGCCCGGCAGCCAGATCGGCCCGATCACGTCCGAGCAGCGCCAGGCCCTGCGGGCCGGCTCGCTGGTGGCGGGGGTCTACGAGAAGTCGGTGGACCGCGAGAGTGCCTTCGAGGCTCTGAAGCAGCGCGCCGGTGCCAGCGCCGAAGCCGGCGATCGCCTGGCCCGCGAGGAACGCCCCGCCGCCGGCGGGGCCGCCCCGGCGGCGGCGGGGTCCGGCGCGGGCGGGCTGCTGGGCGGGCTGAGCGACCTGCTCTTCGGATCCACCGGCCCGCGCGGCGGGCGCCGCGAGGGCCTGGCCGAGATGGCCGCCCGCAGCGCGGTGCGCACCGTCGGCTCGGCGGTCGGCCGCGAGATCATCCGCGGCGTGCTGGGCGGCCTGCTGGGCGGCGGCCGGCGACGCTGAGGTCGGGCGCCGCCGGGGCCCGGCCCCGCCGCGCGTTCAGCGGTGGCCGTGACCGCGGCGGTCGTCGTCGTGGCGATCCCAGCGGTCCCAGCGATCGTCCCGACGCTCGTCGCGACGCTCATCGCGGCGGCCGTCGCGGTAGCCCTCGCGCCAGCCGTGGTCGTGGCCGCGGTGCCAGCCGCGGTGGCGCGGCGGCTCGCCCCAGTAGGCCGGCGGGCCGTAGACCACGGCCGGGGCCGGGTAGACCACCACCGGCGCCGGCCCGTAGCCGTAGCCGCGCTGCGGGTGGTTGGAAATCACCGTGCCGATCGGCGGCAGTTGCACGCCGATCGACCAGTGGATGTCGGAGCCGGCTTCGGCGGCGCCAGCGGCCAGCAGGCCGCTGCCGGCCAGGCCCAGCAGGGTGGCGCCGCGGCGCAGGCGGGTCCACAGGCCGGCGGGGCGGACGGCGGGACGGGGGAGGTTCAGCTCAGTCATCTCGGGTCTCCGGGGCGGGCAGCTTGCCCGTGCCCCTCCAACGCCGGCCGGCGCGCCGCGGTCGACACCGGCCTGCGTAAAGCTCTGTGAAGCAGCGGCCGCCCCGGGGGCCAAGGGGGGCGTCGATAGAATCGAAAGTCCTTGCCCGGGGCCCTTCCCCCCTGCGGACAGGCCGCGCTGCGCCCGGCGCCGCGCCTGTCCGAACGAACCCTCCCGCCTCATGTCCGGAACGCCTGCCGACGCGCCCAAGCCCAGCCATTTCCTGCGCCAGATCATCGAGCGCGACCTGGCCGCCGCCCCCGCCGCCCCGCGCCGATTCGCCGGCACGCCGGGCGACGCCGCCCACCACGCCGCCGGTCCGCTGGACGCCGCGGCCATCCGCACCCGCTTCCCGCCCGAGCCCAACGGCTACCTGCACGTCGGCCATGCCAAGAGCATCTGCCTGAACTTCGGCCTGGCGCGCGACTACGGCGGCGTCTGCCACCTGCGCTTCGACGACACCAACCCCGAGAAGGAAGACCAGGAGTACGTCGACGCCATCGACGAGGCGGTGCGCTGGCTCGGCTTCGGCTGGGACGAGGCCGATCCGGCCGGCGGCCCGCCGCGCCAGCACCGCTACTTCGCCAGCGACTACTTCGACTTCATGGTCCGCGCCGCCGAGGCCCTGATCGATGCCGGCCTGGCCTACGTCGACGAGCAGACGGCCGAGCAGATGCGCGCCCACCGCGGCGACTTCACCACGCCCGGCACCGACAGCCCCTTCCGCGGCCGCACGCCGGCCGAGAACCGGGCCCGCTTCGAGGCCATGAAGTCCGGCGCCCTGCCCGACGGCGCCGCCGTGCTGCGCGCCAGGATCGACATGGCCTCGCCCAACATCAACCTGCGCGACCCGGCCCTCTACCGCATCAAGCACGCCGCCCACCACAACACCGGGGACCGCTGGTGCATCTACCCGATGTACACCTTCGCGCACCCCATCGAGGACGCGCTGGAAGGCATCACCCACAGCATCTGCACCCTGGAGTTCGAGGACCAGCGGCCCTTCTACGACTGGCTGCTGGACCGCCTGGTCGAGCTGGGCCTGATCGCCTCGCCCCGGCCGCGCCAGTACGAGTTCGCGCGCCTGAACCTCAGCCACGTCATCACCAGCAAGCGCAAGCTCAAGCAGCTGGTCGACGAGGGCCATGTCGAGGGCTGGGACGATCCGCGCATGCCGACCCTCGTCGGCCTGCGCCGCCGCGGCTACACGCCCGAGGCGCTGCGCCTGTTCTGCGAGCGCATCGGCGTCACCAAGGACCACGCCTGGATCGAGGACGCGGCCCTCGACGCCGCCCTGCGCGAGGATCTGGAGGGCCGCGCCCCGCGGGCGATGGCCGTGCTGGACCCGCTCAAGCTCAAGCTGAGCAACTGGGACGCCGTCTACGGTCCCGGCCACCTGGAGCCCTGCGAGGCCCCGGCCCATCCGCAGCACCCCGAGCTGCCGCCGCGCCGCTTCAGCCTCGGCCCCGAGCTGTGGATCGAGCGCGAGGACTTCGCCGAAGTGCCGCCCAAGGGCTACTTCCGCCTCTTCCCGCCGCGCACCGATGCGGCGGGCACTGTGCTGCCGGGCAACCGGGTGCGGCTGAAGTACGGCCTCATCGTCGAGTGCACCGGCTGCGAGAAGGATGCGGCGGGCCGCGTCACCGCCGTCACCGCCACCGTCGTGCCCGACACCCGCAGCGGCACGCCGGGGGCGGATGCCGTCAAGGTCAAGGGCACCATCACCTGGCTCGGTGCCCATGCGCCGCAGGACGGCGGCGGCCTGCCGGCCGAGCTGCGCCTCTTCGACCGCCTGTTCACCGAGGCCCAGCCCGATGCCGGCGGCCGCGACTTCCTGACCGTGCTGAACCCGGCCAGCCGGCGCGTGCAGACGGGCTGGGTCGAGCCCGGCCTGGCCGATCTCGCGCCGGAAACCCGGCTGCAGTTCGAGCGTCACGGCTACTTCGTCAGCGACCGCCGCGACCACGCGCCCGGCCGGCCGGTGTTCAACCGCATCACCGGCCTGAAGGACAGCCGGGGCCGCTGACCGGGCCCCGCCCCGGCGTTCCGGGGGATGGCCGGCGCGGGGGCCTGCCGGCACGATGCGGGTCTTTCCCGCCCGCTGCCTGGAGGCTGCCATGTCCACCCTCGACACCCAGCTCGTCGCCGGCGTCGCCCCGGTCTTCAAGACCCGCAACGCCGGGCTGGATGCGCTGTTCTACGACATCGCTGCGCTGACGCCCGACGAGCAGGCCGGCCTCGGCCCCGGGGTCGACGAGGAGGGCGCGCTGATCGTCGTGCCGCCCGGCGGCAGCGGCCAGCGCATCCGCCACCATCCCGACCTCACGCACTTCCTGGCCGCCGAAGGCGCGACCGTGCAGGCGCTCGTCGTGGCCGGCGTCGGCAGCTCGGCCCTGGGGACGGCCGCGCTCGCGCGCAACGTGGCCGATGCCTACGGCATCGAGGTGGCCGGCCTGGTCAGCGGCTATGGCGCGTCCGACCTGCTCAGCGAGGCCCTGGGCGGCTGGTTCTTCTACGGTGCCACCGACCGCTTCCGGCATGGCCTGCGGGAACTGGCGCGCCGCGCGGCGCCCTCCGTCCCGCCGGCTCCGGCCGCGTCGGGCGGCCGGGTCGGCGCGCGGGCCCGGCCGCTCTCGCCGCTGGCCGATCTGGATGCCCTGGGCGGCCTGCTTGCCGCCGCGCCGCCGCGGCTGCGCCTGCTGGTCGGCCACAGCAAGGGCTGCCTGATGATCGACCATGCGCTGGAACGCCATGCCGACGCGCTGCGCCGCCAGGGCCGCGACTCGCCGCTGTTCGAGCGCCTGCGGATCGTCACCTTCGGCGCCGTCTGCGACTTGCCGCCGGTCTACCGCCACCGGCACCAGTTCCTGGGCGCGCTCGACGGCTTCGGGGGCCTGAACTCGCGGCTCGACCTGCCCTTCAGTCGCGTGCCGGGGGCCTGGCACCACCTGAACCGCCGGCTGCCGGCGCATCTGGATGCCGTGGCCTGCCTGCGCGAGCAGGTGCCGCGGGACGGCCTGGCGGCTTGAGCGCGGGGGCGCCACGCCGCGCGGCGGACGCGGCAGACGCGGCGGCCGGCGGCTTGGAGGCGGCCTCGGCGGCCAGGTCCTCCATGAAGCGCTGCAGCATCAGCCATTCGCCCCCGGGGCTGTGCAGCGCCGGCTCCAGCTGGGCCACGCCGCCGCCTTGGCGGCTCTGGCAGGCCATCATCTCCAGGCGGTCGCCGAAGCGCTCGCTCTGCCCGGCCTCGCGCAGGAAGGCGTCCTGCGCGCGGTAGGCCCGGCGCTCCGAGCGCAGCACGGCCTCGCAGTCCCCGGCCTCCGGGGTCTGGCCGGCCTCGGCCTCCAGGGCATGGACCAGCTCGTGCAGCAGGAAGGAGCGCCCCACGGGGCGGGCCAGGTCCAGCGTGTCGGCCAGCAGGATGCGCCGCGCGACCGGGTCGTGGTGGCCCAGCAGGCCGCGGCAGTCGGCGGGCCGCTCGGGGCAGACGCTGGCGTGCAGCTGGGCCAGCGGCAGCTGCTCGATGTGTGGCACCTTGCCTTCGTCGGCGGCGGGCAGGCCGCTGAGCTGGGCGGCCAGCAGCAGCAGCTGGCTGAGGGTCGCGGCATCCATCACGGGGGCCTCCGGGGGTCGGCGCGGCCGGCCGGGCCCCGCATGTGCCGACTTTAGAGGCCCCGCCCCGCGGCGGCCGCAGCAGCCCTGCGCGGCGCTGGGTCGCCCGCCGGCCGGCGGGCCGGCGCTCAGGCCGCCAGCCAGCCGCGCCGCCAGGCCAGGCGGGCCAGGTCGAAGTCGCTGGTCGTCTGCAGCTTGGCCTTGATCTGGTAGTGGATGTTGTGCACGGTCTTCACGCTCAGGCAGAGCTGCTCGGCGATCTCGCGCACGCTGCGGCCGCCGACCAGGCCGCGCAGCACCTCGAATTCGCGCGGGCTCAGGCCGTGCGGGCCGGTCTCGTCGGCGCGGTCGTCGTCATGCACCGGATCCAGGTCGGCGCTCAGCACGCGCCGCCCGGCGTGCACCTCGCGCACGGCGCGCACCAGCTCGCCGGGTGGGCTGCTCTTGGTCACGTAGCCGAGCGCGCCGGCACGCAGGGCCTGCAGCACCCAGACCTCGTCGCGGTACATGCTGAAGGCCAGGCAGCGGCTGTCGGGGTCGCGCTGGCGCAGGCGGGTGATCAGCTCGATGCCGCCGAGGCCGGGCAGCGCCAGGTCCACCACCAGCACGGCCGGTCGCAGCGTGCGCCACAGGCGCTGGGCGTCCTCGCCGTCGCCGGCCTCGCCGACCACGCGCATGTCGCTCTGCAGCTCCAGGAGGCGGCGGTAGCCCTCGCGCACGACGGCATGGTCGTCGACCAGCAGCACGTCGATCATCGCGGGCCCTCCGCGGCGGGCAGGGGCGGCAGGTCCACCGCCAGCAGCATGCCGCCACCTGGCGGCAGGCTCAGGTTCAGCCGGCCGTCCAGGGCCTGCACGCGCTCGCCCAGGCCGAGCAGGCCATGGCCGGGCGCCAGGCCCTGCGGGCCTGGGCCGCGGCCGTCGTCCTGCACGGCGATGCGCAGGCCGCCGTCCTCGCGCAGCCTCAGGCTGATCTGCACCTCGGTGGCCTGGCCGTGGCGGCAGGCATTGCTCAGCCCTTCCTGCACGATGCGGTAGACGTGCACGGCGTGGCCGGCGGGCAGGCGGTCGAGGTCCGGGCCGGCCTCGGGCAGGCTGAGCCGGCAGGCGATGGGCTGGCCGTCGGGCCGGCGTCGCGGGCTGTCGACCAGGGCCTGCAGCGCCGGCCCCAGGCCGAAGCGGTCGAGTGCGGCCGGCCGCAGCTCGTGCAGCACCTGCTGCAGGCCGTCGAGCGACTGGGCGGTCAGGGCGGCCATGCGCTGCGCGGTGTCGAGCAGGGCCGGATCGGCGTGGCGCGCGGCCAGGGCGGCGCTCACCGCCGCCTCGGCCTGCAGGGCGCTCAGGCTCTGCGCCATCTCGTCGTGCAGCTCGCGGGCCAGGCGGCGCCGTTCCTCCTCGCGCACGTCCAGCAGGCGCAGGGCCAGGCGGCGCTGCTCCTCGATCAGCGCCACCCAGGCCTCGGCCAGGCGGTTGAAGCTCTGCGCGACATGGCGCAGCTCGCGCAGCGCCGGCAGCGGCAGGCGGACGCGGTGGTCGCCGCCCTCCAGGCGCGCCAGCGCCGCCAGGATCTGCTGCGTCGGCTGCAGCGCGCGGCGCACCGGGCGCGTCACGGCCAGCAGCATCAGGCCGAGGCCGGCGGCCACCGCCAGCAGGTGCATCAGGCGCTCGGCCCAGGCGTGGCCGACCTGCTCCCACGGCACCCGGCTCTCGACCCGGGCGACCACGATGCCGGCGGGCATCAGCAGCGTGCGTTCGTCGCGCAGGTCCTCGGCCGGACGCAGGCGCTCGCCAAGCCAGCGGTCCAGCGCCGACTCGGGCCGCACCGGCTCGCAGTGCACGGCCATCAGCGGCCCGCGCAGGTTGTAGGCGGCCAGGCACAGGGGGATGCGGCGGGCCAGCTCGTCGAGCACCTCGGGCCGCAGCACCAGGTTCTCGCGGTCGAAGGAGCCGGCGCGGCGGGCGATGTCCTCCTGCATCAGGCGGACGGCCAGCTGGGCGCTGGCCGGCAGCTCGGCCAGCGCCCGCTGGCGCAGCTGCCAGCCCTCCCACAGGCCCAGGCCCAGCAGCAGGGCCAGGGCCAGGGCGGTCCAGCGCAGGATGAGGCTGCGCTGCAGGTCCAGCGCGGGTTGCAGCGGCAGCGGGGCGGAGGCGGTCGGGGCGGACATGCGGCAGGTCGGCGGGGCCGCCGATCTTGCCGCAGCCCGGCGGCCCGCCGGCGCGGTGCGGCCGGTCGCAGGCAAGTTGCCTGCGGCGCCGGCTTCAGTCCGGCAGCGCGGCGCTGGTGTCGACGATGGCGGCGTAGAGGTCGCGCGTGGCGGCCAGCGCCGCCTCGTGAACCTGCGCGGCCGCCACCACCTTGCCCTGGGCGCCGGTGAGCGCCCGGGTGGCCGTGGCGCTGGCGACCACGGTCGGCGCGTAGCCGAGGTTGAAGGCGCCGTGCGCGGTCGAGTTCACGCACATGTGGGTCATGAAGCCGGCGAGCACCAGGTTCTTCACGCCCAGGGCCTTCAGGCGCTCGTCGAGGTCGGTGCCCACGAAGCTGTTCGGGTACTGCTTGACGATCACCGGCTCGCCCGCGATCGGCGCGACCGGCTCGGCGATGGCGCCGATCTCGGCGCGGATGTCGTAGGGCGTGCCGGCGCCGGCGTCGTGCTGGATGTGGATCACCGGCACGCCCGCCGCGCGGGCCCGCGCCAGCAGTCGCTGCGCTTCCTGCAGCGCGGGCTCGACGCCTTCGAGCTGCATCAGGCCCTCGCGGTAGGTGTTCTGGCAGTCGATCAGGATCAGGGCCGCTTCCGAGAGGCGGCAGGGGCTCTGGCCGAGGCCGACCAGGTCGCGCAGGGCGGGGGAGGGGGTGCTCATCGTGGGGGTTCCAGCATCAGGAGGGAAGGGGGGCTCGACGTCGGCGGGGCATGCGCCCGGCCGACCGTTGCGCCGCGATTCAAGGCCAGCCGGCATCCCGGGCCTAGCCCGCGGCATCCCTTATGAACGAGTGTGCCTGTCTGGCCTGTCGTGCGGCGGCCACGTGGGGCCGAGGATCCCCCTGGCATGATCGGGTTTCTCCCGGTGGAGGGCGCCCAGCGTCCCGCCGGCCCGATGCCTTTCATGCAGGAGCCCCCGGCCGGCGCGCGGCGCACGGCAACCCCCCCTCCCCAGGTGTCCGCGGCGCGCAGCGCGCGCGGGTGAAACGGGAAACAGGGCGCGGCGCCTGCCGCCAACCTGTGCTGCCCCCGCAACGGTAAGCAAGTGCGGGTGGGCCCCGATCGGCCGTGAGGCCGGTCTGTCACTGCGGTGCCTGCACCGTGGGAAGACGGCCCATCAAGACTTGTCAGCCCGGAGACCGGCCTGAGGGATCGACGATGCGGACCGCCCCGCCCACCCGGGTGCGCGGCGGCCGCGTCCAAGGCCCATCGACCTGCGGGGATCCAGGTCCGAACCTCCGTTTCCGTCCCACCATGTCCTTCTCCAAGGCTCCGGCCACCCTGGGGGCCGCAGGCGCCCTCGCCCTGCTCGTCCCGACCCTCGCCCTGGCCCAGGGCTCGACCCCGCTCGAACCCGTCGTCGTCACCGCCAGCGGCTTCGAGCAGCGCATCACCGACGCGCTGCCCCACACCACCGTGCTCGGCGAGGCCGAGATCCGCGCCAGCGGCCAGACCGACCTGCCCGGCCTGCTGCGCGGCCTGGCCGGCTTCGAAGTCGCCCAGAGCGGCGGCCACGGCGCGGTCAGCACCGTCTTCCTGCGCGGTGCCGCGCGCAACCAGTCCCTGCTGCTGATCGACGGCGTGCGCGTCGGCTCGCTCACCGTGGGCAGCGCGGCCATCGAGCAGATCCCGCTCGACCAGATCGAGCGGGTCGAGATCGTCCGCGGCAATGTCTCGGCCCTCTATGGCGCCAACGCCGTCGGCGGCGTGATCCAGGTCTTCACCAAGCAGGGCCGCGTCGGCACCCAGCCCTACGCCCTGGTCGAAGTCGGCAGCCGGTCCAGCCGCCGCGTCTCGGCCGGCGTCGGCGGCAGCCTGGGCGAACAGGGCGCCACGCGCTACAGCCTGGGCCTCTCGCACTTCCGCACCGATGGCGAGTCCGCGCTCGATCCGCGCAAGGTCACCGTCAACCCCGACGACGACGGCTACCGCAACGTCGGCCTCAACGCCAGCCTCAGCCACCAGCTCGACGCCCGCCACCGCCTGGCCGCCCGCCTGCTGCTGCAGGATGGCCGCGTGCAGTACGACAACGCCTTCGCCCCGGTCACCCGCGACAACCTGCTCGACACCGCGCTGCGCAACCTCGCGCTCGACTGGGATGCGCGCTTCGCACCCGGCTGGCGTGCCAAGCTCAGCCTGGCCGCCTTCGAGGAGCAGTCTCGCGACGTGAGCCGCGGCACCGCCCCGACCCGCTTCGACACCGAGGGCCACCAGATCGAGTGGCGCCACGAGCTCGACCTGGGTCCCGGCCAGGCGGCGGTCTCGATCGGCACGGCGCGCCAGAAGGTGCGCAGCACCACCGCTTACACCACGCCGCGGCGCGACACCG
>CAYSQO010000035.1:0-1634 GCA_964433315.1 uncultured Rubrivivax sp.
TGCAGCTCCTGCCCTTCGCCAAGGCCTACTCGGGCCTGAGCGATGCCGAGATCCTGCGCGTGGACCGCGAGATCCGCCGCCACACCGTCGAGTCCTTTGGCCCGGTCCGCAGCGTGGTGCCGACCCTGGTCGTCGAGCTGGGCTTCGAGGGCCTGGCGCCCAGCGCCCGCCACCGCAGCGGTCTGGCCGTGCGCTTCCCGCGCATGTTGCGGCTGCGCGAGGACAAGTCCCTGGCCGAGGCCGACACCCTGCACGGCCTGCAGGCCCTGCTGCCGCCGGCCCCCGGGCCGGCCAAGCCCGGGCCCGCCGAGGGCTGAAGACCTGCGTGGTACAACCCGCCGCACTTCCCGAGGAGGATGCGCCACCGGCCACCGCCCCGGCCCCGCGACCCTGGCGGCCCGAGCGGTTCCGCCCGACGAGGCCCCGATGAATGCACCGCATCCCCTGATGTCCGACCTGCCCGCCGCCCCCGCGACCGATGACGAAGACGGCGTGCCCGTCTCGCAGCGCATCCGCGAGCGCATCCAGGCCGCGCGCCAGCGCTTCCATGCCAACGACAACATCGCCGGCTTCATCGAGCCCGGCGAGTTCGAGCGCCTGCTCGACGAAGTCGCCGGCAAGATGCGCGGCGTGCTCGACAGCCTGGTCATCGATACCGAGAACGACCACAACACCCAGGACACCGCGCGCCGCGTGGCCAAGATGTACCTGGGCGAGGTCTTCCGCGGCCGCTACGTGCCGCAGCCGGCGGTGACCGAGTTCCCCAACGTCGAGCATCTCAACGAGCTCATGATCGTCGGCCCGATCACCGTGCGCAGCGCCTGCTCGCACCACTTCTGCCCGATCATGGGCCGGGTCTGGATCGGCGTGATGCCCAACGAGCACTCCGACCTGATCGGCCTGTCCAAGTACGCCCGCCTGACCGAATGGATCATGAGCCGGCCGCAGATCCAGGAGGAGGCCGTGACCCAGGTCGCCGACCTGCTGCAGGACAAGATCAGCCCCGACGGCCTGGCCATCGTCATGGAGGCCGACCACTTCTGCATGCAGTGGCGCGGCGTGAAGGACATGGATTCCAAGATGATCAACAGCGTGATGCGCGGCAGCTTCCTCAAGGATCCGAACCTGCGCCGCGAATTCCTCGCCCTCGTCAACAACAAGAAGGGTTGAGGCCATGCTGGTCCGTCTGCTCTACGCCAGCCGCGCGACCGAGGCCGTCACGCCGGCCCTCATCGACGCCGTGCTCGCCGCCTCGCGCCAGCACAACCCCACGCTGGGCATCACCGGCATCCTGTGCTGGGGCGGCGACATCTTCATGCAGGTCATCGAGGGCGGGCGCGACACCGTCAACGCCCTCTACGGCGCCATCGTGCGCGACCCGCGCCACCGCGACGTCGTGCTCCTCCACTACGAGGAAGTCAGCGAACGCCGCTTCGCCGGCTGGACCATGGGCCAGGTGAACCTCGCGAAGATCAATCCCTCGGTTCTGCTGAAGTACAGCGAGAAGCCGCAGCTCGATCCCTACGGCGTGTCGGGCCGCGTCTCGATGGCGCTGCTCGAAGAGCTGATCGCCACCGCCTCCATCATCGGCCGCGCGGGCTGAGCCCGGACACGCCCGGCGGCCTGCGCCGCCG
>CAYSQO010000035.1:1734-20801 GCA_964433315.1 uncultured Rubrivivax sp.
GGCGTGCCGGGCGAAGCGTCCGGCCCTGCAGGGTCGGACGTGGGCCAGCCCGGACTCCGACCGGCGGCCTGCGGCCTGCGCCGCCGGGCGTGCCGGGCGAAGCGTCCGGCCCTGCAGGGTCGGACGTGGGCCAGCCCGGACCCCGTCCTGCGCCCGGCGGCCTGCGTCGCCGGGCGTGCCGGGCGAAGCGTCCGGCCCTGCAGGGTCGGACGTGGGTCAGCCCGGACCCCGACCTGCGGCCTGCGCCGCCGGGCGTGCCGGGCGAAGCGTCCGACCCTGCAGGGGCGGACGTGGGCCAGCCCGGACCCCGGGTCATCCCGCGTCGCGCGGGTGCATCGCCCGGCGTGGATTGCAGATTTTCTGGAGGCGTCCCGCGCCCCGGGCCCCTAGAGTCCGCGCGCCCGCTGGCCCGCGTCCGCACGACGCACGCGGCCGCGCCCCGTCCGATCCGGAGACTTCGATGACCGCCCCCCTTTCCTTCGTCCGCCAGCCGATCGCGCTGGCCGTCGCCCTGTTCGCGGCCGGCGTGCAGGCCCAGACCGCCGCGCCCGCGGCCGATCTGGCCCCGGTGGTCATCAGCGGCAAGGGCTTCGAGCAGCGCGCCTTCGACACGCCCTACTCGGTCGACATCGTCGACGCGGAGACCCTGGCCAAGGGCGGCCTGCTCGTCAACCTGTCCGAGACCCTGGCCCGCGTGCCGGGCCTGACGGTGGCCAACCGCAGCAACTATGCGCAGGACCTGCAGATCAACTCGCGCGGCTTCGGCGCGCGGTCCAGCTTCGGCGTGCGCGGCATCCGCCTGTACACCGACGGCATCCCGGCCTCGATGCCCGACGGCTCGGGCCAGGTCTCGCACTTCGACCTCGCCGGCGCGCAGCGTATCGAGGTGCTGCGCGGCCCCTTCAGCGCGCTCTATGGCAACAGCTCGGGCGGCGTGATCTCGCTGTTCAGCGCCCCGGTGCGCGAGCGCTACCTGCAGCTCGACGGTGATGTCGGCGACGACGGCACGCGCCAGGTCCGCGCCACCCTGCAGACCCCGCTGTCGGACACGCCCGGCCGCGGCTTCGACCTGCGCGCCAGCGTGTCGAAGTTCGAGACCGACGGCTTCCGCCCGCAGAGCCAGGCCGAGCGCACGCTGGCCAATGTCCGCCTGGGCTGGACCGGCGCGCAGGACACGGTGGCCGTGCAGCTCAACCACATCGACCAGCCGGCCGACGACCCCCTGGGCCTGACCCGTGCGGCCTTCGACGCCGACCCCTACCAGACCGCCACCGTCGCCCTGCCGCAGCAGACGCCCGGCCAGGCCGGCCGCTTCAACACCCGCAAGACCGTCAGGCAGACGCAGATCGGCACCAGCTGGCGGCACCGCTTCGAGGCCGCCGGCCCGCTGCAGGAGAGCGCGGTGACGGCCTACGCCGGCACGCGCGAGGTGCGGCAGTTCCAGTCCATCCCGCCGGCCACGCAGGCCGCGGCCACCAGCCCTGGCGGCGTGATCGACTTCGAGCGCGACTACGCGGGCCTCGACGCCCGCCTGGCCTTCCGCTGGGCCCTGGCCGACGAGCGCCGCGCCAGTCTGGTGGTCGGGGCCGCCTACGAGGAGGCCGAGGATGATCGTCGCGGCTACCGCAACTTCATCGGCACCGGCGCCAGCCAGCGGCTCGGTGTGCTGGGCGAGCTGCGCCGCGACGAGACCAACCGCGTCACCACCCGCGACGTCTACGCCCAGGGCGAGATCGACCTCAGCGCGCGCTGGACGGCCACCCTCGGCCTGCGCAGCGGCGAGGTGAAGTTCCGCTCGCGCGACCGCTACATCGTGCCGGGCAACGGCGACGACTCGGGCTCGACGAGCGACCGCTACACCAACCCGGTGGCCGCCCTGCAGTTCCGCGCGACGCCCGAGCTGAACCTCTACCTCAGCGCCGGCCAGGGCTTCGAGTCGCCGACGCTCAACGAGCTGGCCTACCGCGCCAGCGGCAGCGGCTTCAACAGCGACCTCAAGGCCCAGGAGAGCACCCAGGTCGAGCTGGGCGCCAAGTGGCGGCCGGCCGGCACGGGCCTGAGCGTGGACGCGGCGGTCTTCTCGGCCCGGACCGAGAACGAGATCGGCGTGCTCAGCAACACCGGCGGCCGCTCGGTGTTCCAGAACGTCGGCGACACCACCCGGCGCGGCGCCGAGCTGGCCGCCACCTGGGCGATGAACCGCCAGCTCCGCGGCACCCTGGCCCTGACCTGGCTGCACGCGACCTACGACGACAGCGTCGGCAGCGTGGTGGCCGGCAACCGCATCGCCGGCACCTCGCCGCGCAGTGCCTTTGCCGAGCTGGCCTGGCGGCCCCTGGCCAGCGAGCGCACCGAGCTGGCCACGGAAGTCCTGTTCCGCGACAAGGTCGCCGTCAACGATGCCAACAGCGATTTCGCCGGTGCCTGGTCGACCGTGGCCGTGCGGGCGCAGCACATCATCCCGCTGGCCGGCCGCAGCCGTGTCGAGCTGCTGGCGCGCGTGGACAACCTGTTCGGCCGCGAGTATGCCGGCAGCGTGATCGTCAACGAGGGCAACAGCCGCTTCTTCGAACCCGGTGCGCCGCGCACCTGGCTGCTGTCGGCCAAATGGCGTCACGCCTTCTGAGCGTGCCGGCCCGCGGGGGCCGGGCTCAGCGCCTGAGCCCCGGCCGATGAGCGCGTGCTTCGACGGCGCGCTGCTCGGCGTCGACTTCAGCAGCGCGCCCAGCCACCGCAAGCCCATCACCGTCGCCCACGGGCGCCGGGCCGGGGCGGTGCTGCGGCTCGACCGGCTGGAGGCCCTGCCGACGCTGGACGACTTCGAGGCCCTGCTGGCCCGGCCCGGGCCCTGGCTGGGCGGCTTCGACCTGCCCTTCGGCCTGCCGCGCGAACTGGTCGACGGCCTCGGCTGGCCGCAGGCCTGGCCGGCCCTGATCAGCCATTACGCGGCGATGGAGCGCGCAGCCCTCCGCGAGGTCTTCAAGGCCTGGTGCGACGCGCGCCCGGCAGGCAGCAAGTTCTCGCACCGCGCCTGCGACCGGCCGGCCGGCTCCAGCCCCTCCATGAAGTGGGTCAACCCGCCCGTGGCCTGGATGCTGCACGCCGGCGCGCCGCGCCTGCTGGCCGCCGGCCTGACCCTGCCCGGTCTCTGCGAAGGCCCGGGCCGCGATCCGCAGCGCATCGCGCTGGAGGCCTACCCCGGCCTGCTCGCCCGCGAGCTGATCGGCACGCGCAGCTACAAGAGCGACACGCCCGCCCAGCAGACGGCCGAGCGCCTGATCGCCCGCAAGGACCTGGTCGACGCGCTGGAGCAGGGGCGCAGCCGCCTGGGCCTGCGCCTGAAGCTGAGCCCGGCCCAGGCCGAAGCCCTGGTGGCCGATGCCCGCGGCGACCGGCTCGACGCCGTGCTCTGCCTGCTGCAGGCCGCCTGGGCGACCGGGCAGCCGCGCCACGGCTGGCCCGCGCAGGTGGACCCGCTGGAAGGCTGGATCCTGACGGCCTGAGGCCGGCCGGGGCTCAGGCCCCCGGCGGGGTGTCGAGGGCGCCGGGCGGGGGCGCGTCGGTGGAGGGTCGATCCTTGCGCGGCCGGATTACCGCCGGCACGCCCACGGCGATGGACCAGGGCGGCACGTCCTTGACCACCACGGCGTTGGCGCCGATCAGGCTGTGCTCGCCCACGGTGATGCGGCCGAGCAGGACCGCGCCGGTGCCGATGTCGACGTGGTCGCCGATGACCGGCGCGCAGGGCTCGTCGACCCGCGCCAGGCCGACCACCACGCCGTTGCGGATGCGGCAGTGCGCGCCGAACTTGGCGTAGCCGCTGATGACGATGCCGCCGCTGTGGTCGATGACGAAGCCGGGGCCGATCTCGGCCTCGCAGGGCAGTTCGATGCCGGTGAGGATCTGCACCAGCTTGAACAGCAGCTTGTAGAGCAGGGACAGGGGCTTGCGCAGCCAGGGCGAGCGCACGCCGTAGCGCCAGCGGCCAAAGCGGTAGACGAGCAGGGCCCAGAAGCCCTGGGCGGCCCAGTCGCCGCGGTGGGCGCGCAGGTCGGCGCGGATCTGGTCGAAGGCCATGGGGCGGGGCTCAGCGGGTGGCCTGGCGGCCGAAGCGGGTGGCCCGGGCCAGGGTCCACCACTGCAGGGCGTTGCGGCGGTGCACGCCGGCATCGCTGCCGGCCCCGCGACCCAGGCCGGCCTTGGCCCAGGCCTTGAGCGCCAGGATGCCGTCGCCCAGCAGGCCCAGGCCCAGGGCCAGCAGCAGGCCGGCGGTGCCGCGGTGCTTGCGCCAGTAGAGCAGCTCGCTCTCCACCTGCAGCACCGAGACTTGGCGCGCGCGCGGCCCGAAGCCGGGCATCTGCGCCGCGCTGCCGCCGCCCACGTGCACCACGGTGGTCGTGGCCAGGCAGGCGATTTCCCAGCCGGCCTGGCGGGTGCGCAGGCAGTGGTCCACCTCCTCGAAGTAGAGGAAGAAGCGCGGGTCGAAGAGGCCGATCTCCTGCAGCACCTCGCGGCGGACCAGGTAGAAGCAGCCGACCACCCAGTCGCAGGGCCGCAGGGCCGGCGCACCCGGCGTGGTGGCGGGGTCGGCGACCCGTTCCACCGCATGCGGGTCGCCGCGCCGCAGGCCGGTCTTGTGCAGGAAGCTGGAGACGATGCCCGGGAAGCGGCGCGCGGCCGGCGCCTCCAGCCCGTCCTCGTCGATCAGGCGGGTGCCCAGCAGGCCCAGGCCGGGCTCGGCGGCCAGCGCCTCCAGGGCCCGGTGCAGGCTGTCCGGGGCGACGAAGGCGTCGGTGTTGAGCAGCAGCAGCGGCTCTTCGCCCAGCAGCGGCAGCACCTGGTTGTTGGCCCGCCCGAAGCCGACGTTGGCGGGGTTGGCGATCACCACGGCATCGGGCGCATGCTCGGTCAGCCATTCGAGGCAGCCGTCGCCGCTGGCGTTGTCCACCACCACCACCCGCACCCGCAGGCCGGCACTGGCCACGCGCAGGGTCTCGAAACAGCGCGGCAGGAAGCTCAGCGAGCGGTAGGCGACCAGGGCCACCGTCAGGTCGGCCGGGGCGCCTGCGGGGACGAAGGAGGGCAGGGCGGGATCGAGGGGCATGCTGGGTGGGAGGCTGAGGCGCGCGGATGGTAAGCGGCCGCCAGGGCCGCCCCGGCCCCGCACGCAGGGGGCATGCCCGGCCGGGCGGCGGGCTGGCGGGGCGTGGGGGTCCGGGGCCCGGTCCGGCCAAAGCCCCGGCCCCGCAGGCCGGGGCGCGCCGCTGCTAGCCTGCCGGGCCCATGCCGCGCCGCGCCCCCGCCCCGCCTTCGACCCTGGCCGACGCCGCCGCGCCCCCGGCCGGGGCCGAAGCCGGCGAGGCCTGGTTCGCGGGCCGCGGCTGGCAGCCCTTCGCCTTCCAGCGCCAGGTCTGGGCTGCGATGGCCGCCGGCCGCAGTGGCCTGCTGCATGCCAGCACCGGCTCGGGCAAGACCTATGCGGTGGCCCTGGGGGCCCTGGCCCGCGCGGCCGCCCAGGGCCTGCTGGCGGCCCGCACGGCGCCGCCGCTGCGCCTGATCTGGGTCACGCCCATGCGGGCGCTGGCGGCCGACACCCTGCGCGCCCTGCAGGCGCCGCTGGCCGATCTGGCCCCGGCCTGGACGGCTGGCCTGCGCAGCGGCGACACGCCGGCCGCCGAGCGTGCCCGCCAGGACCGCCGCTGGCCCAGCGTGCTGGTCACCACGCCCGAATCGCTCAGCCTGATGCTGGCCCGCGAGCAGGCGGCCCAGGAGCTGGCCGGGGTCGACGTGCTGATCGCCGACGAATGGCACGAGCTGGTCGCCAGCAAGCGCGGCGTGCAGCTGCAGCTGGCCCTGGCCCGGCTGCGCGGCTGGAACCCCGGCCTGCTGGTCTGGGGGCTCTCGGCCACGCTGGGCAACCTGGCGGAGGCCGGCGAGGTCCTGCTCGGCGAGCCGCCCGGGGCCCTTGACGAGGCCCCCGCCGGCCGGCCCGTGCGGGTGCAGGGGCGGGTCGACAAGACCCTGTGCATCGACACCCTGCTGCCGGCCCGACCCGGCCGCTTCAGCTGGGCGGGCCACCTGGGGCGGCAGATGCTGGCGCCGCTGGTGGCCGAGCTGGAGGCCGCGGGCACCAGCCTGGTCTTCACCAACACCCGCTCGCAGGCCGAGATCTGGTACCAGCTGCTGCTGGAGGCCCGGCCGGACTGGGCCGGCCAGGTGGCGCTGCACCACGGCTCGCTCGACCCCGAGGTGCGGGCCTGGGTCGAGGCCGGCCTCAAGGCGGGCAGCCTCAAGGCCGTGGTGGCCACCGCCTCGCTGGACCTGGGGGTCGACTTCCTGCCGGTCGAGCGGGTGCTGCAGATCGGCTCGGCCAAGGGCATCGCCCGCCTGCTGCAGCGCGCCGGCCGCAGCGGCCATGCGCCGGGGCGGCCCAGCCGCCTGACCCTGGTGCCCACGAACACGCTGGAGCTGCTGGAGGCGGTGGCCGCGCGGCGCGCGGTGGCCGCCGGCCGCATCGAGCCGCGCCACGGCCCCGAGGCACCGCTGGACGTGCTGGTGCAGCATCTGGTCACCGTCGCGCTCGGCGGCGGCTTCCCGGTCGAGCCGCGGCCCGGCGTGCCGGGGGCCCACGACGCGCCAGCCCTGTTCGACGAGGTCCGCCGGGCTCCGGCCTACCGCCACCTCGGCCTGGACGCCTTCCGCTGGGCCCTGGATTTCGTCGAGCACGGCGGGGCCAGCCTGGGCGCCTACCCCGAGTACCACCGCCTGCGCGTGGCCCCGGACGCCGAGGGCCGGCTGCGCGCCACCGTCCCGGACCGCGCCATCGCGCGGCGCCACCGCCTGGCCATCGGCACCATCGTCAGCGAGTCCGCGATGCAGGTTGTCTGGGCCAGCCGCGCGGCCGGCGGCGGCGGGGCCAGCCTGGGCAGCATCGAGGAGGGCTTCATCGCCCGGCTGCAGCCCGGGGATGTCTTCGTCTTCGCGGGGCGCCTGCTCGAACTGGTGCGCGTGCACGAGTTGCGCGCCCTGGTGCGGCCGGCCCGTGCGCAGCGCGGCGCCGTGCCGACCTGGCAGGGCGGCAAGATGCCGCTGTCGACCGAGCTGGCCGATGCCGTGCTGGAGGTGCTGGCCTCCGTGCGTCCCGCGCTGGAGGCGGCTCCGGGCCGCGAGCAGCCGCCGCCCGACCTGGCCGAGCCCGAGCTGCGTGCCGCCTGGCCCATGCTGGCCACCCAGGTCCAGCGCTCGTGCCTGCCGACGCCGGACACCCTGCTGGTCGAGCACGAGCGCACGGACGAAGGCTTCCACGTCTGCGTCTACCCCTTCGCCGGGCGCCATGTGCACCTGGGCCTGGCGGCCTTGCTGGCCTGGCGCTGGGCGCGCGAACAGCCCAACACCTTCAGCCTCGCGGTCAACGACCTGGGTTTCGAGCTGCTGGCGGCCGAGCCGCCGGACCTGGACGCGCTGGGCCTGCCGGACACGCCGATCGGCGCCGCCTGTGGCCCGGACGCGCCGGGCCGGCTGTGGACCACCGAAGGCCTGCGCGAGGACGTGCTCGCCAGCCTGGCGCGTGGCGAGCTGGCGCAGCGCCGCTTCCGCGAGATCGCGCGCGTCGCGGGCCTGATCTTCACCGGCTACCCGGGCGCGCCCAAGTCAGGCCGCCAGCTGCAGGCGTCCAGCAAGCTCTTCTACGAGGTCTTCCGCAAGCACGACGCAGGCAACCGCCTGCTCGGCCAGGCCGAGGCGGAGGTGCTGGCGCAGGAACTGGATCTGGGGCGTCTGCAGGCCACGCTGCAGCGCGTGCAGGGTCTGCGGCTGGAGCGGGTGGCCCTGGATGGGCCCAGCCCCTTCAGCCTGCCGCTGCGCGTCGAGCGACTGCGCGAGCGGCTGAGCACCGAGCAGCTGGCCCAGCGGCTGGACCGCATGCTCCGGGCCCTGGGCGAGCCCGCCTCGGCGCGGGCCGAGGACTTGGCCGCCCTGGGCGTCGCGCCGGAGTCCGCCCTCAGCGGCGCACGTTCCGGCGGGGGCCGCCGCCGCTCGGGCCGCCGCTCCGCGGTTCGAGGTGACGGAAGGTGATGCGACCCTTGGTCAGGTCGTAGGGCGAGAGCTCCAGCGACACGCTGTCGCCCGCCAGGATGCGGATGCTGTGCTTGCGCATCTTGCCGGCCGCGTAGGCGATCAGCTGGGCACCGCCCTCCAGGGTGACGCGGTAGCGTGCATCGGGCAGCACCTCGTCCACCTTGCCGTTCATTTCGATCAGGTCTTCCTTACTCATCCACCAGCTCCTGGGCAGGTCACGGGCCCGTCCCAAAACAAAAAACCGCGAGTGACGGTCGCGGTCGGGCTGAAACGGAGCAGGTCGGGGGCAAGGGGGCCGACCCTCGGTCGGCAGGGGCCAGCGGCCTGTCCACCCCTCAAATGTAGCCGGATCGGGCCGCCGGCAGGCAGCTATCCGCCCGGCGCCGGGCTGGGGCGCCGGGCGCCGGGCCTGTCGCGAGGGCCATACTTTGCGCATGTCCTGGTTCTCTGCCCTGGCCGGTCCGGCGGCCCGCCGCGCCCTGAAGGTCCGCGTCTTCGCGCTGTGGAAGCTGTTGCGGCATCCCAACACGCCCTGGCCGTCCAAGGCCGTGGCCGGCCTGGTGCTGCTCTATGCGCTGAGCCCCATCGACCTGATCCCCGACTTCATCCCGGTGCTGGGCCTGCTCGACGAGCTCCTGCTGCTGCCCCTGGGTCTGGCCCTGGCCGTGGCCCTCGCGCCCCGGCCGCTGTGGGAGGCCTGCCTGGCCGAGGCCCGGCAGGCCGTCGACCGCGACAACGCGCGGGCGCCGAAGTGGCGGGCCGGCGCCGTCTTCATCGTGCTGATCTGGCTGCTGCTCGGCGGCCTGGTGCTGGGATGGTGGTGGTCGGGCCGGGCCTGAGCGGCGGCGTGCTGCGCGCGCTGGCGGCCGGTCTGCTGCTGGCGGCGACCGGGGCGCTGCGGGCCGAAGCCTTCGACGGCTGGGTCACCCGCGTCAGCGACGGCGACACGCTCTGGGTGGCGCCGCAGCGCGAGGACGGCCGCCGCGGCCGGCCGGTCAAGTTGCGCCTGGTGGGCCTGGATGCGCCGGAGCGCTGCCAGGCCCATGGCGAGGCGGCCCGCGCCGCGCTGGCCGGCTGGGTGCTCAGGCAGCGCGTGCAGGTGGACCGCGGCGCCCGCGATGTCTACGGCCGGCCGCTGGTCACGCTGCGGCTGGCGGGCGAGGACCTGGGCGCCCGGCTGGTGCGCGAGGGGCATGCCTGGTCGGCCCGCTACCGCGATGATCCGGGCCCCTACGCCCGCGAGGAGGCCGCGGCCCGCGTCGCGCGGCGCGGGCTCTTCGCCGATCCGGCCGCCGAGCGGCCGCGTGATTTCCGCAAGCGCCACGGTCCCTGCCCGAGCGAGGCGCCGCGGCCATGAGCCCGCGCACTGTCTTGCGCCCCGGCGCACGGGCCCGGCGTGCAGGCGGCATCGGCCGCGTGGGGCCGGCCCTGCTCGGCCCGCTGTGTGCGCTGCTGTCGGCCTGCGCCGGCCCGCCGTCCCTGCCCGAGGGCGCGGCCCTGCAGGCGGCGCTGCAGGGCCTGTGGTGCAACCGCGAGGACGACGGGCGGGTCTGCTGGGCCCACGACCGCTTCACGCCCGACGGCCGCCTGCGCATGTGCGGCCAGCTGCCCGACAGCCGCCAGCGCTTCGACGGCCTCGGCCAGGTGGAGGTGTCGGGCCGGCGCATGTGCTACCGGGTGCTGCGTGCCGAGGGCGATTTCTGGCTGCCGCCCGGCGCGCGCTACTGCACCGAGATCGTCGAGCTCGGCCCGCGCCACCACCGCTACCGCGATCTGGACAGCGGCGTGGTCTTCACCCTGCACCGCCTGCCCGACTCCGCGCCGGATTGCCCGGTGCCCTGAGTCGCCGCCCCGCCGGGCGCGGCCGGGCTTGCGGGCCGCGCCGCGTGCGGCGCTTCAGCCCGCCGGCTTCGGCGCCGCGGCGGCCCGCGCGGCGAACTCCGCACGCAGGGCCTTGAGCTTCTCGCGCGGGTCTTCCTTGGTGGTCGCCTCGTCGAGCTTCATCTCGCCGATGAAGCGGCTGGGGCTGCCCTTGACCATGTCGCGGCCGCGCTTGCGCCGGCTCAGCCAGCTCACCAGAAGGGTGCGGCGCGCGCGGGTGATGCCCACGTACATCAGCCGCCGCTCCTCCTCGATGCGCTGCGCCATGTCGGCGGCGTCGACGCCCTCGGTCTCCTCGCTGCGGAAGGGCAGCAGGCCTTCGTTGACGCCGACCAGGATCACGTGCGGCCACTCCAGGCCCTTGGCCGCGTGCAGGGTGGAGAGGGTGAGCACGTCCTGGTCGTCGCCGCGCTCGGCCAGGCTGAGGATGACGCTGATGGTCTGCGCGACCTCCAGCACCGTCTTGCGCTCGGTCTCGAAGGTGGCGCCGCCGGTGGCGTCGATCTCGCCGCCGCAGCGCTTGGCGATCCAGTCGACGAAGTCCAGCACATTGCCCCAGCGCGCGGTGGCGAGCTTCTCGCTCTCCTCGTGGTCGCGCAGGTGCTGCTCGTAGCCGATGTCGGTGAGCCAGCCCATCAGCAGGGCCTTGGCGTCCTCGGCGCCGCTGGTCTGGCGCGCGCGGTGCTCCAGGTCGTTCACGTAGCGCCCGAACTCGTGCAGCGAGCCGATGGCCTTCTTGCTCAGCGAGGCCTCCAGGCTCTCGGCGAACAGGGCCTCGAACATCGACACCTTCCAGCGTCCGGCGAACTCGCCCAGCGCCCCCAGCGTCTGGTGGCCGATGCCGCGCTTGGGCGTGGTCACGGCGCGCAGGAAGGCGGGGTCGTCGTCCTGGTTGACGAGCAGGCGCAGCCAGGCGCAGAGGTCCTTGATCTCGGCGCGGTCGAAGTAGCTCTGGCCGCCCGAGACCTTGTAGGGGATCTGCGCGGCGCGCAGCTTCTGCTCGATCGCCCGCGCCTGGTGGTTGGCGCGGTAGAGGATGGCGAAGTCCTTCCAGGCCAGGCCGCCGCCGGCCGCGCTGCCGCCGGCGGCGCGCAGGCTCTGGATGCGGGCCACGGCGCGCTCGGCCTCGTGCTCCTCGCCGTCGCAGGGCTGCACGCGCACCGGCTCGCCCTCGCCCAGGTCGCTCCACAGCTTCTTCTCGAAGATCTTGGGGTTGGCCGCGATCACCGCATTGGCCGCGCGCAGGATGGCGCTGGTCGAGCGGTAGTTCTGCTCCAGCGGGATCACCGTCAGCTCGGGGTAGTCCTGCGGCAGGCGCTTGAGGTTGTCGATGGTCGCGCCGCGCCAGCCGTAGATGCTCTGGTCGTCGTCACCCACCGCCGTGAACAGCGCCGGCCGCGCCGAGGGCTTGCCGTCGCCGCCGCCCACCAGCAGCTTCAGCAGCTGGTACTGCTGGGCATTGGTGTCCTGGTACTCGTCGACCAGCACATGGCGCAGGCTGCGCTGCCACTTCTCGCGCACGCTGGGGTTCTTCTCCAGCAGCGCCACGGGCAGGCCGATCAGGTCGTCGAAGTCCACCGCCTGGTAGGCCTGCAGGCGCTCCTGGTACTTGCCCCAGACGATGGCGGCCACGCGCTCGTCCTCGTCGGCCGCGGCGGCCAGGCCCTGCTCGGGCGTGAGGCCCTGGTTCTTCCACAGGCTGATCGTCCACTGCCAGTGGCGGGCGGTCTTGGCGTCGGTGGTGCCGCCGGCCTCGCGCATCTGGCCCAGCACATCGTCGCTGTCCAGGATGGAGAAGGCCGGCTTCAGGCCCAGGGCCTGGCCGTCCTCGCGCAGCATGCGCACGCCCAGCGAGTGGAAGGTGGCGATCACCAGCTCCTTGGCCGCCCGGCCGCCGACCAGGGCCTTGGCCCGCTCGCGCATCTCCTGCGCGGCCTTGTTGGTGAAGGTGATGGCCGCGATCTGCGAGGGCGCCAGCCCCGCCTGCAGCAGGCGCTGGATCTTGTGCGTGATGACCCGCGTCTTGCCCGAGCCGGCCCCCGCCAGCACCAGGCAGGGCCCGCTCAGGTGATGCACGGCCTGCATCTGGGCGAGGTTGAGGGAGGGGGCGTCGGCCATCGGGTCGGAACCTGGGCGCCCATCGCGGGCGCGCAAAGCCCAGCATCCTAGCGGCCCGCCATCCGGGGACCGAACGTACAGTGCGGGGGCGCAAACCTCAGGGGCAGACATGACGGGCAAGAAGCAGGTGACTTGGACACGACGCGACTGGATCGGCCGCAGCCTGGCCCTCGGTGCGGCGGCCAGCCTGCCGGCCAGCGCCGGACCGACGGCCGCTGCAGCCCAAGCCCCGGCAGCTGACGGCGGCCGGGGCGGGCCGGTCTTCCGTGTCGGCGTGAACCTGGGCGCGATCAACGACTGGTCCTCCGAGCTGCCCTTCGTCGACCTGATGCGTATCGCCCGACCCTGGTCCACCCGCGACGGCTCCGGCACCTGGGACACCGGTCACGCTGCCCGCCTGCGCTGCGACGCCGACGGCTACCCCATCGGCCTGCCGCAGACCGTCGACGGCAAGGTGGTCTGGGTGCAGACCGTCTGGACCAATGCCTCGCTCTGGCCTGCCGGCCGCTACACCGTGCTGCATGCCGGCCAGGGCGAGATCCACTTCCAGCAGGGGGCCAAGTCGCTGCGACGCGAAGGCCCCGGCCGCTGGACCTTCGAGCTGGACCTGAGCGATGCCAAAGCGCCGCTGGTCCTGCACATCACTCGATCCAAGCCCGAGGATCCACTGCGCGATCTCCGCGTGCTGATGCCAGGCCACGAGGCCAGCCACCGCGAGCAGCCCTTCAACCCGGCCTTCCTGCGCGCGCTCAAGCCCTTCGATTCGGTGCGCTTCATGGACTGGGGCGCCACCAACAACTGGGGCCAGAAGGGCCGCGGCGACTGGGACTCGCCCGAGCTCTTCGATACCGACCGCCGCCAGACCCCGGGCTACTACACCTGGGCCGACGGCCGCGGCGTTCCCTACGAGACCATGATCCGGCTGATGAACGCCGCCGGGCTCGACGGCTGGGTCAATGTGCCGCACCGCGCCAGCCCCGGCTACATCCGCCACATGGCCACGCTGTTCCGCGACGGCCTGGACCGCGGGCGCAAGCTGGTCGTCGAGTACAGCAACGAGACCTGGAACTGGGCCTTCGGCCAGACCAAGTGGCTGGGCAAGCACGGCGAGGCCAGCGACCACGCGCTGCGCGCCAATCCGCTGGCTGGCAGCCAGTGGCCCGAGCGCATGACCGGCAACGTGCAGCGCTGCCTCGACCTGTGGACCGAGGTCTACGGCGCGCAGCGGCCCGGCCGCCTGATCCGCGTGGCGGGCGGCCAGACGGCCTCCTTCAACCAGAGCAAGCGCGTGCTCGAAGGCCTGCGGCCCGGCAGCTTCGATGCGATGACCGCCTCCTGGTACTTCTCCCTCAAGTCCGAGTTCGTCGGTACGGTCGAGGCCGGCGTACGCCGTGACGGCTCACTCGACCGCCTCGGCGAGAAGGCCACCGTGGCCGACATCGCCGCCGCCGTGCGCGGCAGCTGGGAGCGCGACAAGGACTGGCTGCGCAAGCTGCACGAGCGCGTTGCCAAGCCCCTGGGCCTGCCGGTTCTCTACTACGAGGGCGGCCAGCATCTCACCCCCCAGCCCTTCGGCTACGACGCCTATGCCGGCGACGGCAGCGGCCGCGCCGGGCCGCGCTACCGCGAGGCGCTGGTGGACGCGATGCGCTCGCCCGAGATGGGCCAGCTCTACCGCGAGTGGTTCGACTTCATGCAGGAGGAGATGGCGCGCGGCCCCGAGCCGCTCTGGCTGATGCACTTCGGCTTCGTCGCGCCGCTCAAGGCCAACACCACCCGCTTCGGCCTGTTCAGCCTGCTCGAACGGGTCGATCAGGATCCGGCCGGCCCCGTCCCCGCGCCCCGCTACCAGGCCGTGATCGAAGCCATGCAGCGCCGCCGCTGAACCGCGAGCCTGGCCCGCATGCCCGCCCTGCTCGCCGTCACCCTGCCCTTCTTCGCGCTGGTGCTGTGCGGCTGGCTGGCGGGGCGCTTCCGGGTGCTGCCGGAGGCGGCCATCCCGGGGCTCAATGCCTTCGTGCTGTTCTTCGCGCTGCCCTGCATGCTCTTCCGCTTCGGCGCGGCCTCGCCGGTGGCGGCGGTGTTCAACCCGCGCGCGCTGCTGCTCTACACCGCCTGCGGCCTGCTGATCGTCGCGCTGGCGGTGCTGATGAGCCGGCGCGGCTGGGCCGGCCGCCGCCTGGGCTGGAAGGACGCGGCCTTCGGCGCCTTCGTGGCGGCCTTCCCCAACACCGGCTTCATGGGCATGCCGCTGATGGTGGCCCTGCTCGGGCCCGCGGCCGCGGCGCCGATGATGGTCACCCTGCTGGCCGACATGTTCATCATCAGTGGCGTCTGCCTGGCCCTGGCGCAGATGCAGGGCAGCGGCCACCTGCCCTGGGCGCAGCGCCTGCGCGCCCTGCTGGCCGGGCCGCTGAAGAACCCGCAGCCCTGGGCGATCGCGCTGGGCGCGCTGTTCTCGGCCATGGGCTGGGCGCTGCCCGCGCCCGCGGCCCGCATCGTCGAGCTGCTGGGCGGGGCCGCCACCCCCGTGGCCCTCTTCACCATCGGCGCGGTGCTGTGGCGCAGCGGCCTGTATGCACACAGCCGCACCCCGCCGGCCGAGGTGCTGCCGATCGCTGCGCTCAAGCTCTTCGTCCACCCCGCGCTGCTCTTCGGTGGCGGCCTGGCCCTGGCGGCCGCGGGCTGGCCGCTGGAGGCCTTCACCCTGATGGTGCTGACCCTGGCCGCGGCCCTGCCTTCGGCCAGCAATGCCTCGCTGCTGGCCGAGCGCCACGGCGCCGACAACGGCCGCGTGGCCCGCATCATCCTGGCCAGCACGGTGATGGCCTTTGCCAGCTTCACCGGGCTGGCGGCGCTGTTCGGGGTGGAGCCGGTGGGCGGCTAGGGCGCGGCCCGGCCGGGCGTGCGGCTCAGAGCCGGCCCTGCGCCTGCCAGGTGCGCAGGGTGCGCACCATGTCGCGGTCGGCGGCCAGCCAGGCCTGCTGGCGCAGGCCGTCGGTCTCGGGGTCGTCGGCCTCGGCGGGCGAGCGGTAGATGAAGCGCAGGCAGAGCAGCGCCGGCCGCGGCTCCTCGATGCGCAGGCTCAGCACGATGGCCGGCATGCCCTCGCGCGGCGCGGGCTGGAAGACCAGGCCCTCGCCCGGGCTCAGCCGCACCTCATCGACCAGCGTCAGTTCGCCGTAGCGCAGGGTGCGGCGCAGCCGGGTCGCGTCCTCGGGACGGAGGCTGCCGTCCAGGGCCTCGGTGCGGCAGTCGTCGGGACCGAAGGGGAAGCGCTCCGGCGCGTAGACGCGGGCCAGCAGGCCGCGCCACAGCGCGTCGCGGTCCATGGGGTCGATGCGCGGGTCGGCCGGGTCGGTGACCTGGATCAGGTGCTCGTAGTGCATGGCGGCCTCGGTCGCGGGCTCAGTCGCGCGTGACGCGCAGCAGCTCTTCCAGCGCGGTCTGGCCTTCGGCGACCAGGCGCTCGCCGTCCTCGCGCATGCTGCGCAGGCCGGCCTCGCGGGCGGCCGCGGCCAGCTCGGCCTCGGCGCTGCGCGCATGCACCAGGGCCTGCACGGCGGGCGTGACGGTCATCAGCTCGTAGACGCCGGTGCGGCCGCGGTAGCCGGTGTGGCCGCAGGCCGGGCAGCCCACGGGGTGCCAGTGGCCGTCCTCGCCCAGGCGGCGGCAGTCGGGGCAGAGCTTGCGCACCAGGCGCTGCGCCAGCACGCCGAGCAGGCTGGAGCTGAGCAGGAAGGGCTCGATCCCCATGTCCACCAGCCGGGTCACGGCCGAGGGGGCGTCGTTGGTGTGCAGGGTGGCCAGCACCAGGTGGCCGGTCAGGCTGGCCTGCACGGCGATCTGCGCGGTCTCGTGGTCGCGGATCTCGCCGATCATGATCACGTCCGGGTCCTGGCGCAGGATGGCGCGCAGGGCCTTGGCGAAGGTGAGGTCGATCTTGGGATGGACCTGGGTCTGGCCGATGCCCGGCAGCTCGTACTCCACCGGGTCCTCCACCGTCAGCACATTGGTGGTGGCGGTGTCGATCTGGCCCAGGGCGGCGTAGAGCGTGGTCGTCTTGCCCGAGCCGGTGGGGCCGGTGACCAGCACGATGCCGTGCGGCTGCGCGACCAGGCGCTTGAACGCGTTCAGCGTCTCGCCGGCCATGCCCAGGGCTTCGAGCGAGTAGCGGCTGCTGTCGCCCTTGTCGAGCAGGCGCAGCACGGCGCGCTCGCCGTGCGCGCTGGGCAGGGTGGAGACGCGCACGTCGATGGCGCGGCCGCCGATGCGCAGGCTGATGCGGCCGTCCTGCGGCAGGCGCTTCTCGGCGATGTCCAGCTCGGCCATGATCTTCAGCCGGCTGATCAGCGCGCCGTGCAGGGCCTTGTTGGGCTGCACCACCTCGCGCAGCGTGCCGTCCACGCGGAAGCGCACGGCGCTGCTGCGCTCGTAGGGCTCGATGTGGATGTCGCTCGCGCCGTCCTTGGCGGCCTGCGTCAGCAGGGCGTTGAGCATGCGGATGATGGGCGCGTCGTTGGCGGCCTCCAGCAGGTCCTCGACCGCCGGCAGGTCCTGCATCAGGCGCGAGAGGTCGACGGCGCTCTCGACCTCGCCGACGACGGCCGCCGCGCTCGATTCCCCGCCCGCATAGGCGCGGGCGATGCGCAGGGCCAGGGCCTCGGCCGGCGCGGTCTCGATGCGGTCGATCTCGAACACGCGGTGAAGCTCGCCGAGCGCGGCCGCCGAGGGCGCGGGGCCGCAGTGCAGCACCAGGGCCTCGCCGTCGTCCTCGATCAGCAGGGTGTGGGCCTTCGCGAAGGCGTAGGGCAGGGGGTGGCGCAGGGCCATCGGCGGCTCCCGGCTTCAGCGCGGCTGTTCGGCCGGCACCGTGCCCGGCAGCGCCGGCAGCACCGGCCCCGGGCCCACGTCCAGGCCCGGCTTGTCGCTCGCCTGCACGCCTTGCTGCTGCGCGCGGATCAGCTCGTAGCGGCCCAGGCTCAGGGCGTTGGCGGCGTCGGCATCGCGCATCACCACCGGCCGCAGGAAGACCATCAGGTTGCTCTTGGTGCGGGTGCGGTTGTCGCTGCGGAAGAGCGCGCCGATGCCCGGCAGGCTGCCCAGGCCGGGTACCTTGCTGGAGTTGTCCTGGAACTGCTCCTGCATCAGGCCGCCCATCACCAGGATGTCGCCGTCGTTGACGACCACGGTCGACTCGATCGAGCGCTTGTTCGTCACCAGGCCGGCGGTGGCGTCGGCCACGCCCTGCGAGACGTTCTGGTTCACCACGCTCGACGACTCCTGGTAGATCACCATGCGCACCGTGCCGTTCTCGCCGATCTGCGGCCGCACGCGCAGCGTGATACCCACGTCGCGCCGCTCGATGGTCTGGAAGGGGTTGGTCGCGCCGCTGGTGCTGTTGGTGAAGGAGCCGGTCACGAAGGGCACGTTCTGGCCGACGACGATCTTGGCCTCCTCGTTGTCCAGCGTGACCAGGTTGGGCGTGGAGAGGATGTTGCCGTCGGCCTCGGTCTGCAGGAAGCGCGCGAGCGCGCCCAGGGTGATGACGTTGCCGTAGCGCTTGAGCAGGCCCGCGTTCAGGCCGGCCGAGGGCAGGGTGCTGGTGCTGACGTTGCCGGTGGCTCCGGCGATCGACAGGTTCAGCAGGTTGTTGCCGCCGGTGCCGAAGTTGGTGCCGGCGAACACCCGCACGTTGTTGCCGCCGCCGAGCAGGCCCTGGAACTGGAAGCCGAGGTCGGCCGCCTTGTTGGCGTTCACCTCGACCAGCATGGTCTCGACGAAGACCTGGGCGCGGCGCGCGTCGAGCTGCTCGATCACCGCGCGCAGCTCGCGGTAGAGCGGCTCGGGCGCGGTGATGATCAGGGCGTTGGTGGCCGGGTCGGCCTGGATGAAGCCGCCGGTCGAGGGCGCCGCCGCGCCGCTGACCGGCTGCGTGGTCTGCGGCGCCGCGCTGGTGCCGCTGCTGCCGCCCGAGCTGCCCAGGCCGCTGGCCGTGCCGCTGAGCCCGCTGCTGCTCCCGCCCGTCGGGTTGCCGCCGCCGACCAGGGCCGCGCCGGCCCCGGCCGCACCGCTGCCGCCCGCGCCGCTGCCGCTGGCGGCGGCGCTGAAGGCGGCGCGCAGCACCTGGGCCATGCGGGTCGCGTCGGCGTTCTTCAGGTAGACCACGTGGATGCCGCTGCCGGCCATGCCGCTGCGGCCCGGCACGTCGAGCTGGGCGACCAGCGCGCGCACCGCGCTGAGCCGGCCGCGCTGGCCGGCCCGCACCAGCAGGGCGTTGCCGCGCGGGTCGGCAATCACCGAGACCCCGCTGCCGCCGACGCCGCCCGGCACCGGCACGCCCGGCGGCGTCGGGATGGCGCCGCCGCTGCCGCCGTCGGACAGGCGCTGCACGATCGGCGCGAGGTCGGCCGCCACGGCGTGGCGCAGCGGCATGATCTCGACCTCGGCCGACTGCGGCAGGTCCAGCGCCGCGATGATCTGCGCCAGGCGCTTGAGGTTGTCGGCGTAGTCCGTCACCACCAGGGTGTTGTTGCCGGCGTTGGCGTTGATCGTGTTGTTCGGGCTGATCAGAGGCCGCAGCACCGGCACCAGGCTGGCGGCGCTCTCGTGCTGCAGGCGGAAGATCTGGGTCAGGATCTGGTCGCCGCGGCGCTCGGTCTCGTCCACCGCCACGGTGCCGGTCTGCAGCTTGGCATCGGCCTCCGGCACCACCTTGAGCAGGCCGGCCACCTCCACCACCGTGAAGCCCAGGCCGCGCAGCGCGGCCAGGAAGTTGCGGTACGCCTCCTGCGGCGGCACCGGCGTCTCGTTGAACAGGGTGATCGTGCCGCGCACCCGCGGGTCGACGACGATGGGCTTGTTCAGGATCGCCCCGACGGCCCGGGCCACGCCCTCGATCTCGGCATTGACGAAGTTCAGCGTCACCGGCGCCGGGCCGCCGCGCTTGGCCGCCGCCGGCCGGGACGCGGCCGGGGCGGGCGCCTGCGCCG
>CAYSQO010000036.1:0-20323 GCA_964433315.1 uncultured Rubrivivax sp.
CCGAGCGCGGAGGGAGTGTTAGGGCTTGCGGCCGGGCCGGTGCCAGTCTCCGCCCTCGACGCCTGCCCGGGCTTTTCGCTGATTCCTCCACGGATCGCGAGGCACCGCGCTGGCATGATCCTGTCGAGCCGGATCAGGGAAGAACAATTAAATAGAACTCAAATCGTGTTGGGCTTGTTCTTTTTCTGAGGTTTTCATGCGTTCGTGGTTTGTTCGTGCGATATGGCTGGCGGCAGTATTTTTACTGTCGCCTTCCGTTCATGCTTCTTGCAATGGAAAGCGACTTGGTTTGCTGCCGGGTCAATCGGTTCATCGAGATATTGCCTACGCGGCCGATGCGCGGACCAAGCTTGATATTTATTGGCCCGCTTCAGCCCAGACGAGTTATCCGCTCGTGATTCTCTACCACGGCGGCGCTTTCATACAGGGCGACAAATCCAACTACAAGCCGACCGCGCTTGACTATCAGGCCTGGGGTGTGGCGGTCGCGGTCGTTAACTACCGCTATGCGAATACCGGGCCGCAGAACCCCAAGGTCGAGGCCGATCCTGAAAAGGGTATGTTGCGCAGCCTGAGCGATGGCATGCGCGCGCTGCAGTTCATTCGCTGCCACGCGGCCGAGCTGAGAGTTCAGCCGAACAACATTGCGCTGCAAGGCCACTCTGCGGGTGCCAGCATGGCCCTGTGGATCGGCGTGCAGTCCGAGCAGGCCCTGCCCAAGAGCGCCGACCCGATCGCCCGGCAGTCGACCCGGGTGCGTGCCGTCGTCGCCTCGGTGCCGCAGGCGACGCTGGACGGCGCCTACTGGGAGAAGGTGGTTTTCAAGGCCTACCCCTATTTCTCGCTGGACTACATGGCTGATTTCGGGGCCATCCTCTACGACCTGCGGCGGTTCGACCGCCACAAGTTCTACAACGATGCTCGGATCGTAAGCTACCGCAAACGGGTCAATTACATCGAGCTGCTCAGCCCCGACGATCCGGAACTCTGGGTGGATTCCGACGAGGCCGTCGGCCCGCCCAGCCTGCACCACCCCTACCACGTGCTGGAATTGAAGAAGCGGGCCGACGCCGTCCGCGTCAAGGGCTCCTACGCCACGCCCAAGGCCCCGGAGCTCAAGCTGCAGGCCAAGGAAACCGTCAAGGCCTTCCTCGCCCGCAAGTTCCAGGGCAAGTGAGGCCGCGGCGGGCCGGTGCCCGCCCTCAGCGGAACACGGCCAGCGCCTTCTCCAGCGCCATCGTGAACGGCGCTTCCATCAGGGGCAGGGTCAGGGCGATGCCGATCAGGCCCACGCCCAGGGTGATCGGGAAGCCGATCGCGAAGATGTTGAGCTGCTGGGCGACCCGCGCCACCACGCCCAGGGCCAGGTTGACGAAGATCAGCATGCCCAGGAGGGGCAGCGCGATCCACAGCCCCAGGCGGAAGATCTCCGCGCCCCAGGCCTGCGGCTGCAGCTGCTGCAGCACGGCCAGCGGCGAGCCGGTGGCCGGGAAAAGCTGGAAGCTGTCGATCACCGCCGCGCTCAGCATCAGGTGGCCCTGCACGGTGATGAAGATCCACGCCCCCAGCGTGCCGTAGAAGCGGCTGACCGCGGTGGACTGGCTGCCGCTCATCGGATCGAAGAAGGCCGCGAAGTTCAGGCCCATCTGCAGGCCCACCAGCTCGCCGGCGTACTCCAGTGCCGCGAAGACGATGCGCGCGGCCAGGCCGATCGCCACGCCGACCAGCACGTTCTGCACGACGGCCTGCACGGCGGCCGCGCTGTCCAGCGGGATCGTGGCGCCGGGCGGCAGCGTGGCCTGCGCGGCCAGGGCCACCAGGAAGGCCAGGCCGATCTTCAGCCGCATCGGCACGGACTTCATGCTGAGCACCGGGGCGCTGGCGAACAGCGCGAGCATGCGCAGGAAGGGCCACAGGATCGGCCCGATCCAGGCGGCGAGCTGGGCCTCGCTGATCGAGATCAAGCCGCGGGCCTCAGCCGACCACGCCCGGGATCGCCTGCAGCATGCGCTGCAGGTACTCCACCAGACTGCCCAGCATCCAGGGCCCGGCCAGGGCCAGCACCGCGCAGGCTGCGACCAGCTTGGGCACGAAGGACAGCGTGGCCTCGTGCAGCTGGGTCGCGGCCTGCACGATGCTGATGACCAGGCCGACGGCCAGCACGGTCAGCAGCAGCGGTGCGGCCAGGGTCAGCAGCAGCAGCAGGCCCTGCTGGCCGAAGGTGATGACTTGCTGGGGATCCATGGCCCGGGCTCGCGGTTCAGGAGGCGAAGGAGGCGGCCAGCGAACCCAGCAGCAGGTTCCAGCCGTCGGCCAGCACGAAGAGCATGAGCTTGAAGGGCAGGGCCACCATCACGGGGCTCAGCATCATCATGCCCAGGCTCATCAGCACGCTGGCCACGATCATGTCGATGACCAGGAAGGGGATGAAGATGAGGAAGCCGATCTGGAAGGCGCTCTTCAGCTCGCTGGTGACGAAGGCGGGCACCAGCACGCGCAGGGGCGCGTCCTCGGGCTTCACGTCCTCGGGCAGCTTGGCCAGACGCCTGAACAGGGCCAGGTCGCTCTGCCGGGTCTGCTTGAGCATGAAGGCGCGCAGCGGCGCTTGCCCCTTGTCCAGCGCCTGCTCGAAGCCGATCTGCTGTGCCGCATAGGGCTGCCAGGCCTCGCTGTAGACCTTGTCGAGCGTCGGGCCCATCACGAACAGGGTCAGGAAGAGGCTCAGGCCGATCAGCACCTGGTTGGGCGGCGCCGAGGGCGTGCCGATGGCCTGGCGCAGCAGGCTCAGCACGATGACGATGCGGGTGAAGCCCGTCATCATCAGCAGCACGGCCGGCAGGAAGCCCAGCGCGGTGAAGAACAGCAGGGTCTGCACCGGCACCGAGTAGCTGCTGCCGCCGGCCGACTGGCCGATGACCAGCGGCAGGCCGGGGCCGGCCGGCGTGCCCTGGGCCACGGCCAGGCCGGCGCCGCCGGCCAGCAGCAGGCCGAGGGCCAGCGGGCGCGCGAGGCGCCTTGCGTGGGGATGCATGGCGGGGCTCCGGGCTCAGCGCTGCGGATGCAGCCGGACCACCGGCGCGCGCGGTGCGGGGGGCGGCGCCAGCGACTCGGCCGGCGGCCGGTTCAGGGTGTGCAGGGTCTGCATGCCGTGGGCGGTCACGCCGACGATCAGCCAGCGGCGCTCCTCGCCCTGGCCGACCTCCAGGGTCAGCACCTGCTGCTGCGGGCCCACCGGCAGGCGGCTGATGAGCCGCGCCGGAACCGGCCAGCTCTGCGCCGTGCCGGTGCCGAGCCGGGCGCCGAGCGGCGAGCGCTTGAGCAGCCACAGGGCCAGGGGAATGGCCAGCACCGTCAGCGCGAAGCCGACGAGGGCCGAGGGAAGGGTGGCGAGGTCCATGGCGTTTCAACCGCGGCTCAGGCGGCGCATGCGTTCGCTGGGCGTGACGATGTCGGTCAGGCGGATGCCGAACTTGTCGTTGACCACCACCACCTCGCCCTGGGCGATCAGGTAGCCGTTGACCAGCACGTCCATCGGCTCGCCGGCCAGGGCGTCGAGCTCGACCACCGAGCCCTGGGCCAGCTGCAGGATGTGCTTGATCGGGATCCGCGTGCGGCCCAGTTCCACGGTGAGCTGGACCGGGATGTCGAGGATCATGTTGATGTCGTGGCCGGCCGCTGCCGTGCCCGGCGGCGTGAAGCTGGCGAAGGGCGCGGGCGCGACCGTCTCGGCCTGCATCAGCTCCTGCGGCCCGGACGCGCCGGCGGCGGGGGCCTGCTGCTCCAGCGCGGCGGCCCACTCGGCGGCCATCGCGTCCTGTTCGGCGTCGGTGTCGGGGGTGGCGTCAGCCATGGGCGTCTCCAAGCCAGCTCAGGGCCTGGCCGGTCAAGAGTTGATCGATCTTCAGCGCGTACTTGCCGCGGCTCGTGCCGTAGCTGCCCTGGAAGACGGGCACGCCGTCCACCTTGGCCTCGATGTGCGGGCCCAGGTCCAGCTCGATGAAGTCGCCGGGCTTCATGGCCAGCAGCTGCTCCACCGTGGCCGGGGCCTGGGCCAGCTCGACCACCAGCTCCACCTCGGCGGCCTGGATCTCGTGCGTCAGCAGCTTGACCCAGCGGCGGTCGTGCTCCGAGCTGTCGCCCTGCACGGTCGAATAGAGCGTGTCGCGGATCGGCTCCAGCGTCGCGTAGGGGATGCAGAAATGGATCATCCCGGTCGTGTCGCCGATCTCCAGCGTGAACGAGGTCGAGACCACGATCTCGCTGGGCGCGGCCACGTTGGCGAACTGCGGCTGCATCTCCGAGCGCTGGTACTCCAGCTCGATCGGGTACACGCCCTGCCAGGCCTTGCGGTATTCGGCGGTGATCACCTCGACCAGGCGGGCGATCACGCGCAGCTCGGTGGGCGAGAAGTCGCGGCCCTCGATGCGTGCGTGGAACTTGCCCGCCCCGCCGAACAGCGCATCGATCACCGCGAAGACCAGGGTCGGGTCGCAGACGATGAGCCCGCTGCCGCGCAGCGGCCGCACGCTGACGATGTTGAAGTTGGTGGGGACGACGATCTCGCGCAGGAAGGCGCTGTACTTCTGCACCTTGATCGCGCCCACCGCCACCTCGGGCGTGCGGCGGATCATGTTGAACAGGCCGACGCGGATGTTGCGGGAGAAGCGCTCGTTGACGATCTCCATCGTCGGCATCCGGCCGCGGACGATGCGCTCCTGGCTCGCGATGTTGTAGTCGCGGATGCCGCCGCTCTGCTCGGGCGTGGCGTCGAGCTTCTGGCTCTCGCCGGTGATGCCCTGAAGCAGCGCATCGACCTCGTCCTGCGACAGGATCTGCTGGTTCATCTCGGCTCTCTCGCGACAGGTTCGTCGGACGGACGGGGGAGGCTCACTGGATGATGAAGCTCGAGAAGTGCACCTGCTCGACCGGCACATGCACCGGCGCCTTGCGCTTCTTGCGCTTCTTCGGCGGCGTGTCGGCGGCGGGGGCCTCGTCCTCGTCCTCGACCTCGATGCCCAGCGGCCGCACCGACTCGCGGCGGATCTCGGCGGCCAGCTGCTCCTTGCCCTCGCGGCTCAGCAGCTCGGCCGCGGTCTTGTGGGCCAGGATCATGATCACGCCGTTGCGGATGGCCGGCATGTAGGCCTTGAGCTCCTCGGCCACCTTCGGGTCGTCCACCTGCAGCGTGATGCCGATCTGGGCATAGCGCTCGCTGTCGCGGTCGGCCAGGTTGACGACGAAGGGATCCAGCGGCAGGAAGGTCGGCGGCGCGCCGTGCTCGGCCTTCTTCTCGTGCTTGACCGGGGCGGCGTGCTCGATGGGCTCGCCGTACTCGTCCAGCTCGGGCTCGGCCTGCGGCTTGAGCAGGAAGAAGGCGGCGGCTCCGCCGCCCAGGGCCAGCACCAGCACCAGGCCCAGGATCAGGAACAGCTTCTTCTTGCCCTTCTTGGCGGGCGGAGAGGCCGCGTCGGCGGTGGCGGCGGCTGCGGACATCGGGGGCTCCTTGCGGGTCGGCTTGCGGTCCGCCGGCCCCTGCCGTCGGCAGGGCTGCGACGGCGGCCCGTCGTGAAGCCATTATTCGGAGCCACCCCCCCGGGCCAAGGGCCGATAAAGCGCGGGAATCCGCGGCTTTCCGCACGCCCGCGCCGTCCCGGCGCGGGCGCTTCAGGCGTAGAGGTCGAGCCCGCCGGGCCGCCCGCTCCAGCCGGTCCGAGGGGCGAGGGTCGGGATCGCCTCGCCCGCCGTGGCCCCGGGCCCGGCCGGGCCGCCGCGGCGCGGCGCGGCGACCGCTTCGGGCGGGGCCGGCGGCTCCCGGCCGTCGAACACGCCGCCGCCACTCAGCGTCAGGCCCCCGGCCTGCAGGCTGGCGGCCAGGGCCGGCAGGCTGGCCTCCAGGGCCTGGCGGGTGGCGAGCTGCGCGGCATGGAAGTCGATCTGCGCCTGGGCGCCGTCGACCACGATCCGCACCGCCACCGTGCCCAGGCCCTCGGGCAGCAGCTGCAGGCGGGCTTCCTGCACCCCCTGGTCGACGAAGTGCTGCATCTGCAGCGCCAGTGCCCGGCCGAAGTCCGCCGGCTCGGCCGGCAGGCCCAGGCGGACGAGCGCCGCCGGCTCGGACGCGGACGCCGTGGCCCCGGCCGGCGCCGCCGCGGTGGGCCCACCGGCCGCCAGCAGGCCGGCCGGCTCCGGCGCTCGGGGGGCTGCGGCCGTCGACGGCCGGTCCGGCCCGGCGCGGGCTCCGGCCACCTCGCCCGACCCGCCCGACCCGTCCAGGGCGGAGGACAGGGTCACGGCCGGCCCGGCCGCGGCCCGCAGGCTCGTCGCACCCGTCGCGCCGCCCCGGGCGCCGTGGGTCCAGGCGCTCGCGTCCGGGCCGGCTGCCGTGGCCTGCGTCGCGTCCGCCGCCGTGTCCGGGCCCGGACCTGCGGGGGCCGCCGCACCCAGGCCCGCGTCCCCCCTGGGCTCCGCACCCCGCCCGCCCGCGGTGACCGCGCCGACGCCGTCGGCGCCTGACCCGCGGGACCACGCCCGCGGGCCGGCTCCCCCGTCCGGCGAAGGCGGCGGACGCAGGCCCGCGGCCGCCGCCTCCGCAGGGGCGGCTTGCGGCGCCTCGGGGGCGTCGGCGGGCTCGGCTGCGTCGGCCGAGGCGGGCTCGCCGGCCTCGGCCTCGGCCACATCCCCGGGCGGGGCGGCCTCCGTCGCCGAGGCCGGTGCGCCGGCGCCGGCCGCCCGCAGCGGGGCGGGCGCGGCCGCCCGGGCGGTTTCCGGCGGCCCCTTCGGGGCAGCGTCTGGATCGGCCCCGGGGGCCGCGGCCTGCGGCGTCGCGGGCGGCGCGGTGGCCGGCAGGGCGGGGCGCTCCGGCTCGACGGGCGGGACGCCCAGCCGGGCCGCCTGCTGGCGGGCTTCCAGCCGGCGGCTGTCGAGCGAGCGGGCCTCGATCTGCCGGGCCTCGGCCTGGCGGCCTTCGCGCTGGCGGTCCTCCTGCTGGCCTTCCACCTGGCGGCCCCGGGCCCGCGCCTCGGCGGCCTCGCCGCGGGCCTGGCTCAGCCAGTGGCCGAAGCCCGGGCCAGCCTCGGAGGCAGGCTCAGAGCCTGAGCCCCGCAGCGGACGGTCCGTGGCCGGACCGGCCAGGGCAGAGCGGGAGATTGCAGTCATGGCGGCTTCGCGCAGGCGTCCTCAGTGCAGGCCCGGCGCGGCGCCATCGCCGTGCAGGCGGTTCCAGGCGCTGCGGCTGGCGAACTCGTCGCTCTGCTTCTGCTCGCGGCGCAGCTGGATGTCGGCGGCCTGCTGGGCGCGGCGCGCCAGCAGCTTGTCGACCGAGGCCAGCCGCAGCTCGATGCCGACCAGCAGCGCGCGGCTGCGCTCGCAGCGCTTGCGCGCCTGCTCGATCGCGCCCTGCTGCTGCAGCAGGGCTTCGTCGACCCGGCCGATGAAGTGGTGCAGGTGGCGCAGCTGGTCGGGCGAGGTGGCCTGGCCCTCGGCCGCGCCGAAGCGCTGCAGGGTGTCGCCGCGGAAGCCGTCGAGCTGCTCGGACTGGCGCATCGCGCCCTGCAGCTGCTGCTCGGCCCGGCGCAGCTGGGCCAGGGCCTGGTCGCGCTCCTCGCGCAGCCGGGCGGCCAGGGTGTCGAGGGCGTCGGAAGGGTGCGGCATGGGGGCTCCGGGGCGGCGGGCGGAAGGTGAAGGGCTCAGCGGCTGGCGGCCAGCTGCTGCAGGGCGCCGACGCTGTCGGCCAGCGGCGCGCCGGCCCGCATGTCCTGCTGCAGCAGCGCGCGCATCGCCTCGCCTTGCCTGACGGCGAGGTCCAGCTCGGCGTCGTGGCCGGGCTGGTAGGCGCCGAGCTGGATCAGGTCGCGCGCCTTGGACAGCCGCGACCAGCGCTGGCGGAAGACCCGCGCCGCGTCCAGGTGCGCCTTGCCGGCCACGTTGTGCATGACCCGCGAGGCCGAGCGCTCGATGTCGATGGCCGGGTAGTGGCCGCCCTCGGCCAGCTCGCGGCTCAGCACGATGTGGCCGTCGAGGATGGCGCGGGCGGCGTCGGCGATGGGATCCTGCTGGTCGTCGCCCTCGCTCAGCACGGTGTAGAAGGCGGTGATCGAGCCGCCCCCGGGCAGGCCGTTGCCGCTGCGCTCGACGAGGCCGGGCAGCTTGGCGAAGCAGCTCGGCGGATAGCCCTTGGTGGCCGGCGGCTCGCCGATGGCCAGGGCGATCTCGCGCTGCGCCATGGCGTAGCGGGTCAGGCTGTCCATGAGCAGCAGCACGTGCTGCCCCTGGTCGCGGAAGTGCTCGGCGATGGCGGTGGCGTAGGTCGCGCCCTGCATGCGCAGCAGCGGCGGCGCATCCGCCGGGGCGGCCACCACCACGCTGCGCTTGAGGCCTTCCTCGCCGAGGATGTCCTCGATGAACTCCTTGACCTCGCGGCCGCGCTCGCCGATCAGGCCGACCACGATCACGTCGGCCGCCGTGTAGCGCGCCATCATGCCCAGCAGCACCGACTTGCCCACGCCCGAGCCGGCGAACAGGCCGATGCGCTGGCCGCGGCCCACCGTGAGCATGGCGTTGATCGCGCGCACGCCGGTGTCCAGCGGCAGGCGCACCGGGTCGCGGTCCATGGCATTGATGGGGCGGCGCTGCAGCGGCTCGCTGTGCACCTGGCTGATGGGGCCGCGCCGGTCCATGGGCTGGCCCTCCGGGTCGACCACGCGGCCGAGCAGGCCGGGGCCGACCGGCAGGTGCCGGCTGCGGTCCTCGGCGCGCCGCCAGGGGTGGCTGGGCTGGCCCAGGCGCGGCGGCTGCACCGGCGCGTCCAGCAGCTCCACGCGCGCGCCGCTGGCCAGGCCGTGCACCTCGCCGGTGGGCATCAGGAAGGCGCGGTCGCCCGCGAAGCCGACCACCTCGGCCAGCACCGGCGCCTGGCCCTCGGCCAGGATGCGGCACACCGAGCCGACCGGCACGCGCAGACCGGCGGCCTCCAGCACCAGGCCGGCCACCCGCACCAGCGTGCCGTGCACGCGCAGCGGCACCGGCGTGCTGGCGAAGCTGCGCAGGTCGACTAGGTAGCGGCTCCAGGCCGGCGGGAGGGCCGCGGCCGCGCGCCCGGCCGGCGAGGGGGCGGAGGGGGCGGAGGGGGGCGTCATGCGGCGGCTCCGGGCGGGGCGGGATCCGGTGCGGCGTGTTCCGCTGGCGCAGGGCCCGGCCCGGCAGCCTCGGAGGCCTCCAAGGGCAGGGCCCGGCCCAGGCCGGCAACCGCGCGCGACCAGCGGGCCGCCACGCTGGCCTCGACGCCCCCGAGCTCGCTGTCGACCCGGCAGCCGCCGGGGGCGATCTGCGGGTCGGCCTGCAGGCGGGCGCCGCGCGCGGCCAGGGCCTCGCCCACGCCTTCGGCCACCCGCGGCAGATCCTCGGGATGCACGCGCAGCACGATCTGGCGGGCCGAGGCTAACGTGGCGTCCAGGGCCTCCTGGGCCACCTTCACGATCAGCTCGGGCCGCTGGGCCACGGTGTCGCGCACCACCTCGCGGGCCAGGGCCACGGCGATGTCGGCGACCTGCTCGGCCAGCAGGGCCTGCAGGGCGTCGAGCTGCGCGCCGTACTGCTGGGTCAGGGCCGCCAGCGGCGCGGTCAGCTGCTGCGCGTAGCGCTGCTTGAAGCCCTCCAGCGCGACCAGGCCGTCGCGGTAGCCGTCGGCATAGCCCTCCTGGCGGCCCTGCGCACGGGCCTGGGCGCGCTCGGCCGGCAGGTCGGGCGGCGGCGGCTCGGCGGCGGGCGGTTCGGCCGCCGCGGGGCCCAGCTGCCCCGGGGTCCAGGCGGTGAAGTGGCGCACTTCCTCGCGCGGGATGAAGCGGGCGTAGCTCTCGCGCGGCGCCGCGGCGGGCGGCGGCTCGGGCGGGGTCTGGTGCAGGCGGCGGCGGGCCCGCGCGGCGGCATCCTCGCGCGGGGCCGCGCCTTCGGCCGGGCGGCCCAGCGGGTGCGGGCGGAAGTCAGACGAAGGCATCGTCGCCGCCTCCGCCCAGCACGATCTGGCCCTCGTCGGCCAGGCGGCGGACGATCTTCAGCATGTCCTTCTGCTCGGCCTCGACCTCGGACAGCCGCACCGGGCCGCGCGACTCCAGGTCCTCGCGCAGCGTCTCGGCCGCGCGGCTCGACATGTTCGCGAAGACGCGCTCGCGCAGCTCGGCCGTCGCCCCCTTGAGCGCGATGACCAGCGACTCGCTCTGCACCTCCTTGAGCAGGGCCTGGATGCCCCGGTCGTCGACCTTCATCAGGTCGTCGAAGGTGAACATGTTGTCCATGATCTTCTGGGCCAGGTCGGCATCGGCGCCGCGGATGAAGTCCAGCACCGAGGTCTCCACGCTGGAGCCCATCAGGTTGATGATCTCGGAGGCCGTCTTGACCCCGCCCATCGAGGACTTCTTGGTCCGCTCGCCGCCGGCCAGCACCTTGCTCATCACCTCGTTGAGGTCCTTGAGCGCGCTGGGCTGGATGCCGTCCAGCGTGGCCACGCGCACCATCACCTCGTTGCGCTGGCGCTCCTGGAACTGCTTGAGCACCTCGGCGGCCTGGTCGTACTCCAGGTGCACGAGGATGGCCGCGACGATCTGCGGATGCTCGTTGCGCAGCAGCTCGGCCACCGAGCCCGGGTCCATCCACTTCAGGCTCTCGATGCCCGACACGTCGCCGCCCTGCAGGATGCGGTCGATCAGCAGGTTGGCCTTGTCCTCGCCCAGGGCCTTGCGCAGCACGCTCTTGACGTACTCGTCGGTGTCGTTGACCAGCAGCGTGGTGTCGGCCGCGTCGTCGGTGAAGCGCTGCAGCACCGTCTCCACGCGCTCGCGCGGCACGGTCTTCATGCGGGCGATGGTCTCGCCCAGGCGCTGCACCTCCTTGGGCGAGAGGTGGCGGAAGACTTCCGCCGCCTCCTCCTCGCCGAGCGACATCAGCAGGATCGCGGCGTCTTCGAGTCCCTGGTCATCCATGGTCGGGGGGCTTCGTGTGGGCTTGCGGGGAGGCGGGGTTCAGGGCAGGCCGCTCAGGCGTCCTTGCTGACCCACTGGCGCATGATGGTGGCCACCGCTGCGGGGTTCTCCTTGGCCAGGGCGCGGGCCTGGTCGAGGCGGCGGTCGGTGGCCGGGGCCTCCAGGGCCGGCAGCGCCTGGGCCGCAGGGCCGCCGAGCGCGGGCGGCGTGGCCTCGCCGGGCATCGGCAGCGTGCCGACGTCGTCGACCACGGTGTCGAGCCGCGGGCCGGCCGGCCGCTCGACCGGACGCGCCGCCTTCAGCGCCGGGCGGATGGCGCCGAAGACGATGATCAGCGCCAGCACCGCGATGCCCACCGGCAGCGCCAGGCTGCGGACCAGGTCCTGCACCTCGGGCCGCTGCCACAGCGGGATCTCGGGCTCGGCCTCGGGCGCGGTGATGCGGAAGGGGGCGTTGACCACCTTCACCGAGTCGCCGCGCTCCGCATTGAAGCCCACGCTCTCGCGCACCAGCGCGGTCAGCTTCTCGATCTCCTCGTCGCTCAGGGGCTGGCTCGTCGTCTTGCCCTTGGCGTCGGTCACGCTGCGGTGGTTGACCACCACGGCGGCGTTGACGCGCCGCACCTGGCCGCTGGCGCCGCGGGTCACGCGCACGGTGCGGTCGACTTCGTAGTTCACCGTCGATTCGCGCCGGCCGTTGCCGCCGGTGCTGCCGGTGCTGGCGCCCGCCAGGGTCTGGGTCGGGCCGTTGATCGGCGCGGAGGCCGGCGTCGGCGGCTGGTTGCTGGCCGCCCCCGGCACCCCGGTCGGCACCGCGCTGGCGCTGCCCGGCCCGCTCTCCAGCGTCTGCTGGCTGCGTACGGCGGGGTTGGCCTTCTCGCCCTGGTTGGGCCGGAATTCCTCGGAGGTCGCCTCGGTCTCGGAGAAGTCGATCTCGGCGGTCACGTTCGCGCGCAGGTTGTCGCGGCCGACCACCGGCTCCAGCAGGTCGGTGATGCGCTGCGTGTAGCTGCGCTCGATCTGCTGCACGTACTGCAGCTGCTGCGCGTCCAGGCCGGCGGCAGGGCCGCCCTCGGGCGGGTTCGACAGCAGGGCGCCGCTCTGGTCGAGCACGCTGACCGACTTGGGCTGCATCTCCGGCACGCTCGCGCTGACCAGGTGCACGATGCCGGCGATCTGCCCACGGTCCAGCGTGCGGCCCGGGTGCAGGGTCAGCAGCACGCTGGCGCTGGGCTTCTGCTGCTCGCGGAAGAAGCCGTTCTGGTTGGGCAGGGCCAGGTGCACCCGGGCGGCCTGCACGGCCGACAGGGCCGAGATCGAGCGGGTCAGCTCGCCCTCCAGGCCGCGCTGGAAGGTCAGCCGCTCCTGGAACTGGGTCTGGCCGAAGCGCGCGCTGTCCATCAGCTCGAAGCCGACGATCGAGCCCTTGGGCAGGCCGGCCGAGGCCAGCTTCAGCCGCACGTCGTGCACCTTGTCGGCGGGCACCAGGATGGCCGCGCCGCCGTCGGCGTGCTTGTAGGGCACGCCCATCTGCGAGAGCTGGGCCAGGATGGCGCCGCCGTCCTTGTCCGACAGGTTGGCGTAGAGCACCTTGTAGTCGGGCCGGCTGCCCGCCGTGCCCAGCAGCAGGGCCAGGGCCAGCAGCGCGAGCAGGCCGCCGCCCAGCATCCACTTGCGGGCCGGCGGCAGCGCCGCCAGGCGCTGGGGCAGGCCGGCGGGGCCGGAGGGGGCGGGGCCGGCGAGCGGCATCGAGGGGCTGGCAGCCAGGGCGGTCTCCATGGCTGGGCATTGTTCCGGGGGGGGCGCCGGCCACATGCGGCGAACAGTCGCGCCGAAGCCGGGCAGTTCCCGCCATCGCCGCGCGCCCCGCTTCGCACAATGCGCAGCATGGACGTCAAGCTCAAGCCCTTCGACTTCGCCCAGGCCGCGGCCCGGGCGGGCATGTCGCAGGTCGCCGACCGGGTCGCGGCCAAGCTCCGCGAAAGCGCTGCCGTGACGGCGGGCGAGGGGCCGGCCACACGCGGCGCCGTGAGCTTCCAGGACAGCTTCCGCCTGGCGCTCAGCCAGGTCAGCAGCGCCCAGAACGAGGTCGGTGCGCTGCAGCGCGAGGTCCAGCTCGGCAACCCCACGGTCAGCCTGGAGCAGACCATGGTCGCGATGCAGAAGGCGCAGATCGGCTTCCAGGCCGCACTCACCGTGCGCAACAAGCTGGTCCAGGCCTACTCCGACGTGATGAACATGCAGGTCTGATCGGCCGCCGCGCCGGGGCCCCGGGCGAACCCGCCCCCGGGCAAGTCCGGGGGCCCTCGCCCGCCCGGGGTCAGGCCGGCGACAGCGCGGGGCGATGCAATGCCCTGGCGCGACGGACGGGGCTGAAGGCCCGGTCCGCGACGCATCCCCACCCCCCTCGATTCCGCCGGTCCGGAGCGCCCGCGCCCCGGCCGGGCGGAGCCCTGGGCGGGCCCTGTCCGATCAAGGAGGAGACCATCCCATGCACACCCCCACCATCCTGCGTTCCGCCGTGCTCGCCGCCGGCCTGCTGCTGAGCGGCCTGAGCCAGGCCAACGACTTCGGCAGCGCCGCCGAGGCGCGCGCCATGCTCGACAAGGCCGTGGCCGCCGTGAAGGCCGACAAGGCCAAGGCCCTGGGCCAGTTCGCCAAGGGCGAGGGCGGCTTCAAGGACCGCGATCTCTACCCCTTCTGCGGCGGTCCCGACGGCAACTTCAGCGCCCATCCCACACTGACCGGCAAGAGCCTGAAGGATCTCAAGGACAAGGCCGGCAAGGCCCTGGGCGAGGCCATCTACCAGACCGCTGCCGAAGGCAAGGTCGGCGAGGTCGGCTACATGTGGCCGCGGCCCGGCAGCACCGAGCCCGTCCAGAAGCTCAGCTACGTGACCAAGGTCGGCGACCAGGTCTGCGCGGTCGGCTACTACAAGTAAGCCCGTCCCGTCCGCCCCGCGGCCGGGACGGCGCGCGGGGCGGCGGCTCGCGCTGCGGGCCTCAGAACTTGAAGGCCATGCGCATGCCGCCCCAGTGCCGGCCCTGCACCACGATCGGCGCGGCGGCCTCCTTGAGCAGCACGAAGTGGCCGCCGCCCATGTCGCGGCGGTAGGTCTGCAGCAGGAAGGGCCGGGTGTTGCGCGCGCTGGCCAGGCCGGTGCGGTCGTTGAAGATGCGGCGCCAGCGGCTGTTGGCCGTGTTCCAGGCGGTGTCGCCGGCGCGCTGCGGCTGGCAGTAGATGCGGTTGTGCGTCGGGATGTAGCCGTTGCGGTCGGTCGCGATGCAGAAGACCACCTTCGGGTCGAGCGCCAGGAAGCGCTCCTGGATCGTCGGGAAGAGCCGGTCGGTCACCGCGTTGTAGGCGGTCAGGTGCTGCAGGGGGCTGCTGCCCTCGACGGGCCGGTAGGCCTCGTCCCAGAGCTGGGCCTCGCTGAGCTCGCCGCGCGCCAGCGCCTCCTCCAGGGCCTCGGCGATCTCGCCGGCCGCCTGCTGCGCGGCGCGGATGAAGGGGCTGTCCTCGGTCTCGACGCCGCAGTCGGCGACCAGCTCGATCAGCGATTCACCGGCCTTCAGGAAGGCCTCGCTGCGCTGGTTGGCCTGGCCCAGCGTGGCCACGGCCTGCTGCATCTCGCGTTCGATGCCGCCCATCTGCTCGGCCAGGCGGCTGCAGATCGCGCGGCTCTCGGCGGCGGCGTCGCCGATGCGGCCCACGCCGTCCTCCACCTCGGCCAGCGCGCGGTGGAAGGCGCCCTGGCTGGCGGCGGTCTGGCCCTCGCGGGTCTGGATCTCGCGGGCCAGCGCGCCGATGCGCTGGTCCAGCTCGGCCACGGTGCTGAAGATGGCCTTGGACGAGGTCTCGACCTGGGCCGAGAGGTCCTTCACTGCATCGGCCACCACGCCGAAGCCGCGGCCGGCCTCGCCGGCGCGCTTGGCCTCGACGCTGGCGTTGAAGGCCACCAGCCGCGTCTGCAGGGCGATCTGCGTGATCTGCCCGGCCGCGTCGGAGACATGGCGCAGCGTGTCGACGATGGCCGCCACCTCCTGCCCGACCTGCTCGACCGCACGGCGCGCGCGGCCCACCGCGGCATGGCTGGCCTCGGTGGTCGTGGCGATGCCGGTCTGCGAAGCCTGCACCTCGCGCACCTGCACGCCCAGGGCCTGCACCGCGGCGGCGCCCTGCTGGCCGACGCGGGCGGCGTCGTCGATCTCGCCGCGCACCTGGGCCGCGTCCTGGCCCAGGCGCGAAGCCAGCCGGGCGATGGAGGTGACGGCTGCGCGCAGCTCGATGGCCTCGCGCGTGTTGCCGGCGCTGCCGGCCTCGACCAGGCCGGGCGCGGCCACGGCCTTGCGGCCCAGGCGTTGAAGGAAGGGGGTCAGCATGCTCGGCCTCGGGACGGATGGGTGGGCGGGAGGGTGGGGCGGCGGACGCGGCGGGGGCGCGCGTCCGGGGCGGTCGGGTCTCGGCGGCGCGCTCAGTGCTCGCGCATCTTCACGCGCAGCCGGGCGATGCTCTGGCTGTGCAGCTGGCAGACGCGGCTCTCGGTGACGCCGAGGATGGCCGCGATCTCCTTGAGGTTCAGGTCCTGCTCGTAGTACAGGCTCATCACCAGCTTCTCGCGTTCGGGCAGCTGCTCGATGGCCAGCACCAGGGCCTCGCGCATGCGGCGGTCCTGCAGGCGGCTCATCGGCGTCTCGCCGCTGTCGGGCACGTGGCGGTCGAGGAAGTCCTCGTCGCCCTCGTCGCCGCTCATGTCCTCCAGGTGCACGAGCTGGGTGCCGCGCACCTTGCCGAGCAGGCCCTGGTAGTCGGCCAGGGACAGGCCCATGGCCGCGGCGATCTCGCTCTCCTGCGGGGCGCGGCCGAGGCGGTGCTCCAGCTGCTGCACAGCGGTCTCGATCTCGCGCTGGCTCTTGCGCGTGCCGCGGCTGGCCCAGTCGCTGCCGCGCAGCTCGTCGAGCATGGCGCCGCGGATGCGCTGGCTGGCGAAGGTCTCGAACTGCACGCCCTGCGCGGTGTCGAAGCGCTGCGAGGCGTCGGCCAGGCCGATCATGCCGGCCTGGATCAGGTCGTCGAGCTGCACATTGGCCGGCAGCTTGGCGATCATCTGGTGGGCCAGGCGGCGCACCAGCGGGCTGTACTGCCGCAGCACCGTGTTGGTGTCGGGGCGGCCGGTGGCGGTGTACATGGCGGCGGCGGGCAGGGGGCTGCGGGAGGGCGAGGCAAAGGGGCTCATGGCGGTCTCAGCGCATCGCGGGGGAACGGGAGGCGGCGGCGCGCGGGCGGCCGGCCTCGCGGGCCAGGGCCGACAGCGGCGCCAGCACGGCGCGGTCGGGGCGCTGCGCCGGCCGCTCGCCCAGGGGCTGGGCGTAGGCGCAGGCCAGCAGCGCCTCCAGGCGCTGCACCAGGGCCGTGGCCGGCGGCTGCTCGGGCGGCTCGGCCGGGTCGACGGCCAGCCAGTGCTGCTGCACGCCGCCGAGGAAGCCGTCGGCGCAGCGCGCCAGGCTGGCGGCGATGCGCGCGGCCCGCTGCGAGCCGGCCGGCGCGGCCAGCAGCAGCTCGTGCGTGCGCAGGCCAGCGCGCAGGGCCAGCAGCTTGAGCGCGGCATAGGCCTCGGTCAGCGCGGCGCTGGAGTCGTCGCACAGCACCAGCGGCCGCAGCTGCGGCGCGCGGCCGTCGCGCACGGCGCGGCCGAAGAGCCGCGCCAGGTCGGTGGCGGGGGCGTGCAGCAGGATCAGCTCGGCCTCGGGGGCGGCCTCGGCCAGGGCGTCGAGGAAGGCCTCGGTCGAGCCCCCGGCGTCGACATGCTGCTGCGGCAGGCCGCGCGCGGCCAGGTAGGCCAGGTGGCTGTCGAGCGGCTCGATGGCCTCGGCCAGGTCGAAGCGGGCGAGCTCGCCCGGCTCGCGGGCATGCAGGCCGGCATCGACGACCAGGGTGCGGCGGTCCAGCCGGGCCGCGGCGCTGGCCAGGCGTTCCAGCAGCAGGCCGCCCCAGGCCAGGGCCGGGTTGGCGATGACCGGCAGGATGCGCAGCGTCGGCGTCGCGAAGCGGCGGCGCAGGCCGGCGGCCTGGTCTTCGGGCAAGCGGGCGGAGGCGCTCACGGACGGGTCCTGGACGGGGCGGCGGGCTTCAGCGGGGGCTCGGGTTGAACAGGCGCGAGGCCGGCTCGCGCGCCGGCAGCGGCGCGGCGAAGACCAGGTTCATCTCGCTGCTGTCGTAGCGCCAGGCGGCGCTGCCGCCGCCGCGCAGGGCGCGCTGCACCAGGGCCTGGGCGCTGAGGCGGTGCCAGTCCTCGGGCACGCGCTGGCCGTTGGCGATGGCCAGCACCTTCATGCGGTGGCGGATCAGCGCATCGAGCGCCGGGGCCAGCTTGACGGCCTCGTCGAGCTTGCTGAGCACCACGCCTTCCACCCGGGCGCCGCGGTAGCGCTGCACCACGTCCTCCAGGGTCTCGCCCTGGGCCGAGGCATTGAGCACGAGCAGGCGGCGGATCGAGGCGTGGGCCACCATCTCCAGCAGCTCGTGGGTGCGGCTGTCGCGCTGGGCCACGCCGGCCGTGTCGATCAGCACCATCTTCTTGGCCGAGAGCAGGTCGAGCAGGTCCTCCAGCGAGGCGCGGTCGTGCGCGGTGTGCACCGGCACGCCGAGGATGCGGCCGTAGCTGCGCAGCTGCTCCTGGGCGCCGACGCGGTAGGCGTCGAGCGTGATCAGGCCGAGCTGCGAGGCGCCGTGGCGGGTGGCGAAGGCCGCCGCCAGCTTGGCGGTGGAGGTGGTCTTGCCCACGCCGGTGGAGCCGATCAGGGCGTAGATGCCGCCCTGCTCCTCCAGCGCGGCCTCGCGTTCGCCGGTGAGCAGGTTGCGCTCCAGCACGCCGCTGGCCCAGCTCAGCTCGTCGGCCTCGGCCGGCGTGGCCGGCAAGGCGTCGACCAGCTTGCGGATCAGCGCGGTCGAGAAGCCGCAGTCCAGCAGGCGCTGGGTCAGGCGGGCCTGGGCCGGGTGGCGCTGCAGGCGTTCCATGAAGGCCAGGGCGCCGAAGCGCTCCTCGATCAGGCCCTTCATGGCGCGCAGCTCCTGGATCATGGCGGACTCGCCGTGGCTGGCCGGCGGGGGGGCCGGCTCGGCCGGGGCCGCCGCGGGGGCGATGGCCGCCACCTGGCGGCGCGCGACCCGCTGCTCGACCGCGTGGATGGCCATGTCGACCGGATCGGCCAGCAGGGGCAGGTGCTCGGGCGGGGCCGGCGGGGCCCGGCGCACGGCGGCGGCCTGCGGCTCATGGCCTGAGCCTGCAGCGGCCTGCGGGCGGCGGGCAGGGGCCTCGGGGGCCTCGGCCGGCATGCGCCGCACGGGCGCCGGGCGGGGCTGGGGCGCGGCAGCCTGCGGGGCGCCGGGCTGCGGGAAGGCAGGCTGCGGGACGGCGGCCGGGCGGGCCGGTGTCTCGGCCTTGGGGGCGGCGGCTGACGCGCCGGCGGGCGGGGGCTGCAGGGCGGCCTGGCGCTTGCGCAGCAGGCGCTCGCGCACGTAGTCCTGGAAGGACAGGGTGCTCATGGCCAGCTTCTGCACGTCCTGGGCGACCTCGTCGCCAGCCGCTGCGGCGGCGGCCGGGGCGGGGGCGGTGGGCGCGGCGGCGGCAGGCTGCCCGGCGGCGGTCGCCCGCGGCGCCCGCTCGGCCAGCTGCTGGGCGGCGGCCAGGGCCTGCGGGGCCATGGCCAGCATCTCGACGCCCTGGGCCGTCTGGCGGGTCGACAGGACGACGGCGTCCTCGCCCAGCGCGGCGCGCATCTTCTGCATGGCCTCGCGGGAGCTGCGGCCGGTGTAGCGCTGGACGTTCATGCGGTGCCTCCGATGACGGAACCGATACGGATGGAATGGGTTTCAGGGATCTCGCTGTGGCCCAGCACCTTGAGCCGCGGCGCGGCGCGGCGCAGCAGGCGGGCCACCGGCACGCGGATCGCGTCGGGCACCAGCAGGCAGGCGGGATGGCCCAGGTTCTCCTGGCGCTTGGCGCTGTCGGCCGCGCCGCGGCTGAGCGCATCGGCCACGCCCGGGTCGAGCATGGGGCCGTTGCCGCCGCCCAGGGCCTGGGCCAGCAGGCGCTCCAGCTCGGGCTCGATGGCGATCACGTCCAGCTCCTTCACGGGGCCGTAGATCTGCTGCACGATGGCCGGCGCCAGGGCGATGCGCACGCGCCGGGCGAGCTCGGCCGGGTCGGTGGCCAGCGCGCTGTTGGCGCCCACATGTTCGGCCACCGTCTCGACGATGGAGCGCATGTCGCGGATGTGCACGCCCTCCTCCAGCAGCAGCTGCAGCAGTTTCTGGAGCGTGGCGATCGGGACCATCTTGGGGATCACGTCTTCGATGACTTTGGGAACCAGGCGGGTCAGGTGCTCCACCAGGGCCTGCGTCTCGCTGCGGCCCAGCAGGCGGGCGGCCTGGGTTTGCATCAAGTGTGAAAGGTGGGTGGCCACCACGGTCGAGCAATCAACGACGGTGTAGCCGGCCATTTGCGCCGCTTCCCGCTGGCCCTCGTCGATCCAGACGGCCGGCAGGCCGAAGGCCGGGTCGCTGGTGCGGGTGCCGATCAGCGGCGTCTGCGCGCCGCCGGGGTTGATCGCCAGCATCAGGGCGGGGAAGGCCTCGCCCTCGCCGATCACCGCGCCGCGCAGGGTCAGGCGGTAGGCGCCGGGGCGCAGCTCCAGGTTGTCGCGGATGTGCACCGGCGGCGGCAGGAAGCCCACGTCCTGCGCGAACTTGCGCCGCACGCCCTTGATGCGGCCGAGCAGCTCGCCGCCGCGCGCCTTGTCGACCAGCTGGATCAGGCGGAAGCCCAGCTCCAGGCCCAGGGTGTCGACGGGCTGCAGGTCGTCCCAGCTGGCCTCGGCGTTGGGGTCGACCGGCTTGAGCTCCTCGGCCGGCGCGGCGGCCGCGGCGGCGCGGGCCTCGGCCGCGCGGCGCTGCTGGGCCCAGGCCAGGGTGCCCAGGCCGGCGGCCATCAGCAGGAAGACCAGGTGCGGCATGCCGGGGATCAGGCCCAGGGTGCCGATCACGCCGGCGGCCACGCCGATCGACTTGGCGCTGCGGAACATCTGGCCGACGATCTGCTGGCCCACGTCCTCGCCCTTGCCGACGCGCGAGACCACCATGGCCGCGGCCACCGAGATCAGCAGGCCGGGGATCTGCGCCACCAGCGCGTCGCCGATGGCCAGCAGGATGTAGTTGTCGGCCGCCTCGCCGGCCGACAGGCCGTGCTGCAGCATGCCGATCAGCATGCCGCCGACGATGTTGATGACCAGGATCAGGATGCCCGCGATGGCGTCGCCGCGCACGAACTTGCTGGCGCCGTCCATGGAGCCG
>CAYSQO010000037.1:0-19815 GCA_964433315.1 uncultured Rubrivivax sp.
AGACTTTCCCTGATAATTATTTTTTTGAGGGCAATCGGACGGAGCAATATAGTCAAGTTGGTAATGCCGTTCCGCCTCTGCTGGCCAAGCAAATAGGGGAAGTCATTTTGAATTTAATGACATCGACGCGTATTCGTTGCTCTACGCTGGCCCGAGTCGCCTGTTAGTACGATTTCACCTCCGGGATGCCGTCGGCCGGCTCCGAGTAGCTCGCGCCCATCACGGCATCCTTGCATTCCGGCCGCTTGGCCCACTCCGACACCATGCGCCCGGCGGAGGTGGCGTGCAGCGTGTTGTTGACCTCCTTGGCCCACTTTGCGATCTGTCCCATGAGCTCCGGCGAGACGGCCTGCTTGGTCCAGATGCGGTCGAGCTCGATGCGCGCGCCCAGCTTCTGGGAGAGCACAGCGAACGTGTAGGCAGTGACGTTGGCCTGGAAGGCTTGGAACATCGGCCGGATCATCTTCTGAGCCTCGCGATACAGCTTTGCCTTGGCGATCATCGCCTTGTAGTCGGCCACGGTCGGCAGAGGCGCCTCTTGTCCGTCGGCCGGCGAGAGTGCCGCCATGAAGCGGTCGAAGTTCTTTTGCGAGCCCATGCTCACGATCTCGGGCTTGCGATCCCATGCGTTCAGGTACTTGGCCAGGTCGGTCTTGGTGATCCGCCGCGCAGCCGGAATAGCCTCCTTCAATGCCTTGAGGCGGGCGGGCGTGTTGCCCTCGCGCGCGAGCAGCGTGTTGTAGCTGCCAGCGGCGCGTTCGTAAAACCATTGGCCGACCCCGTCGGGGCAGTAGACCTGGCGAGACAGTTTCTCGATCTCGACATGGAAGGGCTTGTTGGCCGAAAGGTCGGACTGGCGAACTGCGTTCTGGCTGTTCGCGTAGCGCGAGATATCCGACACCAGAGCCTCTTCCTTGGTGGAGTCCTGCGCCTTCATGACGATGATCTTCGCGGGCACGCGGACGCGGCGGAGATCCGTGTCGGGATACTTCTTCTTGGTGAAGTAGAGCGAGGCCGTGGTCTGGCCGCCGTTGACGATCTGCAAGCCCTTGAGCCAGGCGATGCCTTGCTCGCCCTCGGTGGTCTTGCCCAGCACCATTTCGTCGGCCACGATGACGATGCCATTGTTGTAGGCCATGAAACGCTCAGGCGCGGAGCGGAGAGTCGATTGGATGCCCGCATTGACGCCCTTGCCCTTAACGCTGAGGAACGAGCGGACGTTGGCCTCCAGCAGGCGCGCGCCGAACTTCTCGTAGAGCAGCCGCAGCGCTTCGCCAGGGATCGCCGTCATGGCGTAGTCGTAGTCGTCGCTTTCGCCAGGTACATAGACGCAGGGCAATGGGGAGCCCGACACCTCAGTGAAGTTGACCACCAGCTCGTCGCGCGGCTTGCCTTCGGAGGTATGCCGATGGAGACGCTCGATGTCCATCACTTCCAGACGCACGGCCTTGCCGCCGATGTCGCGCGTCTTGAAGCTTTTGGACTTGGCGACCCGATCGGTGATGACGTAGACGCGAATCTGTTCAAGGTCGTTGTAGATGTGCTGCAAGGTGTTGGCCAGCGACGCGACATCGCTGGACTGATCCAACCTCTGAGCCATCCTCCCTTCAGCGCACAGCGTCAAGAAACGCAGGCAGCGCTCCGCGGCCACCTTCGTTTCAGAGTCCGGGATTGGCGTGGGCTCTTCGACTCCGGCATACAGGCTCACGAACAAATCTAGCTGGTCGCCGTCGTCGGAGATCGAGTAGCCGCTCAGCCGCAGGATGGCGTTGCCCACTGTGCCCTCATAGTGGCACTCGACTGGCTCGAAGGTCATGCCGATCTCCGACATGTGATCCATCACGATACCGGCGAACACCAACTCCTCATAGAGCGAGCCCTCGCGCATTTGAGCTTTGACGGCGGAATGTGTATCGCGCAGGAAGTCCGGCAGGGTAGAACTCATATCGCTCCCAGTTTCTTCAATGCATCGGCGGCCGTGATATTCGGTCCAGCAGCCTTATCCAGATCGATCTCGTAGGTGGCTTTCGTGATGCCCAGCGGGACGATGCCTAGCGTGAGGCGAGGGAAGCCTTCGTTGACTTCGACGACGCGAGTGTCAGCTAGCGCGAACCGGCGGACGTAGCGATCCGCGTGGGCGTCGAAGTAGCCCGCGGCGATCAGCCGCTCGCCAAGCAGGCGCATGGCCTCGGGTTCGCCGGCCGCGACATCGCGCATCTCCGCCACCAGCTCCGGCAGGCTTTGCCCCGTATCGGTCTGGCGCAGCCGCGCTCCAGCCACGAAGAGCGGCTGGCGCACGGAGTCGTCGAGCTGTTCGAGCGAGCCGATCTTGGCGGGGAAGCCTGCCGCTGAGAGGGTGGCTTTCACCTCCAGCGAGCCGGTGCCAATCTCGAAATCGCGCACCCCGTCGAGCGGCCCCACCCACGATTCGATGGCGGAGGCCAGCGGAAGCCCAGCGTCGATGATCGCCCGCAGCAGTGTGAGCTCGCCCACCAATCCGATTTCGGACTCCGGGCTCAGGGACTGCGCGCCCTTGCGCATGAACTCCTGCCAAGCGCGGATGCGCCCGAGGAAGACGCGCAGCAGCCGCTTCTCGTCGGCGCCAGGCTCGGCGTCCATCGCATGGGCAACATCCGCCGCCATGGCCGCGAAGAGTTCCAAGCTGCCGTGCGAGCTGCGGGTAAGCGCGAGCCATGTCAGCCCGTCGCCATTGGGCTCCACGCGCGACACCACGAAGCCTTGGCCGTCGGGAAACTTCTCGGCAGCGGGAATCGCCGAGGACGAAAAGCTCGCGAGGAGCGCTTCGCTCTTCTCCGGGAAGCTCAGGCCGGCCAGCAACGAGCATGGGCCGATCTTGGCAATGGAGATGCTCCGCCAGCCGGAGGCATCCGCGCTGTCCCGCAGCGAGCGCCAGGCGAGCTCAATGTCGTCAATCAGCCGGGCCATACTCTTGTGTCCAAAGCAGGTGGTCCACCGCGTATTCGACTTTCACGCCGGAGTCGCTCGACGGGAAGCTCACCCCAAAGGCCATAACAGGATCCTTGCGCCCCGCGAGCGCTTCGCTCTTGGCCTCTTGCGGATCGAGCGGGTAGAGCAGCAGCAGACCGCGCTGCGGCGCGGGGGCGACGCCATCGGCCTCCGATCCCTTGCCGCGGATGAAGCGGACAGACGGGCCGTTGGGCGTGTCAGGTTCGCTGGGCTTGACGCCGTTCTTCTGGCGGCCCGCGTCGGGGTTGAACATCTTTTTGGTGCGTGCCAGAGCCGCGCTCCACGCCGCGTCGTCCAAGTCGATCGCCTCGTCGCGTGGCGACAGCAGCCGGCCGATCGCGTATCGGTCCGAGATGTCTTTGTCGGCGGTGCGCTTGGTCATCCTGTCGATGGTCAGGCCGCCAGCGAAGGTGTGCTTGTCGCCCGATCCACCGCCTAGCAGGGCGACGGTCCACGAGGTCAGCTCGTTGGTCGCGGTCATGGAGCGCACGAAGTCGCGGAGCAAGGCGCTGTTGACCTTGCGGGCCTTCGGATGGGTGATGAAGGATTCGAAGAAGTCGGCGATGTGGTCCGCCGGCACGCCGTTCCAGAGGAAGCCTTCCCACTGCTGCTCCTGGGAGCTGCGGACTCGCTTGGGGTTGGTCTCGTCGGGAATTCCGCAAGCGGCGATGAGCTTGTTGGTCGTTTGGAGGTTCTGATCAAGGACCTTGCCGTCGTTGTGCATCGTCACGGTTTCGAGCAGATCGCCGCTGAACGACAACTGCAGGTTCTTGGCAGTCCGCATCTTCAACGGCGAGGTCACCAGCAGCACGGGATGGGATTGCACGCGCAACCCGTAGTCGCGCGGGATCGCTCCGCTCTCGGCCATGGTGTCGAACTCTTCGCGCAGCTCCTCGGAAGCGTCGGCGATGTGGCCGAACCATTCGACCAGCTCTTCGGTCGTGAAGAGGCGGCAGAGATCGATGTAGCCTGGCCGGTAGCCAAACCAGCGGCCCATCTGCATCAGCGTGTCATACATCTTCGTGGTGCGCACAAAGTAGCTGGTGCACAGGCCTTCAAGCGTCAGGCCCCGCGCGAGCTTGTCGCCGCCGATCGCGATGACCTTGAGTCCTTTGGCTCCCTCCTCGGCGTAGTCCAGCGCGTCCTTGGCTTTGCCGTTGACCATGCGCACGTCGATGTCCGATAGGACATCAGGCAGCTTCACGTGAACATCGGCCCAGGCCAGGACCGACGGCGGCTCTTCGGATGCCGTGAGCCTGGAGGCGATCGCCTCGGTGGTGGGGACGAAATCCGACTCCCACAACCCGCGCAGCTCGTCGAGCAATGCTGCATGGTCGATGCCGCGGGTGATCCGCAGCTTCATCTTCTGGACGAAGTCTTTGACCTGGCGATGCACCTCCTTTTGCACGAGCGTGTAGCGCGTGACATGGACCAGCATCGAGGAGTGTTGAGCCCCTTGGCCGCGAACCTCCCGCGCCGCGCAGGCCAGGACGAACGAGTGGATGGCCTGCCGCAACGACGGCGGCAACGCGTCTTGGCCCATGTGGGCCGGCGCGTGGTCTTTCGGATGCTTCGGCGGCATCCAGCCCCCGTGCCCATCTTCGCTGGCGTGGTCCTGGAACACGCGGGTCAGCGGCAAGCCGCTGCGCCCATCGGGCGTCTGCAGGCCGAATACGCGCGCCGGGCCGACGTAGTTCGATGGCGCGGCGAGGTTGACGATGAAGGACTGGGGGAAGAGGTCGGGGCCCTCCTCAGGCGTCGCGTTCTGGCGGTGGATGAAGATGTTCGCGAAGGGCGTGGCCGTATAGCCGACGTAGGCCTTCTTGGCGAAGGAGTTGAGGATCTTGCGGATCCGGCTGTTGATGGCCTTGGGCTCGTGGTCCTCGTCGGGCTTGCCATCGGTGCCGATGTGCTGCTCGCCGGTGTCCACCGAGGCGTGGTCGGCCTCGTCATCGATCAGCAGCAGCGGAAGGTTGGACACGAAGCGCCTGCCGTGCTCGTCGGTGGCGTCGGCCACATGGCCCCGGATCCACTTGAGCAGGCGCTCCAGCACGACTTTGTGCTTCTTGACAACGAACAGCCATGGGCGCTGCTCTGGCGTGATGGCCAGGTGCTTGGCGATCTTGGTGTTGAAGTCGCCCGTGTTGGTGCGGTTGGTGGCGCAGTTGGGCTTGATCTCGAAGTCGCGGCCGTGTTCGCCGACGCCGATCAGCTTGACGATGTCGCCGGTGGCCGAGGTCTCGTAGCCCAGGAAGCCCTCTTCGAGGCGAATTTGCGTCTGCGAGCGCAGGTTGTTGTGCAGGCCCGCCAGGATGATGATGATCTTGTAGCCGGCATCGGCCGCCTTGCAGATCAAGCCCGAATAGTTGGCGGTCTTGCCCGACTGGACATGCCCGACCACGAGGCCCCGTCGATCCCATGCCCCCGTTCGTCCTGGGTCTTCCATCCAGCCCAGGATGCGGTCGGTGGATTTGTCCAACGCATCCACAGCCGTGATGGACATCTTGCGTTCAAGCATGTCGCGGTAGCGCGGCCAATATCGCCAGTCCTTCTTGCGGGCCGCGTTGAGCCAAGCCTCGTGGTCCGTCGTGTCCGACATGCCGGTGTCACGGCCGATCCACTGGCTGTATCGCCGGATCAGCTCGGCGATGGCGGCGTCTTTCTCCACGGCACCTTCATTGCCCGGCGCGACGACCGAGGCGGCGATGTTCACCTTTTCGGTGATCAAGGCCGCGGTGATCGGCCCCTTGTCCTGATCCGCGAGGAGCAGGCTCTGCGCGATGCTGAGCGCCGTCGCGGTCAGGGTGCTGAACTCTGGCATTCGATCCTCCCTTTTGTACGTTCTTGGGCCTAGGCTGAGGCGGGGCCGGCAAGACCCGCAATCAGCCCTGCATAGTTCTGGAATGGCTCGGTAGACAGCAGCGAGCGCTTGGCCGCTTCGACTGACATGCCGCGGCGCCCGATCATGTCGGCGAAGAGCGTGCGAAGGACTGTCGCGACGGCCTCGGGCGGCTCGTCCGAGAAGCCGGTCCTGGGCGTGTCCTTGTTCTCCGCGGTGTCCAGCCAAATGCGTTGAACGGGTACCGATTCTTCGATCACCCGCAGCATGGCCTTGACCAGCGGCGCGAGATCGCCCGCGCTGTCCAGCACGGCAGCGACCGCCGTATGGGTCGGCTCGATCCGATAGCGGACTCCATCCTTCACGCGGTCGACCCGCCACGCCTGCTCGATCGGCGTGTTGCGCTGGGTGGGTATCGGCATCCCGCGGTAGGCGAACACCCGGCGGGCGCGCTCGCGCGTGTCCTCGGCCAACCGGGTCAGCCATGCCCGCAACGCCACCGGCGGGCGGGCCGTCGACTTGCGCACGTCGATCTTCCAGTCGGCGTCTGCGGTGTTGGGAATGTCGAGCTGAATGCGCGCGAGGCGGTGCGCTTCTTCGCGGTTCCAGGCCTTCGAGTTGCCAAGGCCGAGCCAGCCACCAGCGACCAGCAGCCGCTCGTTGCGGTAGACGTAGAAGCCTTGCTGCGCGGTCCAACCCGCCGGCCCCTCGTTCTTCTTGAACTCGTCCTTGGTCAGCTTGTCGTGGTGGGGCAGGACGTGGCACTGCGCAATAACCAGCCCGCTGTCGGTCCGCATCGGCGCGGGCGGCGAAGTCCACGGCTTGGCGGGATGCCCCGACATGAACGGATCCCAGGGCTCGACGGCTCGCCCATTGAGCAGAAGCCTTATCCGCGCGCGTGGCCCTTGCAGCAGGCGATGGAAGACCATCGCGAGGTGCGCTTCCACAACCACCGTCATCGCCAGAAAGTCGTCGACCGTGTAGCCGGCGGTGACGACGCGGTCGAGGTTCTCCCAGAGCACCAGCGTCCCGGACGGTCTGCCGTCGAGGCTGGCGAGATGACACTCGGAACCTTCTGCCGGACCTTCGAACAGCAGCCAGTCGCTCTGCGGATCGGCGGCCAGCTCATCGAGATCCCACCGCAGGCAGCTCGCCTCGCCGCCTTTGACGCTTGCCACAGTCAGGCGACGGCACTGCGAAAGCGATGCGGTTTTCAAGCCCATGCCAAAGCGACCAAGGTCATGGGCCTCGCGCGTCGCCAAGGGGTTCTTGTCCCCGAGCCGCATCGCGCCTTCGAGTTCGGGGTCGCTCATGCCGCGCCCATCGTCCACGATCAGCACGCGGCTGTCCGACCCATCCCACTGGAAATCGATGCGGACCTCGCCCGCGCCGGCGGAGATGCTGTTGTCAACGATGTCGGCCAAGGCCGCCGCCGTCGAGTAACCCAGGCCCCGCAGGGATTCCAGCATCGCCATCGCGCGCGGCGGCGCCTTGCGGGTCTTCGCGGTCATTTCCAATAGCCTTTCCCTGGCCAGAACGCGAACCCGAAATCCAGGAGCCTGCGGATCAGCCGGCGGTGCGTGTTGTCGCGGGGCTCCAGAAGCTCCACCCAGATGCTTCCGCCGCTCTGCCGCTCGTCATTGACGGGGACGCCAAGTTCAAGGGCCTTCGCGAGGAGCTGGTCCAGCGCGGAAGGTCTCGAGGAGCCGGCCGGGTGTGCGGGCTCGCTTGGCTTCCGAGGCGTCGCTTGCCGCTTCGACTTCGGTGGCTGCGGAATGGGTTCGGTGATGTCAGGCGCGTCGTCGCCCTCGGGGTCGGGCGCGCTTTGCGCGAGCGGGTTCTCCTCCGGCTGCAAGCCCAGCGCCATACGGGCGAAGGGCTCCGAGCGGCAGGGATGTCGGAGCTTTCTGAGGGCCTTGGCTTCGATCTGCCGGATTCGTTCGCGCGTGACCTCGAAGCGCATGCCGATCTCGTCGAGCGTCAACGCTTCGTCGACCCCGATGCCGAAGCGCATGCGCAGGATGCACTCTTCTTTGCGGTCCTTTTTTGACAGGGTCGAGATGTAGCTGTCCACCGCTCGATTCAATTGAATCTCGTCGACAACGTCTGCGGGATCGGGCGACATGTATGCATCGCAGGCGTCGATTGCGATCATCCCGTCGATGGTCTGTTCGTCGATGGAGGACGGCTCGGGCGCAATCCGCAGCAGCGCCGCGAGTTTGTGGGAAGGCACTTCCGCGCGCTCCGCCAACTCGGCGAGGGTCGGCTCGCGGCCGGAGGCCGCTTCGAAGGCACGGGCAATGCGCTCCGCGCGCTGCAGCTTCTCGAAAAGGTGGACCGGCAAGCGGATGGTTCTGGCCTTGTCGGCGACGTGCCGGCTGATCTGTTGTCGGACCCACCAAGTGGCGTAGGTCGAGAAGCGAAATCCGCGGCGCCAGTCGTAGCGGTCGACGGCTTTGAGCAACCCGATGTTCGCTTCCTGCGCCAAGTCATCCAGAGGCTCGCCGCTGTGCAGGTATTTTTTGGCGTGGAAGAAGGCCAGCTTCAAATTTGCCGCCGTCATCCGGTCTCGGCGCTGCCGGAAGCCGGCCATGGCGCGCGCGAACGCGGGGCAGGGCGCCGATCCGTGCGCCGCGTCGATCAGCTCCAACAAGAAGCGGCGGTTCAGGCGCAGGCCAGCAAGAGCTTGGCGAATCTCTTGGAGCGAGGCCCGTGGGAAATCTTCGGCTTCGGTCAGCGCGGCAAGCCGACGGAGTGCATCGGCAAAGCCGGCTTCGCCAGCGTCAGCAGGCTCTGCGCGCCTCGGCAAGCTGTCGTCTTCTGCGGCGTCTTCGAAGTCCTCCACGGCAGATTGGCCCGCTTCCAAGCCTTCGGCCGAAGCGGGCTCCGGGTCAGGCTCACCGCCAACCCAGATTGAGGAGAGCTGGCGCGAGCCCGCGATGGCGTCCGCGCCGGCTTCCAGGGTCCGCGCAATGCCATCAGGCCAGCTCGCCAGCGCATCGAGCGCCGCGTCGAGGGCAGCTTCCATGTCCTTCGCGAGCTGGATTTCTTCCTCGGCGGTGAGCAGCCGTAGGCGTTGGAATTCGCGCTGGTAGATCCGCAGAGGCTCACGGCGAGGCGACGCGGCCTGATCGATCGCGACAAGGGCTTCATCGAGGGCGGCCTCTTCGTCTGGACTCTCCTTGGGGTCCACGAAAACCTCGAAGCTTTCCTCTGCGCTGGAGTACTCAAAGCGTTCGTCGGTCTCTGCGCCGAGGTCGTTGATGATCATGGCCAAGTAAGCCTCGGCATCAGGGTTGGCCGAGCGATCCTCATTGGTGGACAGCGCTTGGACATCTAGCGCGGGGACACTGCCTTCCCGGATCGCCCGCAGCAAAAAAAGTCTTAGCCTCGCGCGGCCTTCGGTATCGTCTGCCCGAGCAAGTGGCAAGGCCACATCCGGCAGGTAGGCGTCGATGTCGTTCCAGTCGGCAGAGGAGTCGATCGGTTCGTGGGTCGTGATGGCGATTTGGACTGCGCTGGCCGATGCAAGGACAACCGTATCAGCCTCAGGGCGCTGCTGCTGCTCTTCAGTCTCCCATCCTGAGAGGTCGAATTCGTCGCTGCCCCATTCGTCAACTACATTCTCGGCCGACGAGGCGAGTGCACGCGCGAGTTGTATTGGTGGAGCGTCTTGCCCGATAGCATCTGTCGTTGCTTCCTGCGTGATTGGCCGAGTCGCTTCGGAAGTTTTGACAACGGCGGGCGGCTGTGTTGTATCGGTCGAGCGCTCCGGCCCGAAGCCGGGTTTGACTTCCGTATGCAGTAAAGGACGTGGCGTAGGCTGAAGCGCTTGGAGAATGGCAGCTGTGTCGACCGACCCTGCCGAGACGGCGATATCCAGGGCAGTCCTGCCGGAGGGGTCAAGCAAGCTGTGGTCAGCTCCAGCGCTCAGTAGCAGCTTACAAACCCCGGGCTTGTCTCGCGCGGCCGTCAGCATGAGCGGCGTCATGCCGCGGACATCGCGGGCGTTGATGTCGTCACCGCGGTCGATGTGAATTTGAACGGCGCTTTCGACCCCGGCCATGACGGCCATCCGCAGCAACTTACTCAGAGGGCGGTCGCCGTGTATTTTCACCGCGGTCACTTGGGCACGCCTACGCCGCCCACCTGATCCGCAGACTTTCTCTGTTCGTCTTTCAGTGCGCTCTCACACACCTCTGTGAGACGCTGGTCTTTGCCGAGCACTCGTTCTCCCTTGGGACTAACTTCACCACTCTTAGTCCAGTGTCCCTAACCTACCCAAGTTGGCGCAAGAGCATTTCTCAATCCTTGCAACCCCACGGTTGTCCTGCCGCACAGAATAGACCGCGCTCTCAGGGCGCCAAGCGCTCCCTCACCCACCCCCCCTCCACCCGCCCCGGGTCCACCGGCCGATAGCGGATGCGGTCGTGCAGGCGGCTCTTGCGGCCTTGCCAGAATTCCCAGGCTTCGGGGCGCAGGACGAAGCCGCCCCAGTGCGGGGGGCGGGGTGGGTTCAGGCCGTGGCGCAGGGCGGCTTCGGCGGCCTGGGCGACCAGCACCGTGCGGCCGGCGATGACCTCGCTTTGCGGCGAGGCCCAGGCGCCCAGGCGCGAGTCGAGCGGGCGCGAGGCGTAGTAGGCGTCGGATTCGGCCTCGGGCAGGCGTTCGACGCGGCCTTCGATGCGCACCACCCGCTCCAGCTCGACCCAGTGGAACTGCAGGGCGGCCCAGGGGTGGGCGGCCAGTTCACGGCCCTTGCGGCTGGCGTAGTTCGTGTACCAGATCAGGCCGCGCGCATCGCAGCCCTTGAGCAGGACGACGCGGGTGGAGGGGCGACCCTCGGGGCCGACGGTGGCCAGGGTCATGGCGGTGGGCTCGGGCACGCCGCCGTCCAGGGCCTGTTGCAGCCAGGTCTGGAACTGGGTGAGTGGGGCTTCGGCGGCTTCGGCTTCGTCGAAGGTGGCCCGTTCGTAGCTTTTGCGCAGGTCGGCAAGAGAGGTCATGCCGGCAGTTTAGGAGGGGCGTTCCGGCCCTGCGGGTGGGGGGCTGTGCGGCCATGGCCTACACGCTCGGAGGGGCTTTGTCTGCAGGCCGGGATTTGTCCGGGGCCGGTGCCGGGGCTTGTCTTGCCGTGCCCCGGTCCGGGGCCCGAGGCGCGACCATGGCCTGGCTGACGCTTGGCTTGCGCCGTCCCGTCCCGCCCACGATCCCGACCCCCCGCCCGGAGAAGCGATGTCCACGACGACCCTGAACCTCAACGGCCGGCCCACGCTGGTGCAGTCCGACCCTTCCACGCCCCTGCTGTGGGTGCTGCGCGACGAGCTGGGCCTGTGCGGCAGCAAGTTCGGCTGCGGCATCGCGGCCTGCGGTGCCTGCACGGTGCATGTCGACGGCCAGGCCACGCGGTCCTGCGTGCTGCCGGTGGCCGCGGTGGGTGCGCAGGCGGTGACGACCATCGAGGCGGTGGGCGAGCAGGGCCCGGCCGCCGCGGCTGGGGCGGCCGTGCGGGCCGCCTGGATCGCGCACGACGTGGCCCAGTGCGGCTACTGCCAGAGCGGCCAGATCATGAGCGCCACCGCGCTGCTGGCTGCCAACGCCAAGCCCAGCGATGCCGAGATCGACGCGGCCATGGCCGGCAATGTCTGCCGCTGCGGCACTTACCCGCGCATCCGTGCGGCCATCCATGCGGCCGCGAAGACGCTGGCCGGCCAGAAGAAGGGGGCCTGAGATGGGTGCTTTCGATCGTCTCCAGGGCCCGTCGGCCTCCGCCGCAGACCCGGCCCCGTCCGCCCGCGCCGGTCTGAGCCGCCGCGCCTGGCTGCAGCTCTCCGTGGCCGCGGGCGGCGGGTTGTTGATCGGCTTCGGCGCGCCGCCGTCGGCCGAGGCCGCCGAGCCCGCGGCCGCGCCGCCCAAGCCGCTGCCGCAGCCCGGTGCCTTCGTGCAGATCCGGCCCGACAACACGGTGGAGATCCGCGTGAACCGGCTGGATTTCGGCCAGGGCGCGCTGACCGCGCTGCCCATGCTGCTGGCCGAGGAGATGGACCTCGACTGGGCCCAGGTGCGCGCCAGCCTGGCGCCGGCCGGCGAGGCCTACAAGGACCCCAACTTCGGCATCCAGATGACGGGTGGCTCCACCGCCATCGCCCACAGCTGGCCGCATTACCGCCAGATCGGCGCTACCGCGCGGGCCGTGCTGGTGCAGGCCGCCGCGGCGCAGTGGGGCGTGCCGGTGTCGGCCTGCCGCACCGAGGCCGGCCACGTGATCGCCGGCGCGCGCCGCGCCAGCTACGCCAGCCTGGCCGAGGCCGCCGCCAAGCAGCCGCTGCCGGCCCAGGTGAAGCTCAAGAAGTCCGCCGACTTCCGCATCATCGGCCGCCCCAAGGGCCGCCTGGACGCGGCCCTGACGACCCGCGGCGAGAAGGTCTACGGCATGGACCTGCGCCTGCCCGGCCAGAAGACGGCGCTGCTGCAGCGGGCGCCGACCTTCGGCGGCAGGGTCGCCAGCCTGGATGCGACGGCGGCCCGGGCCATCCCCGGCGTGCTGGCCGTCTTCGAGACGCCGACCGACCGCGGCGGCAGCGGCGTGGCCGTGGTCGCCACCGGCTACTGGGCGGCCAAGCAGGCCCGCGATGCGCTGAAGCTCACGTGGAAGGACGGCCCCGCGGCCGGCCTCTCGACCGAGGGCCTGTTCGCCCGCTTCGAGCAGGAGGCCAAGGCGCCCAAGCTGACCGCCCGGGCGCATGACGTGTCGGCCGCCGCCGGCGCGGCCCGCACCCTCCAGGCCAGCTTCCGCTTCCCCTACCTGGCCCACACGCCGATGGAGCCGCTGAACGCGACCTTCGACCTCGGCGAGCTGGCCCAGGGCCGGGTCACGGTCTGGGCGGGCAGCCAGTTCCAGACCGTCGACCAGGGCGCGATCGCCCAGACCCTGGGCCTCAAGCCCGAGAACGTGACGCTCAACACCATGCCGGCGGGCGGGGGCTTCGGCCGCCGCGCGGTGCCCAGCTCCGACTACCTGCGCGAGGCCGCCACGATCGCCAAGACCTGGCTGGCGCAGCCGGGCGCCACGCCGGGCCCGCTCAAGGTGGTGTGGAGCCGCGAGGACGATGTGCAGGGCGGCTACTACCGGCCGATGCACCTGCACCAGGTCGACATCGCGCTGGACGCCCAGGGCCGACCCCTGGCCTGGGACCATGTCATCGTCGGCCAGTCCCTGGTTACCGGCACGCCCTTCGAGCCGGTGCTGGTCAAGGACGGCATCGACCACACCATGACCGAAGGCGTCGTCGAGAACCACTACGGCCTGCCGATGCGGCTGCGGGTGACGCACCCTGAGCTGCCCATCCCGGTGCTGTGGTGGCGCTCGGTCGGCCATACCCACACCGCCTACGTGATGGAGACCCTGGCCGACGAGCTGGCCCACGCGGCCGGCCAGGATCCGGTGGCCTGGCGCCTGGCGCGCTGGAAGGCTGCACCCGAGCCGGCGCGGCTGGCCCGCCACGTGGCCGCGCTGCAGCTGGCCGTCAAGCGCAGCGGCTACGGCCGCCGCAAGCTGCCCGCGGGCCAGGCCTGGGGCGTGGCGGTGCACGAGAGCTTCGGCTCGGTGGTGGCCTATGTGGTCGAGGTCTCGCTGGTCGAGGGCCGGCCCAAGCTGCACCGCGTCACCGCGGGCGTGCATGCCAACACCGTGGTCAACCCGCTGGCGGCGCGGGCGCAAGTCGAGGGCGGCATGGTCTACGGTCTGGCCATGACCCTGCCGGGGGTGGCGATCACGCTCAAGGACGGCCGGGTCGAGCAGACCCAGTTCAGCGACTACCCGCCGCCGCGCATCACCGACGTGCCGCCGGTCGAGGTGCACTTCGTGCCCAGCGACGCGCCGCCGACCGGCCTGGGCGAGCCCGGCACCCCGCCCATCGCGCCGGCCGTGGCCAATGCCGTGGCGGTGCTGAGCGGCAAGCGCCTGCGCGAGCTGCCCTTCGCCCGCCTGGCCTGACCGGGAGCCCGGCCGCCGGCCGCGCTGTGCCGCCCTGGCACAGCGCGGCGCGGTCGCCGCCGCGGTCGAGGGAAAGCCTGAACAGGACCGGCCCCGATGCGCGGACGGCGGGCTTCCGGTCTGATGCTGACATGTCGCCAACAGTCCTCCACCACGCGGCCCGCGCGCCGGCCCGGGCCGCTGCGCCTGGGTCGCACGCCGGGACGGGCCGTCGATGAGCGCCCACCCTGCCGGGCCGGGTTTGCCGCGCCGTCCCGTGGTTCTGGTGCTGGCCGCGGGCCAGGGCAGCCGTTTTCAGGGCGTTGGTCACAAGCTCGCCCAGACCCTGGGCGACGGCGCCAGCGTGCTTCAGACCACGGTGCAGTGCGCGCAGGCCAGTGGCTTGGAGGTGCTGGTCGTGCTGCGGCCCGACCTGCGGCCGCTGCTGGCGGGCCGTCTGCCCGCGGAGGCGCTGCTGAGCCTGCCGGCCCAGCCGCCGCGCGAGACGGCGGCCGCGGTCGACGGCGAGCCCCTGCCGGGCATGGGCGATTCCATCGCGGCCGGCGTGATGGCCCGGCCCCACGCCCGCGGCTGGCTGGTGCTGCCGGGCGACATGCCGCTGTTGCGGCCCGACACGCTGGCGGCCGTCGCGGCCGGCCTGGACCAGCTGCCGATCGCCTACGCGCAGCATGCAGGACGCCGCGGCCATCCGGTGGCCTTCGGGTCGGAGCTGTACTCGGACCTCTGCCGGCTGCAGGGCGACACCGGCGCACGCCGGCTGATCGCCCGCTACCCGGCGCAGGCGGTGGAGGTGGACGACCCCGGGGTGCTGATCGATCTCGACACCGAGGACGACCTGCGCGAGGTCCGCGCCCGCCAGGTCGCCCAGGCGCCGCGCCGTCAGGCCTGAGCGGGCCCGGACGAAGGCGCCCGCCGGATCAGGGGCGCTCGATCAGCTCGATCTTGTAGCCGTCCGGGTCCTGCACGAAGGCGATCACCGTCGAGCCGCCCTTGACCGGGCCGGCCTCGCGGGTGATGGTGCCGCCGGCGGCGCGGATGCGTTCGCAGGTGGCCGCCACGTCCGGTACGCCCAGCGCGATGTGGCCGTAGGCGGTGCCGATCTCGTAGCTGCTGACGCCGTGGTTGTAGGTCAGCTCGATCTCGGCATGGTCGGGGTTGTTGCCGTAGCCGACGAAGGCCAGGCTGTAGCCCTGTTCCGGCCGCTCGGTCGTGCGCAGCAGGCGCATGCCGAGGATGCGGGTGTAGAAGTCGATCGCGCGCGGCAGGTCGCCGACGCGCAGCATGGTGTGCAGCAGACGCATGGGGCTGGGCTCTCCGTGGGGTTCGGGGGAGGGGGGATTCAGCTGCCGACGCCCAGCAGCACCGCCAGGCCAAGCAGGGTGAAGATCAGCGCGGCGATGCGCCGCACCCAGACCAGCGGCACGAAGTGCACCGCCCGGTCGCCGAGCAGCACGGCCGGCACATTGGCCAGCATCATGCCCAGGGTGGTGCCCATCGTCACGGCCAGCAGGCTGTCGTAGCGGGCCGCAAGCATCACGGTGGCGATCTGCGTCTTGTCGCCCATCTCGGCCAGGAAGAAGGCCACCACGGTGATGCCGAAGACGCCCAGGCCACTGGTGCCGGGCGTGCCTTCGTCCTCGTCCAGGGTGTCGGGCTTGAGCGTCCAGGCGGCCACGGCGAAGAAGCTGGCCGCCAGCAGCCAGCGCAGCCACTCGCCGGGCAGCAGGCTCTGGATCCACGCGCCTAGCGCGCCCGCCGCCGCATGGTTGGCCAGGGTGGCGACGAAGATGCCGGCAATGATCGGCGCGGCGCGCCGGAAGCGGGCGGCCAGCAGCAGGGCCAGCAGCTGGGTCTTGTCACCGATCTCGCTGACGGCGACGACGCCGGTGGAGACGAGCAGGGCATCAATCGACATGGGGGTCCGGGGGCGGGGCATGCAAACGAAAACGCCCGGGAGGGCCCGGGCGCGGCGTCGCAGTTTAGGGCCACCCCCGGGTGAACCCGGGGGGCGTAGGGTCTCAGGCCGGCTGCAGCACCGGTGCGTCGGTCGCCGCCTTGGCGCCGCGGCGCAGGGTGACGGCATCGGGCAGCGCCTGGCTGGCCTGGCCTTCGATGCGGAAGATGGCCACGGTCGACTGGACGGTCTCGGCCTGCTGCTCCAGCGAGCTGGCCGAGGCCGCCAGCTGCTCGACCAGGGCGGCGTTCTGCTGGGTGATGGTGTCCATCTGCGCCACGGCCTCGTTGACCTGCGAGATGCCGCTGAGCTGCTCGCGCGCGCCGTGGCTGATCTCCTGGATCAGGGTGCCCACGCGCTGCACGGCGCCCAGGGCCTCGTTCATCGTCGCGCGGGCCTCGTCGGACAGGCGCGAGCCCTCGTCGACCTTCTGGGTCGAGTCCTCGATCAGCTGCTTGATCTCGCGCGCCGCGTTCGAGCTGCGCTGCGCGAGCGCCCGCACCTCGGAGGCCACCACGGCGAAGCCGCGGCCCTGCTCGCCGGCCCGGGCGGCTTCCACCGCGGCATTCAAGGCCAGGATGTTGGTCTGGAAGGCGATGCTGTCGATCACGCCGATGATCTCGGTGATGCGGTGCGAGGAGCTGCTGATCTCGCGCATCGTCGTCGTCACCCGGTCGACCGCGGCGCTGCTGCGCTGGGTGATGGCGGTGGTCTGGCCGGCGAGCTGCTCGGCCTCGCGGGCCGAGTCGGCGCTCTGCCGCACGGTGCCGGTGATCTGCTCCATCGAGGCGGCGGTCTCTTCCAGCGAAGACGCCTGCGACTCGGTGCGGGCCGACAGGTCGTGGTTGCCGGCGGCGATCTCGCGGGTCGCGTTGCGCATGTTGGCGACCTCGCTGCGCGCATCGCGGACGATGGACAGCAGATTCACGTTGAGCTGGTTCAGCCCGCGGCCGAGCGTGCCGACGGCGTCGTGCCGGTCGACGCTCAGGGTCTGGGTGAGGTCGCCCGCGGCCATGCGGTTGGTGAAGCGGATCAGGCCGGCCAGCGGCGCCACGGTCAGGCGCTGCAGCAGCAGGCTGCCGGCGCCGGTCAGCACGCCCGCGGCGAGCAGGCCCAGCGGGAAGCTCGGTCCGGCCAGCTGGCCGGCGAAGAAGCCGCCGCCGCTCAGGCCCAGGGCCACCAGGCCCAGCCTGCCGGCCAGGCCCGGTCGCAGCGCGTTGGCCAGCCGGCCCCACGGCGTGGCGCGGACCACGCGGCCCTGCTGCAGTCGGTGGACCAGAGTGCCCGCGGCCTTCTCGGCCCGCATGCCGGCGTAGAGGGTCTCCGCCGCCTGGACCTGCGTCCGGCTGGGCTGGGTCCGGACCGACATGTAGCCGACCGGGCGGTCGCCCTCCATGAGCGGCGTGACGTTGGCCATCACCCAGTAGTAGTCGCCGTTCTTGCGGCGGTTCTTCACCAGCGCGGACCAGGGCAGGCCGGCGGCGATGGTTTCCCAGAGGTCCCGGAAGGCCTCCTCCGGCATGTCCGGATGGCGGATCAGGTTGTGCGGCTGGCCGAGCAGCTCGTCCTTCGCGTAGCCGCTGACCTCGATGAAGGCCGGGTTGCAGTAGACGATGCGCCCCTTGAGGTCCGTGGTCGAGACCAGGGTCTCGCCGGTCGGAAAGGGGTATTCGCGGGGGGTGACGGGCAGGTTGGTGCGCATGGGCTCGCTCGGGCAGGGGCTCGTGGCGGGAGCGCTTCGCCAGCCCCCGGAACATGCCCGCAAGGCTAGACGTGAAGACCCTGGGCGAAACCTGGAAAAGAAAGCGACCCGCCCGCCAGTTCAGGCCCGTGCGGGGTTTGTCCTGAACATCTGCCTTGGGACGTTCCACGCCCGACTGGGCGCAGGCCGGCGCCCGGCCCGGCGCCGGCCTGCGCCGCGGTCCTCAGGCCCGCGTCCCGCGGTCCAGCCAGACGCCCAGGCCCTGGGCGTTCAGCTCGATGTCATTGAACAGCACCTCGGCGATGCGCCCCGCCTCGGCCGGTCCGCCCAGGGCCTGCCAAGCGCGGACGTAGATGTCGCCACAGGCCGCACGCAGGGCCTGGTGGCGCGCCGGGCCCGGCCCGGGGTGGGCGGCCTGCACGCGCCGGGCGGCCTCGACCATCTGGTCGATCTGGGCGTGCTGCTGGGCGGCCAGGGCCTGCACGGCCTCGGGGCTGCCGCCCAGCGCACCGAAGTGCGTCACGTACATCCAGACGGGCGCCTCGGCCAGCATGCGGTCGACCGAGGCATGCAGGGCCTCGGGCTCGAACTGCACCGGGGTGGTCGTCGGCAGCAGGTAGCGGCCGCCGGTCCCGGTGCACTCGGGGTAGGAGATGCCGAAGGTGTCGCCGGCGAACCAGCCGCGCGAGGCTGCGTCCCAAACGCAGAAGTGGTGGCGCGCATGGCCGGGCGTGTCGACGATGCGCAGCGGCCGGCCGGCGAGCTGCACGGTCTCGTCGGCCCCGGCCTCGCGCACCCGGGCCGCGGGCACCGGCAGGATCTGCCCGTAGGTGCGGGCGATTTCCTCGGCGCCGTAGACGGCGGAGGCGCCGGCCACCAGCGCGGTCGGGTCGATCATGTGGCGCGCACCGCGCGGGTGGATCAGCAGGGTCGCCTTGGGGCACTGCTGCATGAGCAGGCCGGCGCCGCCCGCGTGGTCCAGGTGCACATGGGTGGGGATGACCCAGTCGACGGCCTCGGGGCCCAGGCCCCGGGCGGCCAGGGCCTCCAGCAGGCGCGGCACGCTGTCGTTGACGCCGCAGTCGATGAAGGCTGCACGGCCGTCCTGCACGATGAGGTAGGCGGCGTCGAAGCCGGGGCGGACGAAGCCGGTGTCGATGGCCGTGATGCCGTGGCCGAGGTCCTGGAAGGGCATGGTGTGAGGAGGTAGGAAGCGGTCGAGGCCGCATTCTGCGCAGCCCGGCGACCCCGGACGGGCCGGGATAATCCGGGCGATGACAAACGAAGACGATGTTCGCTTCGAGATCGAGTCGCTCGACCTCGAAGCCCAGGGCGTGGCCCACGACGCCGAAGGCCGCGTGCTCTTCCTCGAAGGCGGCCTGCCCGGCGAGCGGGTGCAGGCCGTGATCACCCGCCGCAAGTCGGCCTGGGCCAAGGGCCGCGTGACCGTGGTCGAGCGCGAGAGCAACCAGCGCGTGCGCCCGGCCTGCCCGCATTTCGGCCTGGAGCCCGGGGCCTGCGGCGGCTGCAAGATGCAGCACCTCGATCCGGCCGCGCAGATCGCCGTCAAGCAGCGCGTGCTGGAGGACCAGCTCTGGCACCTCGGCCGCGTGCGGCCGGCCATGGTGCTGCGGCCCATCCAGGGCCCCTCCTGGGGCTACCGCGAGCGCGCCCGCCTGTCGGTGCGCCATGTGGTGAAGAAGGGCACGGTGCTGGTCGGCTTCCACGAGCGGGCCTCCAGCTACGTGGCCGACATGCGCCGCTGCGAGGTGCTGCCGCCCCATGTCTCCGCGCTGCTGCTGCCGCTGCGCGCGCTGGTCATGGGCATGGACGCCCGCGACCGACTGCCCCAGATCGAGCTGGCCGTCGGCCGCCCGGCCTCGGGCGAGGTGGTCACCGCCCTGGTGCTGCGCCACCTGGTGCCGCTGGGCGAGGCCGACCTCGGCCGCCTGCGCGATTTCGCCCGCCAGCACGCCGTGCAATGGTGGCTGCAGCCCAAGGGCCCGGACACCGTGCACCGGCTCGACGAAGGCGGCCCGGCCCTGGCCTACACGCTGCCCGAGTTCGGCATCGAGCACCCCTTCCGGCCCACCGATTTCACGCAGGTCAATGCGGCGATCAATCAAGTGCTGGTCGGCCGTGCGCTGCGCCTGCTCGACGCCCGACCCGAGGAGCGGGTGATCGACTGGTTCTGCGGTCTGGGCAACTTCACCCTGCCCATCGCCACCCGGGCGCGCGAGGTGCTGGGCATTGAGGGCAGCCGCGAACTCGTCGCCCGCGCCCGCGGCAACGCAGCGCACAACGGCCTGGCCGGCAAGACCGCCTTCGCGGCCAGC
>CAYSQO010000038.1:0-19409 GCA_964433315.1 uncultured Rubrivivax sp.
TGGGCGCCTACATGTTCGCGCTGCTGGCCAGCCCGCACCTCTTCGAGACCTTCCCCGCCCTCGCCGCGCTGCTGCCCCACGGCCTGCACACGCCGGTCTGGCTGGTGCTGCCCCTGGGCGCCGCGCTGGCGGCGGTGGCCGGGGTGATGCTGGGCGCGCCGGTGCTGCGCCTGCGCGGCGACTACCTGGCCATCGTCACCCTGGGCTTCGGCGAGATCATCCGCGTGTTCATGAACAACCTGGATGCGCCGCTGAACCTGACCAACGGGCCCAAGGGCCTGTCGGGCATCGACCCGCTGCGCGTCTTCGGCCTGAACCTGGGTCGGCCGCTGGAGGTGGCGGGTTTCACCCTGGCCTCGGTCACGCTGTACTACTACCTCTTCCTGCTGATGGCGGTGCTGAGCGTGATCGTCTGCGTGCGGCTGGAGAAGAGCCGCATCGGCCGCGCCTGGATGGCCCTGCGCGAGGACGAGATCGCCGCCAAGGCCATGGGCCTGAACGTGCGCAACCTCAAGCTGCTCGCCTTCGGCATGGGGGCGACCTTCGGGGGCGTGGCGGGGGTGCTGTTCGCGGCCTTCCAGGGCTTCGTCTCGCCGGAATCCTTCTCGCTGCACGAATCGGTGCTGATCGTGGCCATGGTGGTGCTGGGCGGCCTGGGCCACCTGCCCGGCGTGATCGTCGGCGCGGTGCTGCTGGCCGCGCTGCCCGAGGTGTTGCGCTACGTGGCCGGCCCGCTGCAGGCCCTGAGCGGCGGCCGCCTGGATGCGGCCATCCTGCGCCAGCTGATGGTGGCCCTGGCGATGATCGGCATCATGCTGCTGCGCCCGCGCGGCCTGTGGCCCGCGCCCGAGCACGGCCAGCCGGCCCGGCCCCGGCCCGATCCCGAGGGAGCGGGCCCGGCCGCCGCGGCGTCCGGAGGCCCGCGATGAGCACGCTGCCGGAGCCCGCCGCCCCGCTGCTGGACGTGCAGGGCGCCAGCAAGCGCTTTGGCGGCCTGCAGGCGCTCAGCGAGGTCGGCCTGCGCGTGCGGCGCGGCAGCGTGCACGGCCTGATCGGCCCCAACGGCGCCGGCAAGACGACCTTCTTCAACCTCATCACCGGCCTCTACGCGCCCGATGCCGGCCGCTTCCTGCTCGACGGCCGGGCCTACAAGCCGACGGCGGTGCACGAGGTGGCGCGGGCCGGCATCGCCCGCACCTTCCAGAACATCCGGCTGTTCGCCGAGATGACCGCGCTGGAGAACGTGATGGTCGGCCGCCATGCGCGCAGCCGCTCGGGCCTGCTGGGCGCCATCCTGCGCACGCCGGCCTTCCGCCGCGAGGAGGCCGCCATCGCGCAGCGCGCCCGCGAGCTGCTCGACTACGTCGGCCTGGCCGCCCATGCCGAGGTCCGCGCCCGCACCCTGAGCTACGGCGACCAGCGCCGCCTGGAGATCGCCCGCGCCCTGGCCACCGAGCCCCGGCTGCTGGCCCTGGACGAGCCGGCCGCCGGCATGAACGCGACCGAGAAGCTCACGCTGCGCGCCCTGATCGACCGCATCCGCCGCGACGGCTGCACCGTGCTGCTGATCGAGCACGACGTGAAGCTGGTCATGGGCCTGTGCGATGCCGTGACCGTGCTGGACCACGGCAAGGTCATCGCCGACGGCCCCCCGGCCGCGGTGCAGCGCGACCCGCGCGTGATCGAGGCCTACCTCGGCGCCGGCCACACCGCCGTGCCCACCGCGGCATGAACGCCATGCCCTGCACGAGGCCCATGCGATGAGCCTGTCGCCTGAACCCATGCTCGAGGTCGAGGACCTGCGCGTCGCCTACGGCGGCATCCAGGCCGTCAAGGGCCTGAGCCTGCAGGTGCGGCGCGGCGAGCTGGTCTGCCTGATCGGCGCCAACGGCGCCGGCAAGACGACCACGCTCAAGGCCCTGACCGGCCTGCTCGCGCCGCAGGCCGGCCGCATCCGCTTCAAGGGCCGCGACCTGGCCGGGCAGGGCGCCTGGGACCGCGTGCGAGCCGGCCTGGTGATGGTGCCCGAGGGCCGCGGTACCTTCACCCGCATGAGCATCGACGAGAACCTGCGCATGGGCGCCTACCTGCGCCGCGATGCGGCCGGTGTTGAGGCCGACCTGGCCGAGGTCTTCGCCCGCTTCCCGCGCCTGCAGGAGCGCCGCCAGCAGCTGGCCGGCACGCTCTCGGGCGGCGAGCAGCAGATGCTGGCCATGGGCCGTGCCCTGCTGGCCCGGCCCGAGCTGCTGCTGCTCGACGAGCCCTCGATGGGCCTGGCGCCGATCATGGTCGACCGCATCTTCGAGGTCATCGCCGACATCCACGCCCGCGGCACCACCGTGCTGCTGGTCGAGCAGAACGCCAGCCGCGCCCTGGCCCTGGCCGACCGCGGCTACGTGATGGAGTCCGGCGAGCTGGGCATGCAGGGCCCGGCCGCCACGCTGCTGGCCGACCCGCGCGTGCAGGCCGCCTACCTCGGCGCCTGAGCCGCCCCGGGGCCGGCCCGCTGGCGCGCCGCCGCGGCGCGGCGCAGACTGTGGCGGTCATGACGTGCCTGGAGGCTGCCACCATGGACCGCTCGACCCACCCGCCCACCGAAGTCCGCTCGCCCGCTGCCGGCGCAGCCGCGGCTGGCGCCCTGGCCCGCCTCGTCGACGAGCAGCTGGAGCTGGCCGCCGTGCGCCTGCCGGTGCTGGACCCGGTCGGCCTGCATCCGGCACCGCTCGACCACGAGGAGCAGCCCGGCCCGCATCCGGGCTTCGACGAGCTGCTGCTCGGTCTTGCCGAGCCGACGCCCGAGCTGATCGAGGAGCTGTCCGTGCAGGCCGCAGGCGCCGCCCCCGCCCCCGAATTGAGCGAGGACGAGCTGGCCCGCCAGGCCCTGGCCGCGCCGGCCGAGGACGGCGCCGACGCGCCGGATTGAGCGGGTCGCGCCGCCCGGCCGTCCCCGGCCGTGAGGCGCAAGGCCACCGCCGGTGCCGGGCCGCTCAGGCCTTGTCGGCCTCGCTGGTGAAGCTGTCGGCGAAGAAGGCGTCGTCGGGCAGGCGGCACTGCAGGATGAAGTCGCGCTGCGCGGCGCTGACCATCACCGGCGCACCGCAGGCATAGACCTCGTGGCCCGACAGGTCCGGCAGGTCCGCCATCACCGCCTCGTGGACGAAGCCGCTGCGGCCGGCCCAGCCGGGCTCGGGCTCGCTGAGCACCGGCACGTAGCGCAGGTTCGGCATCGACGCGGCGGCCTCGCGGGCCCAGGCGTCGCGGTAGAGGTCGGCCTCGCGGCGGCCGCCCCAGTACAGCACGGCCGGGCGGTCGATGCCCTTGGCGCGCATGTGCTGCACGATGGCCTGGATGGGCGCGAAGCCCGTGCCCGAGGCCAGCAGCACGATGGGCTTGCTGCCTTCGCGCAGGTAGAAGCTGCCGAAGGGCCCCTCCATGCGCAGGATGTCCTTCTCCTTCATCGCACCGAAGACGTGGTCCGTGAACTTGCCCCCGGGCATGTGGCGGATGTGCAGCTCCAGGCCGGCGTCGGCGGCGGCGCCCTCGGCGGCCGGGGCGTTGGCCATGGAGTAGCTGCGCCGTGCGCCGTCGCGCAGGATGAACTCCACGTACTGCCCCGGGTGGTAGGCGAAGCGCGTGGTGGCGGGCAGCTGCAGGGTGAGGATGGCCACGTCGGCCGTCGGCTTCTCCAGGCTGCGCACGCGCACGGGCACCTTCTGCACCGGGAACTCGCCGGCCCCCGGCACGCTGCGCGCTTCGACCACGAGATCGCACTGCGGGGTGGCGCAGCAGCTCAGCATCCAGCCGGCTTCCTCTTCCTCCGCCGTCAGGGCCTTGAGCTGGTGGGCGCCGTGGATCACCCGGCCTTCGAGCAGCCGGCTCTTGCAGGAGCCGCAGGCGCCGTCGCGGCAGCCATAGGGCAGGCCCACCCCCTCGCGGATGGCCGCGGCGAGCACGGGCTCGTCGCGGGCGACCTGGAACTGGCGGCCGCTGGGCTGCAGCGTGACGGTGAAGCTCATCTCGTTATCCTCGAACCCTGTCGATTTCGAACGGCCGCGATTGTGCCCGCGCAGGTCCGGGCGCCCCGGCGCGCAGGCCGATCGCCTTGCCGCCGGCGGGTCGGCCCGGCCGGCCCGCCGCGCGGTGCACCCGCCCGGTCGTCTGCCCGACCCGCCGTTCGTCCGCCGTTTGCTCGTCCCCGGTCCTCCCCGTCCTCCGCTGCCATGCCCACGCCGCCGCCCTCCCGTCCTGCCGTGTTCCGCCGCAGCCGTGTCCTCATCGTGGGCTGCGGCGATGTCGGCCTGCGCGTGGCCCGTCTGCTGGCCGGGCGCCTGCGGGTGATCGCGCTGAGCTCGCAGCCCGCGCGCCGGCCCGCGCTGCGCGCCGCCGGCCTGCGGCCGCTGCTGGGCAATCTGGACGATCCGTCCAGCCTCGGCCGCCTGGCCGGCCTGGCGCCGCGCCTGCTGCACCTGGCCCCGCCGCCCGGCCAGGGGGCGGACGACCCGCGCACCGCCGCGCTGCTGCGCGCCCTGGGCCGCCGCGGCGGCGTGCACACGGCCGTCTACGGCAGCACGACCGGGGTCTATGGCGATGCCGGCGGCGCCTTCTTCGACGAGACCCGCCCGCTGCGCCCGGCCTCCGACCGCGCGCGCCGCCGCGTCGCGGCCGAGCAGCGCCTGGGCGACTGGAGCCGCCAGCAGGGCGTGGCCCTGGTGCGGCTCCGGATTCCCGGCATCTACGCGCTCGACCGCGAAGGCGGCGACCCGCGCGAGCGCGTGGCCCGCGGCAGCCCGGTGCTGCAGCCCGGGGACGATGTCTACACCAACCACATCCATGCCGACGACCTGGCTCGGGCCTGCCTGCGGGCGCTCTTTCTCGGCCGCAAGCCGCGCGCCCTGCACATCAGCGACGACGGCCAGCTCCCGATGGGCGAGCACTTCGATGCCGTGGCCGACCGCTGCGGCCTGCCGCGTCCGCCGCGCCTGAGCCGGGCCGAGGCGCAGGCCCGGCTGTCGCCGATGACGATGAGCTTCCTGTCGGAATCGCGCCGGCTCGACAACCGCCGCATGAAGCGCGAGCTGCGCCTCAGGCTGCGCTACCCGACCGTGCTGGACGCGCTGCCGCCGGCACCCGGCGGCTGAGGCGGCTCCGTCCGGGGGCCGGCCTCAGCGCCGGCCGAAGGGCGGCTGGCCGCGCCAGTGGCGCAGCATCAGCCAGCCGCCGAGCATGCCGCCGAGGTGCGCGAAGTGGGCGATGCCGCTGCCGCCGCTGAAGCCCAGCAGCAGCTCCAGGCCGCCGAAGATCATCACGTAGTGCTTGGCCTTGATCGGCATCGGCGGGATCAGCATCATGATCTGCCGGTTGGGGAACAGCATGCCGAAGGCCAGCAGCAGGCCGAACAGGCCGCCCGAGGCGCCGACGGTGGGCACCGGCGAGCCGATCAGCGCCGTCCACAGCTGCTGCACCACCGCGGCCGCCAGCACGCTGGCGATCAGGAAGTGCACGTAGCGCCGGCCGCCCCACAGGCGTTCGAGCTCGCTGCCGAAGCTCCACAGGCCCAGCATGTTGAACAGCAGGTGGCCGGGGCTGCCGTGCAGGAAGGCGTAGCTGATCGGCTGCCAGGGCTGGAAGTTGCCGGTGGCCAGTGGCCACAGCGCCAGCAGGCCTTCGAACCAGGGCGGCAGCAGCAGGCTGGCACAGAAGAAGCCGACGCAGGCCAGGATCAGCGCCTTGGTGATCGGGGGCATCGGGGGCATGGTCTTCGCGGGCCGTTCGGCCGGGCGCAGGCCGTGCACGCGGGGGGCACGGCGGGCTGGAGATGGTCCCCGGGGCCGGACTCGAACCGGCACACCTTGCGGCGGGGGATTTTGAATCCCCTGCGTCTACCGATTTCGCCACCCGGGGAGGGTGCGGAGCAGGCTCGCTCGCGCGGCGCGGATGATACCCGCGCGTCCGGGGCAGGGCGGGCACAATCCGGCACCCGAAGGACGCCCCCTGCCATGCCCCTCTACCCGACCCTCGATGCCGTGATCGGCAACACGCCGCTGGTCCGCCTGCAGCGCCTGCCCGGCGAAGCCCAGGCCCGCCGCGGCAACGTGATCCTCGGCAAGCTCGAAGGCAACAACCCGGCCGGCTCGGTCAAGGACCGCCCGGCGCTCAGCATGATCCAGCGTGCCGAGGAACGCGGCGACATCCGCCCCGGCGATGCCCTGATCGAAGCCACCTCCGGCAACACCGGCATTGCCCTGGCCATGGCCGCAGCCATCAAGGGCTACCGCATGATCCTGATCATGCCGGAGGACCTGTCGATCGAGCGCGCGCAGACCATGAAGGCCTTCGGGGCCGAGCTGGTCCTGACGCCCAAGGGCGGCGGCATGGAGTACGCCCGCGACCTGGCCGACCAGATGCAGCGCGAGGGCAAGGGCCGCGTCCTCGACCAGTTCGCCAACGCCGACAACCCGCGCATCCATGCCGAGACCACCGGCCCCGAGATCTGGCGCGACACCGAGGGCCAGATCACCCACTTTGTCAGCGCGATGGGCACGACCGGCACCATCACCGGCGTGTCGCGCTACCTGAAGTCGCAGAACCCGGCCGTGCGCATCATCGGCGCGCAGCCCAGCGACGGCTCGCGCATCCCCGGCATCCGCAAGTGGCCGGCGGCCTACCTGCCGAAGATCTACGAGCCGGCCGGCGTCGACGAGCTGATCGAGGTCGACCAGGCCGAGGCCGAGGACATGGCCCGCCGCCTGGCCCGCGAGGAGGGCCTGTTCTGCGGCATCTCTGCCGCCGGCGCCTGCTCGGCCGCGCTGCGCCTGGCCGAGACGGTGGAGAACGCCACCATCGTCTTCATCGTCTGCGACCGGGGCGACCGTTACCTCTCGACCGGGGTCTTCCCGGCCTGAGGCCGTCCGCCGCGCGCGAGACACTTCGCCCTCCCCCCCGGAACCGGAACCCCAGCGAGTCCTGCCATGGAGATAGCCAAGGAAATCGACACCCGCGGACTGAACTGCCCGCTGCCCATCCTCAAGGCCAAGAAGGCCCTGGCCGACATGAGCAGCGGCCAGGCGCTGCGGGTGCTGGCCTCGGACCCCGGCTCGGTCCGGGACTTCCAGGCCTTCGCGCGCCAGACCGGCAACGAGCTGGTCGAGCAGCACAGCGCCGGTGCGGAGTTCGTGCACGTGCTGCGCCGGCGCTGAGCCGGCACCGGGCCACCGCGGCCGGCACCGCCGTCCCGCCGGGCTGCAACCCGTCCCGGGGGATCCGGGCCCCGGGACGGGGCACCGCTTCCACAGGGCTCAGAGGCCCTCGGCCAGGCCCTTGAGGTAGTCGCGGAAGCCCGGGCCCAGCGTCGGGTGCGCCAGGGCCAGTTCGACGTTCGCCTCGAGGAAGCCTTCCTTGCTGCCGCAGTCGTAGCGCTTGCCCTCGTAGCGGTAGGCGAAGACCTTCTGGCGGCGCAGCAGGCCGGCGATGCCGTCGGTCAGCTGGATCTCCCCGCCCACCCCGCGCGGCTGACGGCGGATCTCGTCGAACACGTCGTAGCTCAGCACGTAGCGGCCGGCCACGCCCAGGCGCGAGGGGGCCTTGTCCGGCGAGGGTTTCTCGACGATGTGGCTGACATCCATCACCCGGTCATTCACCGGCGTGCCAGCGACGATGCCATAGCGCTTGGTGTGCTCCTGCGGCACCTCCTGCACGGCCAGGATGCTGGCGCGCCATTCCTCATACTGCTCGACCATCTGCTTGAGGATGGGTTTCTCGCCGACCATCAGGTCGTCGGCCAGCAGCACGGCGAAGGGCTCGTTGACGACCACCGAGGCCGCGCACAGCACCGCGTGGCCCAGGCCCAGGGCCTTGGGCTGGCGGATGTAGATGCACTCCATGTCGTCGGGCTTGATGGAATGCACGACATCCAGCAATTCCTTCTTGCCGGCATTCTCGAGTTCGGCTTCCAGCTCGTAGGCCGTGTCGAAATGATCGGGAATCGCACGCTTGTTGCGGCCATTCACAAAGATCATTTGCCGGATACCCGCGGCATACGCTTCCTCGACCGCGTACTGGATCAGGGGCTTGTCGACCACCGGCAGCATTTCCTTCGGCATCGCCTTGGTGGCGGGCAGGAAACGCGTGCCGAGACCGGCGACGGGAAAGATGGCCTTTTTGACGCGCATGGGTGGAGGCAGGTCAAGCCTGCAGGCAGGAGGGAATTGGGATGGCGGGCCGGCCGGAACCGGCGGGCACGGCCCCAAGGTGGGGCGGCCGATTCTGGCACGCAGTTTTTACGCCAAGCCCCAGCCCGGACCGGCTTCCAGGCAACGAAGGGCCTGATCCTGCACGGCCGCGCGCGCCGCGGCGTCGACCCGCGCGGGCAGCAGCTCCGCCAGCGGCCAGAGCACGAAGGCACGCTGGTCCCAGCGCGGGTGGGGCAGGCTCAGGCGCGGGTGATCGAGCCGCAGCAGCGCCCCCTCGGCCGACTCGCCGAGCAGCAGGTCCAGGTCCAGCGTGCGCGGGGCGTTGCGGTAGGGCCGCTCGCGGCCGTGGGCCAGTTCGAGGGCCTGCATCGCGTCGAGCAGGGCCAGCGGCTGCAGCTGCGTCTCCAGCAGGGCGACGGCGTTGAGGAACTCCGGGCCCTGCGCCTCGACCGGCGCGCTGCCGTACAGGGAGGACAGGCCGGACAGCCGGCTGTCCGGCAGGGCACCCAGGGCCGCCACCGCGGCCCGCAGCGTCTGGCGGGCGTCGCCGAGGTTGGCGCCCAGGCCGATGGCGGCCCGCCAGCGCGCTGCCGCCCCGCTCATGCCGCGTCCGGGGCCTCGCCCCCGGACGGACCCTCGCCCGCGGGCTTGCGGCGCCGGCGACGGCGCTTGCGGGCCGGGCCGGCCTCGCCCTCGGCCGCATCCTCGCCCGGGGTCGGCGCAGCGGCTGGAGGCGGCGGGCTGCGGTCCGGCGCGTCCTGTGCCGCCGGCACGCGGCGCACGCGGCCGCCACTGCGCGGCGCGGTGCGGCGGCTGCTTTCCTCCTGCTGGCGGGCTTCGCGCAGCAGCTCGTTCTGGGCGTCGTTGTCGTTGTCGAGGCGGGCCTGGGAGAAGGCCTCCCACCAGGCGGCCAGGGCCGGGTCGATCTCGCCGGCTTCGGCGCGCAGGCGCATGAAGTCGAAGCCGGCGCGGAAGCGCGGCTGGTCGACCAGGCCCAGCGGACCGCTGCCGCTGCGCTTGTCGAAGCGCGGCTGCATGGACCAGATCTCGCGCATGTCGGCCGCCAGCTTGCCGCGGCCGGAGATGTCGCCGATGCGCGCCTCGAAGACCTCGTCGATGGCGGCCTGCAGGGCCGGGAAGACCGGCTCGCCGGCGTCGCGGCGGTCCTGCCAGCGGCCCTGCACCTCGTGCCACAGCAGGCAGGCCAGCATGAAGCCCGGGGCCACCGGCTTGCCTTCGCCGACGCGGCGGTCGGTGTCGGCCAGGGCCAGCTGCACGAAGCGGTCGCGCGCGGGCTGCGGGCTGCGGTCGTCGAGGGCGACGTCGAGGATGGGGAAGACGCCGCGGTGCAGGCCGAAGGCGCGCAGCTGCTCGACCGAGGCCAGGGCATGGCCGGTCTGCAGCAGCTTGATCATCTCGTCGAAGAGCCGCGAGGCCGGCACGTTGTCCAGCAGGCCCGCCATCTCGACGATGGGCGCGCGGGTGGCCTCGTCGATGCCGCAGCCCAGCTTGGCCGCGAAGCGGATGACGCGGACGATGCGCACCGGGTCCTCGCGGTAGCGGGTGGCCGGGTCGCCGATCATGCGCAGCCGGCGCGCCCGGGCGTCGGCATAGCCGCCGTGGTAGTCCACGACGATCTGGCGCACCGGGTCGTAGTACATGGCGTTGACGGTGAAGTCGCGCCGCGCGGCATCCTCGTGCTGCGGGCCCCAGACGTTGTCGCGCAGCACGCGGCCGCTGGCGTCCACCACATGGCCCTGGCCGGCCAGGCGGCCTTCCAGCTCGCGCTTGGCGGTCTTCTCGTTGCCCTGCACGGTGGCGGCGTCGGCGCTGTCGAGCAGGGCCCGGAAGGTCGAGACCTCGATCACCTCGTGCTCGCGGCCGCGGCCGTGGATGACGTGCACGATGCGGAAGCGCCGGCCGATGATGAAGGCGCGCCGGAACAGGCCCTTGACCTGCTCGGGCGTGGCGTCGGTGGCGACGTCGAAGTCCTTGGGCCGCAGGCCCAGCAGCAGGTCGCGCACCGCGCCGCCGACGATGTAGGCCTCGTGGCCGGCCTGCTGCAGGGTCTCGACCACGCGCACGGCGCGGTCGTCGAGCAGCGCCGGGTCGATGCGGTGCTCGCTGGCGGGGATCTCCCGGCGGTCCTCGGCCCGCGGCCGGAGCGGGGCGGCCGGCGCCGCGGGGGCCCGGCGCGACGGCTTGTCGCCCGGCGCCTTGCCGAGCAGCTTGTCGATCAGCTTCTTGATCACTTGACGTTGTCCTGGTCGAACAGGTTCAGCACCCGCCAGCCCCGGGCGGCCGCGTGGGCGGCCAGGGCGGGCGAGGGGTTGGTGGCCACCGGCTCGGTCGCGATCTCGAACATGGGCAGGTCGTTCATCGAATCGCTGTAGACGGTGATGCGGTCGAAGTCGGCACGCCGCAGGCCTTCGGTGGCCAGCCAGTCGTCGATGCGCTCGACCTTGCCTTCGCGGAAGGAGGGCGTGCCGGCGATGCGGCCGGTGGGCCGGCCGTCGGCCCCGCGCTCCAGGGCGATGGCGATCAGGGTGTCCACGCCGAAGGCGCGGGCGATGGGCGCGGTCACGCCCTCATTGGTGGCGGTGACGATGGCCAGGCGGTCGCCGGCGGCCCGGTGCTGGGCCACCAGGGCGCGTGCGGCCGGGCGGATCGCCGGGCCGATCACCTCGGCCATGAAGCGCGCCTGCGCGGCCGCGAACTCGGCTGCGGGGCGCGCGCGCCAGCTCTGCGTCGCGAAGTCGACATAGGCGTGGATGTCCAGCGTGCCGGCCTGGTAGTCGGCGTAGAAGCGGTCGTTGCGGCGCTCGAAGTCGCCGCCGTCGGCCCAGCCGAGCTGGATCATGAAGCCGCCGAAGGCATGGTCGGAATCCAGCGGTAGCAGGGTCAGGTCGAGGTCGAAGAGCGTCAGGTTCATCTTGGCGGCCGCAGGCGGGTCGGGGCCGGACGGCGGGAAGGAGGGCGGCTCAGGCCGGCTCGGCGGGGTGCTCCGCCCAACCCCCGAGCATCGCACGCAGCAGGGGGATGGTGACCGCGCGCTGGTGTTCGAGCGCGTAGGCGTCGACCCGGTCGAGCAGGCCCATCAGCGTGCCGAGGTCGCGCGCCTGGCGCAGCAGCAGCCAATCGATGGCCTCGTCCTGCAGCTTCAGGCCGCGCCGGGCGGCCTCGTCGCGCAGCACTTCGCGCACCCCGGCCTCGTCCAGCGGCTGAAGCTGGAAGACCAGGCCCCAGCCCAGGCGGCTGCGCAGGTCCTCGCGCAGCGGCAGGTCCACCGGCGGCAGGCGCGCCGCGCTCAGCACCGGCAGGCCGCGCGTGCTGGCCTCGACGAAGAGGGTGAAGGCCACATGCTGGCGCAGCGGGTCCAGGGCCTCGGCGCCGTCGAGGATCAGCAGCGCCCAGCGCTCGTCCCAGCCGGCCGGCAGGGGGCCACCGGCTTCGAGCCGGCCGGCGCGGTGGCCCGTCTCGGCCAGCGCGGCCTCCACCGCATGCAGCAGATGGCTCTTGCCGCTGCCGGCCGGGCCCCAGAGCATCACCGGCGTCGACGGGCGCGGCAGATTCAGCAGGGCCTGCAGCGCCGGCAGGGCCGCGGCATTCGCCCCGATGCGGAAATTCTCGAAGCGCGGCGCGGGGCCGGGCGCGATCGGCAGCGTCAGCTGCCGCATCGGCCCGGCGGTCCCGCGGGCCGCCCGAACCTCAGGCCCCATACAGCGGACTCTCCAGGTACCAGCGCCGCAGGCGGCGCAGGGCGACCACGCCGACCGCACTGGCCGGCAGCGCGACCAGCACGCCGACGAAGCCGAAGACATGGCCAAAGGCCATCAGCGCGAGGATGACCGTCAGCGGATGCAGGCCGATGCGCTCGCCGACCAGGCGCGGGGTGAGCACGAAGCTCTCCAGCAACTGGCCGAGGGCATAGACGGCGGCCACCGCCGCCAGCGCCGCGCCCGGGCCGAACTGCAGCAGCCCGGCCAGCAGGGCCAGGACCAGGCCGAGGCCGAAGCCGATGTAGGGAATGGCCACTGCCAGGCCGGTGAACACGCCGACCGGCAGGGCCAGCTCCAGCCCGGTCAGGGCCAGGGCCAGGGCGTAGAACACGGCCAGGGCCAGCATGACCAGCAGCTGGCCGCGCAGGTACTGGCCCAGCACGTGGTCGCATTCGGCCGCGAAGCCGAGCACGGCCTCGCGGTAGCGCGGCGGCAGCATGGCCTGGCTGCGGGCGATGAGCTGCGGCCAGTCCATCAGCAGGTAGAACAGCACCACCGGCAGCAGCACCGCGGTGCCGATCCAGGCCAGCACCACGCTGCCGCCGAGCTGGGCCGAGCGCAGCAGCGGCAGCAGCCAGTCCTCGGCATTGGCGTTGAGCAGGTCGAGCACGCTGCGCCTGAGGCCGGCCGGGTCCGGGTCGACCGGCAGGCCGGCGGCGGCCAGGCGCGGGCCGGCCCAGGTCCAGGCGCGCGCCAGCAGCTCGGGGATCTGCTCGCGCAGCGCCGGGATCTCGCGCAGCAGGATGGGCACGATCAGCAGGGCGATGGCCAGCAGGCCGAGCAGGGCCAGGGCCTCGACGCCGAGCACGGCGAGCACCCGCGGCACGCGCCGCTGCACCAGGCGCTCGACCACCGGGTGCAGGGCATAGCCCAGCACGGCGGCCACCAGGAAGGGCGTCAGCACTGGCCCCAGCAGGGCCAGCAGCAGCACGGCCAGGCCGGCCACGGCCAGCCAGGCCAGGCCTTGCCGCTGTGCGCGGTTCAGGGGCATCGCGGCGGTCCTTCAGTGCAGCGGCGGCGGGCCGAGTTCGAGCAGGCGCTCGCGGATGGCCTGCGCATCGTCGGCCCCGGGGCTGGCCGCAAGGTAGGCGCGCAGGTCCTCGGCGGCGGCGGCGTCCTGGCCCATCTCGGCCCGCGCCAGGCCGCGGTCGCGGCGCTCGCCGGGCTCGTCGGGCAGCAGGCAGACCAGCCGGTCCTGCACCTGCACCAGGCGCGGCCAGTCCTCGGCGCTGCGGTGGATCTCCTTCAGGTTGCGCAGCAGCCGGGCGACGATCTCGCGTGGCGTGGCCGGCTGCAGGAACAGGCCCAGCGGCATGTCCATGTCGTCGACCAGGCCGCGGCGGCGCTTGAAGGGCGCCAGGCGTTCGTCGAGGTCCTCGCGCGAGAGCGAGCGGCCGCTGAAGGGGTCGATCACCACCTCGCCCTGCGGCATCTTCACCTTGATCAGGAAGTGGCCGGGGAAGGAGATGCCCCGCGCCTGCAGGCCGATGCCGCCGGCCAGCTCGATGTAGAGCAGGGCCAGGGTGATGGGGATGCCGCTGCGCTGCGCCAGCACGCGGTGGATGTAGCTGTTGTCGGCGGCGTAGTAGTCGTTGACGTTGCCGGCGAAGCCCAGGTCCTGGAAGAAGTAGCGGTTGAGCAGGCGCAGGCGCTGGATCGGCGAGGCGTCGGCCGGCAGGCGGCGCTGCAGCCGCTCGGTCAGCGCGTCGATCTCGGCCAGCACGGCCTGGGTGTCGAGCCGGGGGGTCTCATCCTGCGCGACGGCCACGGCCGCCTCCATCAGGGCGAAGGAGGCGTCGTCGGCCACCAGGCTGGCGAAATAGTCGAGGGCGGTCGGCGCGACGAACTGCATGCCGCCGAGTGTAGGGGTGGGGTCCGGGCCGCTCAGCCGCGGCGCACGAAGGCACGCGGCCGCAGGCCCAGGCCGGCCAGCACCGCCAGGTAGCCCAGGCCGGCGGCCAGCAGCACGCCGGCCAGCCAGGCCGCGCGCAGGCCCTCATGGCCGCCCAGCGCGATCCAGTCCAGCCGCCGCGCGGCCTGGTCCAGCGCCAGGCCCAGCCCGGCGCTGCCCAGCAGCACCTGCAGGCTGAAGCGGCCCCAGCCCGGCTGCGGCCGCCAGCTGCCGCGCCGCCACAGGCCGATCAGCAGGGCCGCCGCGTTCACCAGGGCCGCCACCCCGATCGACAGGGCGAGCCCGGCATGCCCCAGCCGCGGCACGAAGACCAGGTTCAGCAACTGCGTCAGCAGCAGCACGCCGACGGCCACCTTGACCGGCGTGCGCAGGTCGCCCTTGGCATAGAACCCCGGGGTCAGCACCTTCAGCGCCACCAGGCCCAGCAGCCCGAAGCCGTAGCCCTGCAGGGCGCGCACCGTCTGCACCACGTCCTCGGCCGCGAAGGCGCCGCGGTGGTACAGCACCGCGACCAGGGCCTCGGGGAAGACCAGCAGCGCCACCGCGCAGGGCAGGGCGAGCATCAGCACCAGGCGCAGCCCCCAGTCCAGCAGCCCGGCGTAGCGGCCGGCGTCGCCCCCGGCCTGGGCGGCCGCGAGCTGGGGCAGCAGCACCACGCCCAGCGCGACGCCGAGCAGCGCGGTCGGGAACTCCATCAGCCGGTCCGCGTAGGTCAGCCAGGACACCGCGCCGGCGCCGAGCTGGGTGGCGATCTGCGTGTTGATCAGCAGCGAGATCTGCGCCACCGAGACCCCCAGCAAGGCCGGACCCATCGCCCGGAAGATCCGCCGCACCCCCTCGTGTCGCCAGGCTTCGGCCAGGGCCGCCGGCCGCCAGCCCAGGCGCGGCATCAGGCCCAGCCGGGCCAGCGCGGGCCCCTGCACGGCCAGTTGCAGCACGCCGCCGACCATCACCCCCACGGCCAGCGCATGCACCGGCGGCCAGCCCAGGCGCTCGAACAGCGGCAGGCCGTACAGCGCCGCGCCGATCACCGCCACGTTGAGCAGCACCGGCGTGGCGGCCGGCACCGCGAAGCGCTTCCAGGTGTTGAGCACCCCGGCCGAAAGCGCCACCAGCGACATGCAGGCGATGTAGGGGAACATGATCCGCGTCATCGCCACGGCGGCGTCGAAGCTGCCGGCCTCCTGGAGCCCGGCGGCGATCAGCCAGACCAGGCCTGGCGCCGCCAGCACGCCCAGCAGGCTGGTTGCCAGCAGCACCCACAGCAGCACCGTCGCGACGGCATCGATCAGGCCGCGGGTCGCCGCATCGCCGTGCTGTGCGCGCGAGGCCGCCAGCAGCGGCACGAAGGCCTGCGAGAAGGCCCCCTCGGCGAACAGCCGGCGCAGCAGGTTGGGCAGGCGGAAGGCCACGTTGAAGGCATCGGTCAGCGCGCTGGCGCCGAAGGCGGCGGCAACGGCCTGCTCGCGGACCAGGCCGGTCACGCGCGAGACCAGGGTCAGCAGGGAAACGGTGGAGGCGGCGCGCAGCAGGTTCATGGACGGGGCCGTCCCGGTCCGGGGCCGGGCCAGCAGGGGGTTGGCAGTTCAGCTTTCGTGTTAATATCGCAGGCTTTCCACCCGGAACCACAGATTTTCCATGGCCACCTCCGCCAAAGCCAAGAAGAAGACGGTCCGCATCGCGTCGGGCCGCAAGCGCGCCCGCCAGGACGTCAAGCTCAACGCCGCCAACAGCTCGCTGCGCTCGCGTTTCCGCACCGCCATCAAGGGCGTGCTGAAGGCGGTTGCCGCCGGCGACAAGGCCGTCGCCCAGGACAGCTTCAAGTCCGCCCAGCGCGTGATCGACTCGATCGCCGACAAGGGCATCTTCCACAAGAACAAGGCTGCCCGTTACAAGAGCCGCCTGTCGGCCAAGGTCAAGGCCCTGTCGGCCGCCGCGGCCTGATCGAACGCATCCGGGTGGAGCCGGCGTCCTCGGACGATCCGGCCTCCCAGGAGGGCCTGCGCAAGCAGGCCCTTTTGCTTTGGGGCTGCGGGATGTCGCGGCCCTCGCCGGTCGGGCCGCTCAGCTCTTGACCCGGGCGGCCCGCAGCACGGCCGGGCTGCGCTTGACGGTGCGCAGCAGCTCGGCCAGGTGCAGGCGGTCGCGCACGGCGACGATCAGCTGCAGCTCGACGTTTTCGCTGGCCCGCTCCTCGCCCATGGCGACATGGACGATGTCGGCCTCGGCCGCGCTGACGGCACTGGCCACCTGGGCCAGCACGCCCTTGCCGTTGCGCACCAGCACGCTGAGTCCGGTCTCGAAGGGCCGCTCGGGCGACTCGGACCAGGCCACCGGGATCCACGATTCGCTGTCGCGCTCGAACTGCCGCTTGCCCTGCCGGCATTCGGCGGTGTGCACCACCAGGCCTTCGCCGCGGCCGAGGTAGCCGACGATTGCATCGCCGGGAATCGGGTGGCAGCAGTCGGCCAGCTGCAGGGTGGCCCCTTCGCTGCCGTCGATCACCACGGTCGGCTGGCCCGGCGCGCTGTCGTCGCTGCTGTAGCGACCGAGGCTGAACGTGACGGCATCGGGCCGCGCGCCCTGCTCGGCCAGCAGGGCGGCCAGGCGCTTGGCGACCAGGCTGGGCAGCTTGCGGCCCTGGACCAGGTCGATCAGCAGTTCGTCCCGGCTGCGGTGGCCGCTCCAGCGCAGCAGGGCCTGCCAGAGCGCGGCGTCCGCCCCTTCGCCGTGGCCGTCGCCGGGCGGCATGCGCAGGCCTTCCGCGCGCAGGCTCTGGGCCAGCAGCCGCTCGCCCAGGCGCAGCGATTCCTCGCCCTCCAGCGTCCGCAGATAGGCCCGGATCTTCGAGCGCGCCCGGCCGGTGCGGACGAAGTTCAGCCAGTTCGGGTTGGGCCGCGCGCTGTCCAGGGTGACGATCTCGACCACGTCACCCGAGCGCAGCACGGTGGACAGCACGACCGCCTCGCCGTTGACCCGGGCCCCGACGCAGTGGTCGCCGACCCGCGAGTGGATCGCGTAGGCAAAGTCGACCGGCGTCGCGCCCTTGGGCAGCGAGAGGATCTTGCTCTTGGGCGTGAAGACGTAGATCGAGTCCGGGAAGAGGTCGATCCGCACGTGCTCGAGGAACTCGCTCGCGTCGCGTGTCTCGTCCTGGATGTCGATCAGCGACTGCAGCCACATCGCGCTGAGGTTCTGCGAATCCCCGGCCCCGGCCCCGCCGACCTTGTAGAGCCAGTGCGCGGCGATGCCGGCCTCGGCCACGAGGTGCATGGCCTCGGTCCGGATCTGGAACTCCACCGGCGTGCCGACCGGGTTCACCAGCGTCGTGTGCAGGGACTGGTAGCCGTTGGGCTTGGGCAGCGCGATGTAGTCCTTAAAGCGCCCCGGCATCGGCTTGTACAGCTGGTGCAGCACGCCCAGCGCCAGGTAGCACTCCGGCAGGCTGCGCACCACGACCCGGAAGCCGAACAGGTCGTTGACCTTGGCGAAGCTCAGGTGCTTCTCGTCCATCTTCTTGTAGATGGAGAACAGCGTCTTCTCGCGCCCGCTGACCTGCACCGGCAGATTGGCCTGGACCAGGGCGGCCTCCACCTCGCGCTGCACGCGGTCGACGATGTCGCGGCGGTGGCCGCGTGCGCTCTCCAGCGCCTTCGACAGCGCGGCATGCCGCCAGGGCCGCGCATGCTGGAAGGACAGCTCCTGCAGCTCGCGGTAGACCAGGTTCAGGCCCAGGCGGTAGGCGATGGGCGCGTAGATCTCCAGCGTCTCCCGCGCGATGCGGCCGCGCTTGGCGGGCGCCATCGCCTCCATGGTCCGCATGTTGTGCAGGCGATCGGCCAGCTTGACCAGGATGACGCGCACATCGCGCGACATCGCCAGCAGCATCTTGCGGAAGCTCTCGGCCTGGGATTCCTCGCGCGTGCTGAACTGCAGCTTGTCCAGCTTGGTCAGCCCGTCGACCAGTTCGGCCACCGGGGCGCCGAAGCGCTCGATCAGGTCCGGCTTGGTGACGCCGCAGTCCTCCATCGCGTCGTGCATCAGCGCGGCCTGCAGGGCCTGCGCGTCCAGCTTCCAGTCGGCGCACAGGCCGGCCACGGCGATGGGGTGGGTGATGTAGGGCAGGCCGCTGGCCCGCATCTGGCCCAGGTGCGCCTGGTCCGCGAAGCGGTAGGCCTGGCGGATGCGCTGGACCTCGGCCTCGTCGAGGTAGTCCAGCTTGGCCAGCAGCTGGGCGAAGCTGCTCGCCTCGGGCTGGGTGCTCAGGGCCTCCACGGCCTGGCGGGGCGGGGCATGCACCGGATCCTTGCCGCGCTCACCCAGCAGGAAGGCGGGCAGTGCCCGGCTCAGCTGCTTGCGGACGGCGGATACGGCACGGGAGGGCATGGCCTCATGGTAGCGGAGCCCCTGTCACCGGAAGGACACAGGGGCGCTGCGCCGGTGCATCGCCGCCATGGCCTGGGGCGGTCCGCCGCGGCCACGCACTGCGACGGCGCGGCCCGGCCGCCACGGCCCGGGCGGCCCCCGCGGGGCTGCAGCCGGAGCCGACGTGAAAAAGCCCGCACGATGCGGGCTTTTCGGGGGAGCTGCGGGCGCGAAGGCCGCAGCGCTCAAGCCGTCAGGCTCAGAGCGGCACCTTGCGCAGCATCTCCAGGCCGACCTGGCCGCCGGCGATCTCGCGCAGCGCGGTCACGCCGGGCTTGTTCTTGCTCTCGATCTTGGGCGCGTGGCCCTGGCTCAGCATGCGGGCGCGGTAGGTCGCGGCCAGCACGAGCTGGAATCGGTTGGGGATGCGGGACAGGCAGTCTTCGACCGTGATGCGGGCCATCGTGAACTCTCCAGGGGGCACCGTCGTGCGGGGGGTCGGCGCGGCACGCGCCGGGGCGGCGGGGGCGAGGTGCCCGTCTCAGGCCAGCCCGAGGGCAGCAAAGACGAGCGGCTTGCCTTGCCGCTGAACCGCGTATCTTAGTCGCTGCGCGCGCACCACGGTCGCCAGGTCGTCCAGGGCCCGGTCGAAATCGGCATTGATCACCAGGTAGTCGAAGTGCTCGGCCTGCGCCACCTCGTGGCGGGCGTTGCGCAGCCGGGTCGCGATGACCTCGGCGCCGTCCTCGCCGCGGCCATGCAGCCGGCGCGCCAGCTCGTCCCAGCTCGGCGGCAGGATGAAGACCAGCACCGCGTGCGGGAAGAGGCGCTTGATCTGCAGCGCGCCCTGCCAGTCCACCTCCAGCACCACGTCCTCGCCGGCCGTCAGCCGCTGCTCGATGGCGGCGCGCGAGGTGCCGTAGAAGTTGCCGTGCACCTCGGCCCACTCGAAGAAGTCGCCGGCCGCCACCATCGCGTCAAAGCGCGCCCGGTCGACGAAGTGGTAGGCCACGCCGTCCTGCTCCTGCCCGCGCGGCGCACGTGTCGTGTGCGAGACCGAGACCGCCAGCCCGGCATCGTCGGCCAGCAGGGCCTTGACCAGGCTGGACTTGCCGGCCCCGCTGGGCGCAGAGACGACGAACAGGTTGCCGGGCAGGGCGGTCT
>CAYSQO010000039.1:0-18971 GCA_964433315.1 uncultured Rubrivivax sp.
GGGCTGGGCCAGGGCGCTGCGCAGGGCCGGGTCCAGGGCCTGGCTGCGCTTGCCGTTGAAGTGCTCGTCGTAGCGGAAGACGAAGTCCACCGGCTTGTCCTTCAGCGCCACGTGGCAGGCGCGGCAGGTGGCCAGGTTGTCGGCGCTCTTCTGGCCGCTGGCGAGGTAGGCCGAGTACACCCAGTTGCCGGTGCGCATGGCCTCGGGCACGCCCTCGCCCCAGCCGGCCTGCTTGCCCATCACGAAGACGCGCAGCAGCTCGCCCTTGACCAGCTTGCCGTCGGGCCCGGTCTTGAGGGTGCCGTCCGGGTTGGCCTGGGCGGCGTAGTTCTCCATCACGAACACGCTGCCGTTGGGGAAGCCGGCGGCGGCCGTGCCCTGGGTGGCGGCGCGGTTCATGTAGATCTCGCGGACCTGCTTGGCATCCGGGCGCTGCACGGCGGAGAGGAACTTGCTCCAGCCGGTGTAGCCCTCGGGCAGCGGCAGCTCACCGTCGGCGACGCGGGCCGGCGGCAGCTCGACGGTGCCGCAGGCCGTCACGGCAGCGGCCAGCGCAAGGAGAAGGGGGCGGACAAGCTTCATGGGACGCTCCTGAAACAATCGACGTACGGCGCGCACCGCCGGCCGGGGGGCCGCGGGCGAGGCCGCATGCTAGTCGCCCGCGACGTCTTTGCCATGTGGATCGATACCCACTGTCACCTCAGCGCCAGCGAGTTCGCGCCCGATGCCGCGGCCGTGGTGGCGCGCGCCCGGGCGGCCGGCGTCGAGCAGCTGGTGCTGCCGGCCGTGGACCCCGCCGACTTCGCCCCGGTGCAGGCCCTGGCCCGCCGTCACGGCCTGGCCTATGCGCTGGGCCTGCATCCCCTGGCCCTGGAGGGCCTGGCCGACCGGGCCGCCGAGACCGCCGCGCTCGAAGCCCTGGAGGCCGCGCTCGACGCGGCCCGCGGGGATCCGCAGCTGGTCGCCGTGGGCGAGATCGGCCTCGACCACTTCGTGCCCGGCCTGGACCGCGCGCGGCAGGAACGCCTCTACGCCGCCCAGCTGGGCGTGGCCGCGCGCCACGGCCTGCCGGTGCTGCTGCACGTGCGGCGCTCGGCCGACAGCCTGCTCAAGCAGCTGCGGCGCCGGCCCGGCCTGGGCGGCATCGCCCATGCCTTCAACGGCAGCGCGCAGCAGGCGCAGGCCTTCGTCGATCGGGGCTTCGCCCTGGGCTTCGGGGGAGCGCTGGTCTTCGAGCGCGCGCTGCAGCTGCGCGCCCTGGCCACCCAGCTGCCCGCCGAGGCCCTGGTGCTGGAAACCGATGCGCCCGACATCCCGCCCCCCTGGCTCTACCGCCGGGCCGAGGAGCGCGCCGCCGGCCTGGCCCACGGCCGCAACGAGCCGGCCGAGCTGCCGCGCATCGCGCACACCCTGGCCGCGCTGCGCGGCTGGGATGCCGCCACCACCGCCGCCCACACCTGCCGCAACGCCTGCCGCGTGCTGCCGCGGCTGGCTGCCTTGCGGGCCACGGCTGCCGGGGACGGGGCCGGCCGCGTGAGCCCGCCGACCGGCGGCTAAGCCGGCCCGGTCCGGCGGGGCGGGGCAGGGCAGGGGAGCGGGCCCGCCGACCGGCCTTCGGGGACACTCCCGGCCGCGCCGGCCACCGGGCCGCGCGCGCCGTTCCCACCGTGCCCGCCCCGCCCCCGCCGTGACCTCTGCCGCCTCCCGTGCCCTGCCCGCCGTGTCCTTCTCCGAGGGCGACGGCCTGCGCCACCTGCATCTGGGCGACACCGACTGGGTGCAGGGCAGCATGCGCATCCGCTCGCCGTGGAAGATCGAGCTGGATTACGTGCAGCGCATGATGGCCGCGCTGCTGCTGCGCCGCGGGCCGCTGGAGCCGCTGCCCGGCGAGGCCCTGCCGCATGCCGTGCAGCTCGGCCTCGGCGCGGCGGCGCTGACCAAGGCCTGCCACCAGACCCTGCGCTGGCGCAGCACGGCCGTCGAGCTGAACCCGCAGGTCGTGCAGGCCTGCCGCCAGTGGTTCAAGCTGCCGCCCGACGACGCGCGCCTGGCCGTGGTGCTGGCCGATGCCGCCGAGTGGGTGCGCCAGCCTGCCCAGGCCGGGACGGTCGACCTGCTCTGCGTCGACCTCTACGACCATGACGCCGCCGCCCCCGTGCTCGACGACGAGGGCTTCTACCGCGACTGCCGGGCCGTGCTGGGCGAGGACGGCGTGATGAGCGTGAACGTCTTCGGCTGGCGCGCCAATCTGGCGGCCAGCCTGCGCCGCTTGCGTGCCGCCTTCGGTGCGGCTCACGTCGCGAGCCTGCCGCCCACCGCCGAGGGCAACACCGTGATGCTGGCCTGGCGCGAGGGCGCCTGGCCCGAGCGGGCCGAACTCGAGCAGCGCGCCGCCGGCATCCAGCGCGTGCTGAAGCTGCCTGCGCTGCGCTGGGCGCGCAGCCTGCAGCGCATGGGCTGAGCCGCCGCCGCGGGCAACTTGCCGCGGGGACTCCACTACGTGAAATCCGCAGGGCGCACGGGGGGGCGATTCCTACAATGCCGCGGGTCGGCCGGAGCTTCCGGCAGGTCACGAGAAGAAGGCATGCGCCCCAGGCGCGGCGCATCCCACACCCACCGGAGACACCGTCCCATGAAGATCAAGAGTCAACGCGATTTCTGCGCGGGGCTGATGTTCCTCGCCATCGGCCTGGGCTTCGCCCTCGGAGCGACCAACTACGAATTCGGGGTGTCGGCCCGACCGGGCCCGGGCTACTTCCCGCTCATCCTGGGCGGCCTGCTGGCCGTCCTGGGCTCGATGGTGCTGTTCAAGGCCCTGACCCTGGAGACCGAGGACGGTGAGCCGGTCGGCCGCCTGGCCTGGAAGCCGCTGCTCACCATCCTCGGCAGCGTCGTGCTCTTCGGCCTGCTGCTGCCCAGCCTGGGCCTGGCGGTGGCGTTGCCGCTGCTGGTCTTCGGGGCCAGCCTGGCGGGCGACGAGTTCAGCCTGCGCGACGCGGCCCTGTCGGCCGTGCTGCTGACCACCCTGGCCTGGCTTCTGTTCATCAAGGGCCTGAACCTGACGCTGCCGCTGTGGCCGGCGTTTCTCGGCTGAAGCGGAGCGCTGACCATGGACCTGTTGAACAACCTGCTGCTCGGTTTCCAGACTGCGCTGACCTTCCAGAACCTGATCTACGGCTTTTTCGGCTGCCTGCTGGGCACGCTGATCGGCGTGCTGCCCGGCCTCGGTCCGGTGGCCACGATGGCGATGCTGCTGCCGTCGATCTACTCGCTGGACGCCACGCCGGCGCTGATCATGCTGGCCGGCATCTACTACGGCGCGCAGTACGGCGGATCGACCACCGCCATCCTGATCAACGTGCCCGGCGAGTCCAGCTCGGTCGTCACCGCCATCGACGGCTACCAGATGGCCCGCCAGGGCCGCGCCGGCGCCGCACTGTCGACCGCCGCGCTGGGCAGCTTCTTCGCCGGCAGCGTCGGCACGCTGATCATCGCGGCCTTCGCCCCGCCGCTGACCGAGCTGGCCTTCCAGTTCGGCCCGGCCGAGTACTTCAGCCTGATGGTGCTGGGCCTGATCGGCGCGGTCGTGCTGGCCTCGGGCTCGCTGGTCAAGGCGATCGCGATGATCGTGCTGGGCCTGCTGATCGGCCAGGTCAACACCGACGTGATCTCCGGCATCCCGCGCTACAGCTTCGACATCGCCGAGCTCACCGACGGCATCAGCTTCGTCGCCATCGCGATGGGCGTGTTCGGCTTCGGCGAGATCATCGCCAACCTGGGCAAGCCGGCCGAGCACCGCGAGGTCTTCACCAAGGACGTGAAGGGCCTGTGGCCGACCAAGCAGGATTTCCGCGACGCGGCCCCGGCCGTGCTGCGCGGCACGGCGCTGGGCTCCGTCCTGGGCGTGCTGCCGGGCGGCGGCGCGCTGCTGGCGTCCTTCGCGGCCTACACGGTCGAGAAGAAGGTCTCCAAGACGCCCGAGCGCTTCGGCAAGGGCGCCATCCAGGGCGTGGCGGGTCCCGAGTCGGCCAACAACGCCGGCGCGCAGACCAGCTTCATCCCCATGCTGACGCTGGGCATCCCGCCGAACGCCGTGATGGCGCTGATGGTGGGCGCGATGACCATCAAGGGCATCCAGCCCGGCCCGCAGGTGATGACCAGCGACCCGGCGCTGTTCTGGGGCCTGATCGCCTCGATGTGGATCGGCAACCTGATGCTGGTGATCCTGAACCTGCCGCTGATCGGCGTGTGGATCAAGCTGCTGACGGTGCCCTACCGCGTGCTCTTCCCGGCCATCCTGACCTTCTGCTGCATCGGCCTCTACACGCTCAACAACAACAACTTCGACGTGTTCATGGCCGCCGGCTTCGGCGTGCTGGGCTACGCCTTCTACAAGCTGGGCTGCGAGCCGGCGCCGCTGCTGCTGGGCTTCATCCTCGGGCCCATGATGGAAGAGAACCTGCGCCGCGCGCTGCTGCTCTCGCGCGGCGACTGGAGCACCTTCGCCACCCGGCCCCTGTCGGCGGGCCTGCTGGCGGCGGCGTTGCTGCTGATCGTGATCGTCGCGCTGCCCGCGGTGAAGAACCGCCGCGAGGAAGCCTTCAAGGACGCGGACTGATCCCGCGCCTGGCGTGACGGTGCCCCTGCGCAAGCGCTGCGCAGGGGGCCGCCGCGGTCCACGGGGCCCGTTCCCGGCCGGGGGCGGGCCCCGACGTCTTTCCGGCGTCTGTCTATGATCGCCCCAGGAGAAACCCTGAATGCCCCGATCGCATCCCTGGCGCGAGTCCCTGCACAACGAGGTGCACGCCCGTCCCCCCGAGCGGCTGCAGGCGCCGATGGCGCTCTCGCACCTGGCCCTGCTGACCCCGCCGGGCGAGGTGACCGAGGCGGCCCGCGAGCACCTGCGCGCCCTGCTGCGCGCCCGCCACCTGCCCGAGCCGGCCGAGGGCGCCGGGCACTTGAGCGTCGACCTCGGCGGCGGCCTGCACCTGCGCTGGGAGCAGCACACCGAGTTCCAGACCTGGAGCTTCCGCCGCGCGCTCGACGCCGGCAGCGGGGACTTCGAGGACATGCCGCTCAGCCGCCTGCCGCAGGACTGGCTGTCGGCGCTGCCGGGGCAGTGGCTGGTCGGCCTGCATCTGGTGGTGCTGCCGGTGGAGGATGCGGCCGGGGTGCGCCTGGTGCGCCGCGCGCTCGACGAGGACAGCCTCGTCGGCTCCGCCGTGATGGAGGGTGCCGGTGAGCTGACCACCGATTTCCGCCTGCACGCCGACGGCCTGGGCCGCTTCGTGCTGCGCATCGGCAACATGAACCCGCGCCGCCTGGGCCGCACGGTGCAGCGCGTCGTCGAGATCGAGACCTACCGCATGATGGCCCTGCTGGGCCTGCCCGCCGCGCGCGAGGTGGGCGCCACCCTGGCCGATGCCGAGCGCGACCTGGCCCGCATCGCCGGCGAGATCCGCAGCGCCCGCCGCGAGCGCGAGCCCGAGCTGCTGCGCGAGCTGACCCAGCTCGCCGGCCGCGTCGAGAGCCTGTATGCGTCCACCCATGCGCGCTTCTCGGCCAGCGCTGCCTACTTCGAGCTGATGCAGCGCCGCATCGACGAGCTGCACGAGGCCGGCCTGCCCAGCCTGCAGACCCTGCGCGAGTTCATGGACCGCCGCCTGGCGCCCGCCATGCAGACCTGTGCCTGGGCCGCACGGCGGCAGCAGGCCCTGTCCGAGCGCATCTCGCGCACCAGCAACCTGCTGCGCACGCGGGTGGAGATCGAGGCCCAGGAGGCCAGCCAGGCCCTGCTCGACGGCATGAACCGCCGCCAGCAGCTGCAGCTCATGATGCAGAGCGCCGTGGAGGGCCTGTCGGTGGTCGCCATCAGCTACTACGGCAGCGGCCTGATCGGCTACCTGGCCAAGGGCGCCAGCGTGCTGGGCCTGCCGGTCAAGCCGGAGCTGGCCGTCGCGCTGAGCATCCCGGTGATCGCCCTGGCCACCTGGCTGGGCGTGCGCCGGCTGCACCACGTCATCCACGCCGGGCTCAAGCCATGAGCCCGGCTGCCGCGGCCGGCCGCGCACGGGCGGCCGGCTTCGCGCTGGCCATGGCCGGCGCGGTGGGCTTTTCCGGCAAGGCCATCGTGGCCAAGCTGATGTACCGGCACGGGGTGGATGCGCTGACCGTGCTCGGCCTGCGCATGCTGCTGGCCTTGCCCTGCTTCCTGCTCATGGCCTGGTGGGCCGGTCGCGGCCGGCCGGCGCTGGGCCGGCCGGAGCAGCTGCGCATCGCGTTGCTCGGCTTCAGCGGCTACTACCTGGCGAGCTACCTCGACTTCCTCGGCCTGCAGCACATCAGCGCCAGCCTGGAGCGGCTGATCCTCTACCTGAACCCGACGCTGGTGCTGCTGATCGGCTTCCTGGCGATGGGCCGCAAGGTGCAGCCGCGCCAGCTGCTGGCCATGGGCCTGAGCTACGCCGGCGTGCTGCTGGTCTTCGGCCACGAGCTGCAGGCGCGCGGCCTGGCCGCGGGCGGGGGCGACACCTCCATCGGCCTGGGGGCGCTGCTGGTCTTTGGCAGCGCGCTGAGCTATGCCGTCTACCTGGTGGCCAGCGGTGAGCTGGTCCGTCGCCTGGGCTCGCTGCGCCTGGTCGGCCTGGCCAGCACGGTGGCCTGCGGCTTCGCGATCGCGCACTTCCTGATCGGCAAGCTGGGCAGCGGGCCCTGGGCCGGCCTGGCGGGGCTGCCGGCGCCGGTCTGGGGCCTGGCCCTCGTCAACAGCCTGTTCTGCACGGTGGCGCCGGTGCTGATGGTGATGATGGCCGTCGAGCGGCTCGGCCCGGCCACCGCGGCGCACACCGGCATGGTCGGCCCGCTGTCGACCCTGCTGCTCGGCATGCTGGTGCTGGACGAGACGCTGAACCCCTGGATCGGCGCCGGCACGCTGCTGGTGCTGGGCGGCGTGGCCCTGCTGGCCCGCAGCCCGCGGCCCGTGCCGCCGCCGGCCGACTGAGGCGCCCCCCAAGGCCCCGGTCGCCCCGGGGGGCGGCCGGCTCGGCGATCATCGACGCCTCTCCCGCCCCGCGCAGCCGCGCCCCCCGACCATGACCGAGAGCTCCACCGTGCTGGCGATGCAGATCGCCGCCCCCGGCGGCCCCGAGGCCCTGCAGCCCGCCCAGCTCGCGCTCGGCGCGCCCGGCCCCGGCCAGATCCGCCTGCGCCACCACGCCATCGGCCTGAACTACATCGACTGTTACCACCGCAGCGGCCTCTACCCGCTGCCGCTGCCCGCGGGCATCGGCATGGAGGGTGCGGGCGTGGTGGAGGCGGTCGGCCCCGGCGTGGAGCACCTGCAGGTCGGCGACCGCGCGGCCTACGCCTGCACCCCGCCCGGCGCCTACTGCGAGGCCCGGGTCATGCCGGCGATGAGCGTGGTGCGCCTGCCCGAGGCCATCGACTTCGAGACCGGCGCCGCCATGATGCTCAAGGGTCTGACCGTGCAGTACCTGCTGCGCCGCACCCTGCCGGCCGAGGGCCTGCAGCCGGGCGACTTCGTGCTCTGGCATGCCGCCGCCGGCGGCGTGGGCCTGATCGCCTGCCAGTGGGCGCGGGCCCTGGGCCTGCAGCTGATCGCCACCGCCGGCAGCGACGCCAAGTGCGCCCTGGCCCGGGCGCACGGGGCGAGCCACGCCATCAACTACCGCAGCGAAAACTTCGCCGCCCGCGTGCGCGAGATCACCGGTGGCCAGGGCGTGAAGGTGGTCTACGACTCGGTCGGGGCCGACACCTTCGAGGGCTCGCTGGACTGCCTGCGGCCCTTCGGCCTGATGGTCAGCTTCGGCAACGCCTCGGGCCCGGTGCCGCCGGTCAACACCGGCCTGCTGGCGGCCAGGGGCTCGCTCTACCTGACGCGGCCGACGCTGTTCTCGCACCTCTCCAGCCGCGAGCGCAGCCAGGCCATGGCCGACGATCTGTTCGCCCAGGTGCTGGCCGGCACGGTGCGCATCCCGGTCGAGCGCCGCTACCCGCTGCGCGAGGCCGCCCAGGCCCACCGCGATCTGGAGGCCCGGCTGACCACCGGCTGCAGCGTGCTGCTGCCCTGAGGGCGGGGAAGCCTCGGGGTCGCGGGGCCTCCCCGGGGCTCAGCCGCGGCGCCAGCGCCGCAGCTCGTCAAGGATCAGCAGCACGGCGCCCAGGGTGATGGCGCTGTCGGCCAGGTTGAAGGCCGGGAAGTGCCCGCCCGGGAAGAAGCGGGCGAAGAGTGCGCCATGCACGTCGAGCATGTCGATGACGTGGCCGTGGACGAAGCGGTCGATCACGTTGCCGAGCGCGCCGCCCAGCACCAGGGCCAGGGCTGCGCGCATCGTGCCGCCGTGCTCCGCCTGGCGCAGCAGCCAGACGATGTAGGCCGAGGCCGCCAGCCCCAGCCCGGCGAAGAACCAGCGCTGCCAGCCGCCCGCACCGGCCAGGAAGCTGAAGGCCGCGCCCGGGTTGTGCACCCGCACGAGGTTGAACCAGCCGGTCACGGCCACACCCTCGCCAAGCTGGAAGGCCTGCACCGTGGCCCACTTGCTGGCCTGGTCGAGCAGGATGACCGCCGCCGCCAGCGCCAGCCAGCGCGCCACCGGCACCGGGCCGCGCGTGCCGGGCGCGCTCATGCGAAGACCCGCGCCTCGCCGGCGCCGTGCAGGTTGTCGCTGCAGCGGCGGCAGATGCCCGGATGGGCCGGGTCCTGTCCCACGTCCTCGCGCACATGCCAGCAGCGCTCGCACTTCTGGCCGGCCGCGGGACTCACCGCGATGGCCAGCGCCTCGCCGGCCTCCAGCGTCAGGGCGGAGACGATGAAGACGAACTTCAGGTCCTCGCCCAGGCTGGCCAGCGCGGCCAGGTCCTCGGCCGGTGCCTTGATGTGCAGCTGGGCCTGCAGCGAGGCGCCGATGGCGCCCGTCGCGCGCACCGCCTCGATGGCCTTGTTGGCCGCCTCGCGCACGGCCAGGATGCGGGCCCACTTGGCGCCCAGGGCCTCGTCCAGCGCGGGCAGCACGGTGTACTCGGCCGCGAAGATCGAGCCCTGCGGCCGCTGCGCCGCGGGCAGGCTGGCGTTCAGGATGGGCCAGGCCTCTTCGGCGGTGAAGCTGAGGAAGGGCGCCATCCAGCGCAGCATGGCCTGGGTGATGCGCCACAGCGCGGTCTGCGCGCTGCGGCGGGCGTGGCTCTTGGGCGTGGTGGTGTAGAGCCGGTCCTTGAGCACGTCCAGGTAGAAGGCGCCGAGCTCCTCGCTGCAGTAGACCTGGAGCTTGGCCACCACCGGATGGAAGGCGTAGTCGCCGAAGTGCCCGCCGGTCCACAGGCCGGTGGCCGGGTCCAGCCGGCCGACGATCTCGGCCTGCAGCGCGGCCGCGCGGCCCAGGGCCAGGCGGTCGATCTCCAGCAGCTCGGCCTCGGGCACGGCATCGGCCAGCGGGTCGAAGTCCGACACATTGGCCAGCAGGAAGCGCAGGGTGTTGCGGATGCGGCGGTAGGCATCGACCACCCGGGCGAGGATCTTGTCGTCGATGCCCAGGTCGCCGGCGTAGTCGGTGGAGGCCACCCACAGCCGGATGATCTCGGCGCCGAGCTTGTCGCTCACCGCCTGCGGCGCAACCACATTGCCCTGGCTCTTGCTCATCTTGCGGCCCTTGCCGTCGACGACGAAGCCGTGGGTCAGCAGGCCCTTGTAGGGCGCCCGGCCCTCCAGGGCCGCGGCCAGCAGCAGCGAGCTGTGGAACCAGCCGCGGTGCTGGTCGTGGCCTTCGAGGTAGAGGTCGGCCTCGGGCCCGCCGTCGTCCCTGCCTTCACCCGCATGGCTGCCGTGCTTGCCCAGCACGTGCGCGAAGGTCGCGCCGGAGTCGAACCACACGTCCAGGATGTCGCTGCCCTTGGCGTAGTCGGCGGCCTCGGCACCCAGCCAGTCGGCCGGGTCCAGGCGGGCCCAGGCCTCGACCCCGCCGGCCTGCACCAGGTCGGCGGCGCGCTGCAGCAGGGCGGGCGTGTCGGGGTGGAGCTGGCCCGTCACCTTGTGCAGGAAGAAGGGCAGGGGCACGCCCCAGCTGCGCTGGCGGCTGATGCACCAGTCGGGCCGGTGGGCGATCATGTCGCGCAGGCGGGCGCGGCCGGACTCGGGGTAAAAGGCGGTCTGCTCGATGGCGGCCAGCGCCGCCTCGCGGACGGTGCGGGCCGCCGGAGTGCGGGCGAACACGCCTTCGCTGCCCGGCTGCGGCGCGTCCATGCGCACGAACCACTGCGCCGCGGCGCGGTAGATCACCGGGCTCTTGTGGCGCCAGCAGTGCGGGTAGCTGTGCTCCATTGCGCTGCTGGCGAGCAGGCGGCCGGCCTCGTCCAGGGCCTGGATCACCAGCGGATTGGCCTTCCAGATGAACTGGCCGCCGAAGCGCGGCAGGTCCGCGGCGTACACCCCGTTGCCCTGCACCGGGTTCAGGATGTCGGCATGGGCCAGGCCGTCGGCCACCAGGCTGTTGAAGTCGTCCACGCCATAGGCCGGCGCGGCGTGGACGATGCCGGTGCCGTCCTCGGCGGTGGCGTAGTCGGCCCCGATCAGCTTGGCGGTGCGGGCATAGCCGGCATCGGCCTGGGCGAGCGGGTGGTGGAATCGCAGGCCTTCGAGCGCGCGGCCCGGCGCGGTGGCCAGCACCGGGCAGTCGGCCGGGGCGAAGCCGTAGCGGCCCAGGGCCTTCTCGACCAGGGCCTCGGCCAGCAGCAGCACGCCGCGGGGCGTCTGCACCAGGGCGTAGGGCAGCTCGGGGTTGAGGTTGAGCGCCTGGTTGGCCGGCAGGGTCCAGGGCGTGGTCGTCCAGATCACGGCGAAGGCCTCGGCCGGCAGGGCGGCCAGGCCGAAGGCGGCGGCCAGCTTCGCCGGCTCGGCGCTGAGGAAGGCCACGTCGACGGTGGGCGAGCGCTTGTCGGCGTACTCGATCTCGAACTCGGCCAGCGAGGAGCCGCAGTCGAAGCACCAATACACCGGCTTGAGGCCGCGGTAGACGTGGCCGCCGTCCATCAGCCGGCCCAGGGTGCGGATCTGCTCGGCCTCGTTGCCGAAGTCCATGGTGCGGTAGGGCCGGTCCCAGGCGGCCAGCACGCCCAGGCGCTTGAAGTCGGCCTTCTGCAGCTCGACCTGCTCGCCGGCGTAGGCGCGGCTGCGCGCCTGCACCTCGTCGCGGCCCAGGCCGCGGCCGTGGGTCTTCTCGATCTGGTTCTCGATCGGCAGGCCGTGGCAGTCCCAGCCGGGCACGTAGCGCGCGTCGAAGCCGGCGAGCTGGCGCGACTTGACGATCATGTCCTTGAGGATCTTGTTGACCGCATGCCCGATGTGGATGGCGCCGTTGGCATAGGGCGGGCCGTCGTGCAGCACGAAGCGCGGGCGGCCGCAGCGGGCCTCGCGCAGCCGGGCGTAGCGGCCCTCGGCCTCCCAGTCGGCCACCCAGCCCGCCTCGCGCCGGGGCAGGTCGCCGCGCATGGGGAAGGGGGTGTCGGGCAGGTTCAGCGTGGCGCGCAGGTCGGCGCTCGGGGCGTTGGAAGCGTCGCTCATGGGGCGAGGTCGCGGATCGCGAGGGGCAGGGGAGGGAGGCCGCAGCACACGGGGCGCGCGGGCCGGTGGTGACACCGGCGGAAGGCGGGGGCGGCCGGCAGACACGGCCGCCGGAAGGGCGGCCGGGGCGCCGCCGGGCGATCAGCCGGAAATTCGATCGCGGGTGGTCTGCCGCCGGGTCGCGGCGCTGACGGCGCGGACGGGCCGTCGCGGGTCGGCGGGAAGGTGTGCAGCCATCCTGGGATTCTAGGCGGGGCCCCGGCCCGCCCCGGGGTAGGGGCAGGGGCACCGCTCCTACACTGCCGCCCGCATCCGGGGTGCCGACCGGCGCCTCGCCGTGTGGCCTCTCCGGTCGCCCGGCCCGCCTCCGCCCTGTTTCCTGTCGTTCCGACGTCTGCCCGCACCATGAACCGACTGTTCACCCGCCGCACGCTGCTCGCGCTGAGCGCGGCCTTCACCCTGTCCGCCCAGGCCGCCGAGCCGCTGACCGTGCTCGCGCCCTGGGCCCGCCCCGCCGTCGTGGGCCAGGGCGCGACCGGCGCCTTCATGCAGCTGCGCGCCAGCACCGACCTGCGACTCATCGCTGCCCGCTCGCCGGCGGTGACCCGGGTCGAGATCCACGAGATGAAGATGGAGGGCGAGGTGATGCGCATGCGCGCCATCCCCGGCCTGGACCTGCCGGCCGGCCAGACCGTGGCCCTGCAGAGCGGCGGCTACCACCTGATGCTCATCAAGCCCTTCCAGCCGCTCAAGGCCGGCGACACGGTGCCGCTGACCCTGGTGGTGCAGGACGCCGCCCTGAAGCGCCACGAGCTGACCGTGCAGCTGCCCGTGCGCACCGCGCCCCCGGGCCGGGACGCCGCCCAGGGCGCCCACGATCACCATGGCCACGGCCACGGCGACCACAAGCACTGATCGCCCGGGCGCTGCGCAGGCCGCTCAGGCCGGCGTCTGCACCGCCCACCACACCCGCGCGGCGGCCACGTCGGCGGCGATGCCGGCCTGCAGGGCGGCGAGGTCGGGGTAGCGGCGCTCCTCGTGCAGGTGGTGCAGCAGCTCGACGCTGATCGTGCGACCGTAGCCGCCTTCGGGGCCCAGCGCGGCCGGCCAGTCCAGCACATGGGTTTCGAGCAGCACCCGGCCGGCGTCCTCCACCGTCGGCCGCACGCCCAGGCTGGCCACGCCGGGCAGGGGCTTCGGCCCCAGGCCATGCACGCGCACGACGAAGATGCCCTGCGCCGCCGGCCGCGCATGCGGGAAGCGCAGGTTCAGCGTGCGGAAGCCGTCGGCCTGACCGGCGGCGCTCTCGCCGAGCTGCCGGCCCAGCTTGCGCCCGTGCTGCACGCGGCCGCTGATCGCATGCGGCCGGCCCAGCAGGCGCGCTGCCAGCGCCATGTCCCCGGCGGCCAGGGCCCCGCGCACGGCCGAGCTGGAGACCCGCAGGCCGTGCACCTCGTAGCTCATCATCCGCGCGACGTCGAAACCGCTGCGCTCGCCGGCGGCGTCGAGGAAGGCGTAGTCCCCGGCGCGGCGCGCGCCGAAGCGGAAGTCGTCGCCGACCAGCACGTAGCGCGCGCCCAGGCCGCGCACCAGCACCTGGTCGACGAAGGCCTGCGGATCCAGCGAGGCCAGCCAGTCGCCGAAGCGCAGCACGATCACCTGCTCGACCCCGCAGCGGGCCAGCTCGGCCAGCTTGTCGCGCAGGGGGGAGATGCGGGTCGGCGCCAGCTCCGGCCGGCCGCTGCGGCGGGCGAAGAAGTCGCGGGGGTGGGGCTCGAAGGTCAGCACCGTCGGCGGCAGGCCGCGGTGGCGGGCTTCGCTGACCAGCAGGGCCAGCATGGCCTGGTGGCCGCGGTGGACCCCATCGAAGCTGCCGATCGTCAGCGCGCAGGCAGGCGCCAGGCCGGGGGCGTGGACGCCACGGAAAACTTGCATGGCGGGATTATCGCGAGGCCGCCCGCTGCCCCCGGCCGGCCCGGGCTCGGCCATGAAAAAGGGCCCGCCGAAGCGGGCCCCCTTTCACGCGCCCGGACCGTCTGCGGCCGGAGCGGGCTGCGATGCGGCTCAGCGGGCCGAGACGTACATCGTGATCTCGAAGCCGAAACGCAGGTCGGTGGCGCGGGGGGCAGTCCATTGCATGGTGAAGTCTCCTGAGGTTGTGGACACCGCGGCAGGGCGGCGATGCCGATGTCTTCGGCATGGGGGGACTGTGCGCCGGGCCCGCCGCGCCGCCCAGCCGTCGGCCATGAATGACGCTTCATGAAATTCATGAATCCCCGCTGCGGGCGCAGACGATGGCCGCCGCCGGGCCGGCCGCCTACCATGCCGCCGGGGCTGCGAGGCCCCGCCCGTCCCGCGTCCTGCACCGAGTCCGCCCTTGAAGCTTCCCGACCTCAGCCTGCGCCTGAAGATCCACCTCATCGTCGGGGGCCTGGCGACCGTCTTCGTGCTCGTCGTGCTCGGCCTGCGCCTGCACGGCATGCGCGAGACCGTGCGCGAGGAGGTGGTGGCGGCCAACCGCGTCGCCTCGCAGCTGCTCAACCGCACCGTGTGGATGGTGGCCGCGCGCGGGCCCGGCGCCATGGTGGAGTACCTGCAGGGCATGGGCCGCGTGCGTGCCAACGACATCGTGCTCAGCACGATTGGCGGCGAGGTGCTCTACCAGTCGCCGCCCTCGCCCTACAAGGCCGGTCGCAATGCGCCGGCGTGGTTCAGCGGCCTGATCGTGCCGCCGCTGCCGGTGCAGGTGCTGGAGTTCCCGAGCGGGGGCCGCCTCACCATCACCCCCGACGCCTCGCGCTCGGCCATCGACGCCTGGGACCATCTGCTCACCCTGACCCTCACCGCCCTGGCCCTGCTGCTGGCCCTGCACGCCATCGTCTTCGCCCTGGTGGGGCGCACCGTGCGGCCTTTCGGCCGGATCGTGGCCGCGCTCAACCGCCTGGAGGCAGGCCAGCTCGATGTGCAGATCGAGCGCCTGCCGGGCCAGGAGGCGGCGGCCATTGGCGCGGCCTTCAACCGCATGGTCGAGGGCCTGCGCGCCCGCATCGAGGCCGAACGTCGCGCCATGCTGGCCGAGCGCGAGCTGTCCGACCGCCGCGAGCTGGCGCGCTGGATCGACCACCACCTCGAAGAGGAGCGCAAGCTCATCGCCCGGGAGCTGCACGACGAGCTGGGCCAGTCGGTCACCGCCATCCGCAGCCTGGCCCTGGCCGTGGCCGGCCGTACCGCCGGCAAGGATGCCGCCTCCGAGCAGGCCGCCCGGGTGATCGCCGACGAGTCGCAGCGCCTCTACGCCGCGATGCACGGCCTGATCCCGCGCCTGGCGCCCCTGGTGCTGGACGCCTTCGGCCTGGCCGACACCCTGCGCGACCTGGTCGAGCGCACCCAGCGCAGCCAGCCGGCCGTGCGGGTCGGGCTGGACGTGCAGCTCGACCAGGTGCAGCTCGACGCCGACGCCGCCCTGGCCCTCTACCGCGCCGCCCAGGAGGGCCTGACCAACGCCCTGCGCCACGGCGGGGCCACCGTGATCGGGCTGCAGCTCCGGGCCGATCCCGCCGGCGCGCGCCTGGCCGTCGAGGACAACGGCCGCGGCCTGCCGCCCGACTGGCAGGCCCGTGCCGGCCACTACGGCCTGCGCTGGATGGGCGAACGCGTCGAGGGCCTGGGCGGCGGCTTCGCCATCCGCAACCGCGAGCCCGGCCCCGGCGTCACGCTGGAGGTCTGGGTGCCGGCCGCCGCCCCCGAGGCCCCGGGCCCCGGCGGCCGGCCTGCACCGGGCCGCCCCGAGCCGTCTTTCCTCGCCGCGGCACCCGCCGCGCGCGAGCTTCCGTCCCATCTTGCCCAGGAGGGCCGCGCATGATCCGCGTGATGCTCGTCGACGACCATGCGCTGGTGCGCATGGGTTTCCGCATGCTGCTGGGCGATGCCCAGATCGAGGTGGTGGCCGAGGCCGACTGCGGCGAGGACGCCTGCAGGCTCTACCCGCAGCACCGGCCCGACGTGGTGGTCATGGACCTCACCATGCCCGGCATGGGCGGCCTGGAGGCGGTGCGCCGCCTGATCGCCCAGGAGCCCAAGATCCGCATCCTCTGCCTTTCAGCCCACGAGGACACCGCCCACCCGCAGCGCGTGCTCAAGGCCGGCGCCCTGGGCTACCTGGCCAAGCGCAGCGCGCCCGAGGCCCTGATCGAGGCCGTCACCGCCGTCTCGCGCGGCAAGCGCTACCTCGACCCGGAGACCGCCAAGGCCCTGGCCGTGGCCCAGATCGAGGGCGACAGCAACCCCAGCGAGGCCCTGAGCGAGCGCGAGTTCTCGGTCTTCCTGCAGCTCGCCCGCGGCGCCACCGTGGCGCAGATCGCCGAGAACCTCAAGCTCTCGCCCAGCACCGTCGGCACCCACCTCTACAACATCAAGCAGAAGCTGGGCGCCAGCAACCAGAGCGAGATCACCCTGGTGGCGCTGCGCTGGGGCCTGATCGAGGCCTGAGCCGGGCGCCCGGGCCGGCAGGCGCCGGCCCGCGGCCGATCACTTGGGCAGGTAGACCAGGGTGCCGGCCTTCATGTCGGGCACCAAAACGGTCTTGCCATCGGCGCTGAGCGTCAGGTCGGCCGAGGCCTGGAAGGCCTGCGGGTAGGCCACGGGCTGGGCGCCGGGGCGCTTCAGGTCGAGCTTGAAGACCTTGCCGTTCTTCCAGTCGCTGAGGATGAGCAGACCCTGCGCGTCCTGGGCCAGGCCGTCGCCGCCGCCGAAGCCGCCGGCCAGCCGGGTGAGCTGCGCGCCCTGCGACAGGTCCAGCCGCAGGAGTTCGCCGGTGCCAAAGTCCAGCACCAGCAGCTGCCTGGGGTGGGCGCGGTCGAAGAGCAGGCCGTTGGGATTGCGGATGGCCGGGTTCTGGGCCTCGTTGATCACCAGCGTCACCTCGCCGTGCGGCGAGATCCGGTAGATCGCGCCGCCGCCCCCGCCGCTGAGCAGGTCGCCGCTGTCCGAGACGTAGAGCGTGCCCTGGGCGTCGAAGACCAGGTCGTTGAGGAACTTCGGCGGCGTCGGGAAGGCGTCGGCCGGCACGAAGCTCAGCACCACGCCCTCGCGGTCGACCTTGAGGATGCGGTCCTTGTCGGCCACGTAGAGGATGCCGTGCAGCTCGGCCAGACCCTTGGGGTCGTTGAGGCCCTGGTCGACCAGGGTCTGCAGGCTGCCGTCGGGCAGCACCAGGCTGAGACGGCCGTCGCCGTCCTGGCCGAAGCCGCCGATCTCCGAGACGACGACCCGGCCGTCGCGGGTGACGACCACACTCTCGGGCGTCTTCAGGCCCCCCACGCTGCGCGGCTCGGCGGCCTGGGCCAGGCCGCAGGCCAGCAGGGCGGCGGTGAACAGGGCGGTGCGGCGCAGGGCGGCGCCGAGGGTGGTGTGCAGGGACATGGGCGGGCTCCGGGGCGGGGCAGGGCGGTTGGGGGGCAGGGCCGGGGATCCGGCCGGCGGAAGAGGCTGCAGGACAGGCCGTGAAGCATGCCGCAGAAGGTGCAGCGGAGGATGCCTCGAAAGCGGCCGCCTCAGTCCCGGCGCAGCAGCGCGGCGCGTTCTTCGGCGCTGAGCCAGCGCCAGCGGCCCGGGGGTAGGGTCTCGGGGTCGAGGCTCAGGCTGCCAAAGGCGCTGCGGTGCAGTCCGTTCACATGGTTGCCGACGGCGGCCACCATGCGCTTGACCTGGTGGTACTTGCCCTCGGTCAGCGTCAGGCGCAGGGCGCGCTCGGCCGTGGCCTCGCAGGCCGCGGCACGCACGGGCTGGGGGGCGTCGTTGAGCACCACGCCGGCTCGCAGCCACTCAAGCTGGGCCTCGGTGACGGGCTCGGCGGTCTGCACCTCGTAGACCTTGGGCACATGGTGCTTGGGGTGGGTGACGCGGTGGATCAGGGCGCCATCGTCGGTCAGCAGCAGCAGGCCGGTGGTGTCCTGGTCAAGCCGGCCGATGGGCTGCACGCCGCCCTTGCTGCGGCTGCGCAGCGGCGGCGGCAGCAGGGTGAGCACGCCCGGCCAGGCCGAGGGGCGCTGCGAGCATTCGTAGCCGGCCGGCTTGTGCAGCAGCAGCAGGGCCTGGGCACGGTAGACCCAGGCCTGGCCTTCGACGCGGAAGGGCAGGTCGTCCTGGGCGAGGATGAAGTCGTCCTGCTCGACGACCGCCCCCTGGTGCTCCACGAAGCCGCCGTAAATCAGCGCCTCGCAGTCGCGGCGGGTGCCGAAGCCCTGACTGAACAGCAGCTGCGACCAGCGCAGGCGGGTGCTTGGGGTAGAGGTCATGGGGCCGGATTGTCGAAGCTTGCGGCCTCGCGCTCGCGCCAGGCCCGCTGCCAGTTCAGGGCGTGACGGGCCTGGGTGGTCCAGGCCGCGGGCACGCCGGGCAGGGCGGACGGCGGGGGATCGGTTTCGGCGGCGCCGCGGGCCTGGGCGGCGTCGATCGCCTCGCGCAGGCCGCGCCAGTAGGCCTGCGTGGCCTCGACAGCCTCGGGGCCGGCCAGCGGGCCCTGCTCGGGCACCAGGCGCCAGGGGCCGCCGCCGGGCGGCGGCTCGGCCAGCAGGGCCTGCAGGGCGTCGGTGCTGGGCTCCAGCGCGGCCAGGGTGGCGTCGCGCAGCTCGGGCGCGTCGGCTGTCCACAGCAGGCCGGGGGCCCAGAGCAGGGCGGCGGCGTCGAGCCGCCAGACGGTGACGGGCGTGGCTTCGCCGCGGTCCAGCCGCCACCAGCGGAAGGGGCCGAGCCGGCCGGCCTCGCCCTGCACCGTGTCGGTCGGCAGGCGCAGGGCCTGCAGGCCGGGGCCCAGCTCGGCGCCATGGCGACCCAGCTGGGCGCGCAGCCGGGCGATGCAGCGCGGGCAGCGCGTCTTGAGCGTGGTCGCCACCTCGGCATGGGCCCAGACGCGGGCGCCCGGGAAGGCGCGGTTGCCCATCACGTGCTCGGGCCGCGGCCAGGGGTTGATCAGGTCGGTCACCGGCTGGCCGGCCCGGGCTTCGAGCCGGCAGCGGATCGCGCGGCCCAGCCGCGGCGTGGCGCCCGTGCCGAGCAGCCAGAGCCGGGCGCCGTCGCGGTGGGCGAGCAGCGGCTGCACGCGGCCGCGGTTGGCGGGGCTGATGCTGCCGGGCGCCGCGGGCAGCAGCCAGGTGTCGGGCCCCAGAGCTTCGAGGGGAATGTCCGGTCCCGGGCAGCTTCGCGCCACCGCCGGGGCCGTGCCGGCCCGGGCCGGCCCCGCGAGGCCCGGCGAGGGGAGCAGCACCAGGCCCAGCATCAGGCCCGAAACCAGGCCCAGCAAGCCACCCGGCAGCAGGCGGCCTGCGCGCAGGCCCGCCGGCCGCCCCGGCCGTGCCCCCCGTTTCCCGCGACGCCGGTCGGCGGCAGGGCGAGCGGCCGG
>CAYSQO010000040.1:0-18870 GCA_964433315.1 uncultured Rubrivivax sp.
GACAACCTTCCGCGACACGGCTTGACCGCTTGGCGGATTGCGACCCGCCTTCGGCTTCCCGCGAGGGAAACACGCAAGGGGACGGGAAGGACCCTCAAATCACAAAAATCAATGTAGCACCGGCCCCTGACGCGAGCATTTCGACTTTGTGCAGTCGAGCCCCATTTCGATGCTGGTAAACCCGAGGCAAAACGGCTGTCAAGGCCGTTTGTGCACCCTTTGGGTTCATTGGGGCCGGCCGCTGACCGGGGGTTGGTCGCGCTGCGGCACGAACAGCTCGCCGACATCGACGGCATCGAAGCGGTACTGCGCCCCGCAGAATTCGCAGCCGACCTCGGCCTCGCCGCGCTCGGCGATCAGGCCGTCCATCTCCTCGCGGCCCAGGCTGCGCAGCATCGCGGCGACCCGCTCGCGCGAGCAGCGGCAGGCGAAGCGCGGCGCCTGCTCGCCCACCAGGGGTTCGAAACGGCGCAGGTCCTCCTCCCAGAACAGGCGCCGCAGCACGGTCTCGGCGTCCAGGGTCAGCAATTCCTCCGGAGTCAGGGTCGAGGCCAGGTGGGCGATGCGGGTGTAGGCCTCGCTCAGGCCGATTTCGTCCTCGCGCGCCGCGCGTTCGAGGTTGCCCTCCCCTTCCACCGGCAGGCGCTGGATCAGCAGGCCGGCCGCGAGCTCGCCGTTGGCCGCCAGGATCAGCTTGGTGTCGAGCTGCTCGGACTGCAGCATGTAGTGCTCCAGCACCTCGCTGAGCCGGTGCAGCGGCTCGCCGCGGTCGCCGTGCAGCGGCACCACGCCCTGGTAGGGCTGCTGGCCGGGCAGGCGGTCGGCCGGGTCCAGGGTGATCGCGCAGCGGCCCTTGCCCTGGGCGTTGACCATGGCCGGCAGGCCGGCGTCGGGCGGCAGCTCGCCGACCAGGGTGGCGGTGGCGCGGAATCTCAGCTCGGGCTGCACCTCGACCACGGCCAGCTTGACCGGCCCGTCCCCGTGGATCTGCAGCACCAGGGCGCCGTTGAACTTCAGGTTGGCCTGCATCAGCACGCCCGCCGCGGCCAGCTCGCCGACCAGGCCGGTCAGCGGCGCCGGCCAGCCGCCGGCGGCTGCGCGGCGGGCCTGGAGGGCCTGCCAGCCCTCGGTCAGGCGGACCAGCATGCCGCGCACCGGCAGCCCCTCGAAGATGAACTTGTGCAGCTCGCTCATGACTCAGGCAGGCTTGAAGCCGTCATCGGCGGGGGCCGGCGCGTCCACGCGCTGAAGGCCGTCGCGGAAACGGCGGCCGCGATCCACATAGGACGCCGCGGAGCGCGCCAGTCCGGCCAGCTCGGCCTCGTTCAGGGGCCGCACGGCCTTGGCCGGCGAGCCCAGGATGAGCTGGCCCGCCTCGAAGACCTTGCCCTCGGTGACCAGCGCCCCGGCACCGACCAGGCAGCGCGGGCCGATCACCGCCCCGTTGAGCACCACCGCCTGGATGCCGACCAGCGCCCCGGCGCCGATGCGGCAGCCGTGCAGCATGGCCTGGTGGCCGATGGTCACGCCCTCTTCGATCACCAGGGGGTGGCCGATATCGGTATGCAGCACCACGCCTTCCTGGACGTTGCTGCCCGCGCCGACGGCGATGGGCTCGTTGTCACCCCGCGCCACCACGCCCGACCAGACGCTGGCCCCGGCCGCGACCGTGACCGCACCGATCAGCTCGGCACGCTCGGCCACATAGGCCTCGGGGTGAACCTCGGGCTCCCGCCCCTCGAATCGGTACAAGGCCATCGCCGCACAATCTCCGCCCGCGGCCTGGCGCCGCGCAAAGGCCCGGATTCTAGAGAGCCGCCCGGGCCCGCCGTTCCGCCTCTTTCGGCCCGCTCCGCCGCACGCCACCCGGCCCGTCCTGCCCCGCCGCCCCGCCCATGTCGCTTGATGCCCCCGTGGGGACCATCCCCACCCTGCCCTGTGGCGAACTGCGCCTGGCGGCCCGCCAGATCTGGGCCGAGCCCGATCCGGCCCGCAAGGCGGCCGCGGCGCGCGCCCTGGCCGAGGCGGCCGCCTGCGACCGGCTGCCGCTCGACACGCAATCGCCGCTGAGCCCGCCCGCCGACCGGCCGGGCCAGCCCGCCCGGCCGCGGCTGGTGCCGCCCAAGCAGGTGCCGCAGCGTTCGCTGGCCACGCCGGCGGGACGCGCGGCGCTGCTGCATGCCATCGCGCACATCGAGTTCAACGCCATCAACCTGGCCCTGGACGCCGCCTGGCGCTTCCCCGGGCTGCCGCCGGCCTACTACCGGGACTGGCTGCGGGTGGCCGGCGAGGAGGCCCTGCACTTCAGCCTGCTGGTCGAACACCTGGCCGGCCTGGGCACGGCCTACGGCGACTTCGACGCCCACGATGGCCTGTGGCGCATGACCGCCGCCACCGCCCACGACCCGCTGGCCCGCATGGCCCTGGTGCCGCGCACGCTGGAGGCCCGCGGCCTGGACGCGACCCCGCCGCTGCAGGCCAAGCTGGCCCGGGCCGGCGATGCGGGGGCGGTGGCCATCCTGGACGTGATCCTGCGCGACGAGGTCGGCCATGTCGCCGTCGGCAACCGCTGGTACCGCCACCTGTGCGCGCTGCAGGGCCTGGATCCGGTGGCTGCCTACCCGGGCCTGGTCGATCGCTACAAGGCCCCGCGACTGCGCGGGCCCTTCAATTTCGAGGCGCGCGGCGCGGCCGGCTTCAGCCCCGAGGAGCTGGACGCGCTGGCCGCCGCGGGCGAGCCCGTCCCGCCGGGGCCGGCCGGGGGCTGACGCGCCCGGACCGGCTCAGGCGGCCTGCGGCTCGGGCAGGCCGAAGAGCGCGCGGGTGTTCGCCTGGCTGGCGGCGGCCACGGTCTCGACCGGGACGCCGCGCAGCGCGGCGATCTGCGCAGCCACATGGGGCACGTAGGCCGGCTCGTTGGTCTTGCCGCGGTGGGGCACCGGCGCCAGGTAGGGGCTGTCGGTCTCGATCAGCACCCGCTCCAGCGGCAGGGCGGCCGCCACCGCATGCAGTTCCTTGGCGTTCTTGAAGGTCAGGATGCCGGAGAAGCTGATGAAGAAGCCCAGGTCCAGCGCGGCCTCGGCCACGGCCAGGCTCTCGGTGAAGCAGTGCAGCACGCCGCGCAGCGGGTGCAGCCCGGGAGCGGCGGCTTCCTCGCGCAGGATGGCCAGGGTGTCCTCGGAGGCGCTGCGGGTGTGGACGACCACCGGCAGCCCGGTGCGGCGTGCCGCCCGCAGGTGCACGCGGAAGCGCTCGCGCTGCCAGGCCATGTCGGCCACGCTGCGGCCCTCCAGGCGGAAATAGTCGAGGCCGGTCTCGCCGATGGCGACGATCTTCGGCCGCGCCGCCAAGGCCAGCAGGGTGTCGAGGTCGGGCTCGCGCACGCCCTCGTTGTCCGGGTGGACGCCGACGGTGGCGAAGAGCTGCGGATGCGCCGCGGCCAGGGCCTGCACGGCATCGGCCTCTTCCAGCGTGGTGCAGATGCAGATCGCCTGCTCGACCCGGGCGGCGTGCATGGCCGCCAGTACCTCGGGCAGACGCTCGCGCAGGCCGGGAAAGTTCAGGTGGCAGTGGGAATCGATGTACATCGTGCAGGGCCGCCGCCGGCGGCCCGGGGCTCAGAGGGTCTGGGTCGGCTTGGAGGAGGCGATCAGCGTGCCGAGGATCTCCTCGATGCGGATACGCAGCGTCCGCCCCTCGTCGTCGGCCGGGAAGGCAATGCCCACGCCCTGGGTGCGGCCGCCGGGCGCCCGCGGCGGCGTGATCCAGGCCACCGCACCGCGGAGGCGGCGGGGCTGCAACTCGTCGGGCAGGGTGAGCAGCAGGGTCAGCACGTCGCCCAGCCGCAGCGGGCGGGTGGTGGGCACGAAGATGCCACCTTCGCTCAGAAAAGGCAGGTAGGCCGCGTAGAGCGCCGGCTTGTCGCGGAAGACCAGCTGGATCGCGCCGGACGGCAGGGCGCCGTGCAGGGTCATGGCCTCGGGCAGGGGGGCCAGGCCGGACAGCACGGTGCGGGGCGCCTCGCCGTCAGGCGCCGGGGGCTGGGAGGGCTCGCCGCTCATGGCCGCGAGTTTAGGGTGGGGGGCGCGGCCGCCTCGGCCAGGGCCTGGCGGGCCTCGGCGAGCAAGGCCTCCATCGCCAGCGCGGCATGCCAGGGGTGCTCGGCCTGACGGGCTTCGCGGCGCAGGCTGCGGGCCCAGTCGCTCAGCACGCGCAGGGCCTGGGGCGAGCCACCGGCCGGCCCGAGGCTGTCGGCCGGAAAGAAGCGTGGGGCGGCACCAAACACGCGGCGCATGCGGTCGTGGCAGAGCTTGGCCAGGGCGTCGATCAGCAGCGGCAGGGGCAGCTCGGCCAGGCGGGCCGCGCGGCCGGCGCGCACTTCGGCGGGCAGCGCGCGCCAGAGGTCGGCGTCCAGGCCCTGGCCTGCGCGGGCCAGCGCCTCGAAGGGGGCGCCGCCGGCAGCCGCCAGCAGCACGCTGGCCGCCTCGGGCGCCAGGCCCCGCGCCTGCAGCCAGTCCTGGGCCGGCTCGGCGGGCGGCAGGTCCAGGCGCAGGCTGCGGCAGCGGCTGCGCACGGTGGGCAGCAGGTGCTGCGGTGCGGCGCTGCTGAGCAGGAAGCGCAGCCGCGGGGGCGGCTCCTCCAGCGTCTTGAGCAGGGTGTTGGCGGCCACCGCGTTCATGCGCTCGGCCGGATGGACCAGCACGACCTTGGCGCCCCCGCGCGAGCTGGTCTGCTGCGCGAAGGCGACCGCGCGGCGCAGCGCCTCGACGCGGATCTCGCGGCTGGGCTTGCGGCTTCCCTTGCCGCCGCCGTCCTCGCTGGCGGGCGCGGGCTCGGCGTCCTCGCCGCTGCCCCAGCCCAGCTCGCCCTGCAGGGCCTCGGGCAGAAGCAGCAGCAGGTCGGGATGGGTGCCGGCGCGCAGGGTCTGGCAGCCGGCGCAGTGGCCGCAGGCGCGGCCGGCCGGGCGGGCCGCGCCGGGGGCCGTCTCGCACAGCGCAGCGGCGGCCAGGGCCACCGCCAGCTCGTAGCTGCCGACGCCGGCCGGGCCGTGGATCAGCAGGGCCGGCACCTCGCCCAGGCCCGCAGCCTGCGCAAACGCCCCCTCCAGCCAGGCCGGCAGGCGCCCACCGGGCAGGCCCAGGGCCGCGCCGAGCGGAGCCGCCGCCGGCTCGGGCCGGGCGGAGGCCGCACGCGGGGCGCGGACGGACGGGCGCGAGGCGGGCGGCGGCATGCCGGTTCGGGGGGACGTCAGAAGCCGCGTGCCTCGAGCACGCGGGCGATCTGGGCCGCCACGGCCTCGCGGGGCGCATCGGCCTCGATGCGGGCGAAGCGCTGCGGCTCGGCCGCGGCACGCGCGGCATAGCCCTCGCGGACGCGGGTGAAGAAGGCCTGGTCCAGGGCCTCGAAGCGGTCCGGCGCGCGGGCGCCGGCGAGCCGCTCGGCGGCGATGGCGGGCGCCAGGTCGAACCAGAAGGTCAGGTCGGGCTGGCGGAGGCGGCCGGGCACGTCGTCGCGGGCCTGGACCCAGCCTTCCAGCGTGCGCAGCACGGCCAGGTCGAACCCGCGGCCGCCGCCCTGGTAGGCGAAGGTGGCGTCGGTGTAGCGGTCAGAGAGCACGACGGCGCCGCGGGCCAGCGCCGGCTCGATGCACTGCTGCAGGTGGTCGCGGCGCGCGGCGAAGACGAGCAGGGCCTCGGTCAGCGGGTCCATGGCCTGGTGCAGCACCAGTTCGCGCAGCGACTCGGCCAGCGGCGTGCCGCCCGGTTCGCGCGTGGTCAGCACCTCGCGGCCGGCGGCGCGGAAGCGCTCGGCGATGCCGGCGATGTGGCTGGACTTGCCGGCACCGTCGATGCCTTCGAAGCTGAGGAAGAGTCCGGTCGGAGCGGGCTGGCTCATGGGCGGGGGGAGGAGGAGGCGGAGGGAGTCGAAGCCGGTCGCGACGCGGCCGGCGCAAGCTGGAAGCGCCGGACGGCGCGATTGTGCGTGTCGAGGTCGGCGCTGAAGGCGCTGCTGCCGTCGCCCCGGGCGACGAAGTACAGCGCGGTGGTGGCCTCGGGCTGCACCGCCGCGCGCAGGGCCTCGCGGCCGGGCAGCGCGATCGGCGTGGGCGGCAGGCCGGCCCGGGTGTAGGTGTTCCAGGGCGTGTCGGTTTCCAGGTCGCGGCGCCGCAGGTTGCCGTCGAAGGCCGGGCCCAGGCCATAGATCACCGTCGGATCGGTCTGCAGCCGCATGCCCAGGCGCAGGCGGTTGACGAAGACCCCCGCGATGCGGCCGCGGTCCGCCGCCAGACCGGTCTCCTTCTCGACGATGGAGGCCAGGATCAGGGCCTCGTCCGCGCTGCGCAGCGGCAGGTCGGCGGCGCGGCCGGCCCAGGCCTGGTCCAGCGCCTGCTGCATGGCGCGGTGGGCGCGGCGCAGCACCTCCAGATCGGCGCTGCCGCGGCTGTAGGTGTAGGTGTCGGGGTAGAAGCGGCCCTCGGCGGCCTGGCCCGGCGCGCCCAGCGCAGCCATCAGCGCGGCCTCGTCGAGGGCGGCGGTGTCGGGCCGCAGGGCCTCGGCGGCGGCCAGGGCGGCGCGCATCTGGCGCACCGTCCAGCCTTCGCCGATGCGCACGGCGGCCAGTTCCTCCTCGCCGCGCACCATCTTGCCGAGCAGCTCGGCGCCGGTCGTGCCGCGAACGATGGCGTAGCTGCCAGCGCGGATGCGACCGGCCTCGCCCGACCAGCGGAAGCCCTCGTAGAGCAGGCGGGCCGGCAGGTCGACCCCGGCCTCGACCCAGGCCCGCGCCACCTGCTGCGGGCTGCTTCCGGGCGCGATGCGCAGCTCCACGCGCTCGGCGGCCAGCGGCAGCGCCCGGTGCTGCCAGGCCTGCACCGCCAGCGCGGCCAGCAGGGCCGGCAGCAGGGTCAGCGCCAGCAGGAGCAGCAGCCCGACCCGCCGCAGCCGGCCCCGGGCAGCCGCGCGGGGGCTGCGGCGCAGGATGGGCCGCAGCGGCCGGATCGGGATCATCGGCTCATGATAATCAGGGCATGAACCTGCAAGCCCCTGCTGCTGCCGTCCAGCCTGACGGCGTGTTGCGCCTGCCCCGCAGTGCGGTGATCGTTGCCGAGGGCGAGGAGGCGGCCAGCTTCCTGCACGGCCAGCTCAGCAACGACGTGGCGCGGCTCAGCAGCGGCGAAGCCCGGCTGGCCGCCTACTGCTCAGCCAAGGGCCGGATGCTGGCCAGCTTCGTCGTCTGCCGGCCCGCACCCGACACCCTCTGGCTGGTACTGGAGTCCGCGCTGCTGCCGGCCACGCTCAAGCGACTGTCCATGTTCGTGCTGCGCGCCAAGGCCAGGCTGCGCGACGGCGCGGCCGAACTGACCGTGCTCGGCCTGGCCGGGCCGACAGCCGCCCGCGCCCTGGCCGATGCCGGCCTGGGCGAGGTGGCCGCGGCCGACCAGCCCGCCCGCACCTGGGCCAGTGCCGCCGTCGACGCGGGCCAGGCCCGCCTGCTGCGTCTGCCCTCGGCCCGCTCGGCGCCGCTGGCCGCCGACTGCCCGCGTGCCCTGTGGATCGGCCCGGCCGACCGGGCGCAGGCCTGGCTCGCGGCCCATCCGGCCCTGACGCCGCAGGCCTGGGACTGGCTGGAAGTCGCCAGCGGCGTGGTGCCGGTGCAGGCCGCGACGGTCGAGGCCTTCGTGCCGCAGATGCTGAACTACGAGCGGGTCGGCGGCGTCGACTTCCGCAAGGGCTGCTACCCGGGGCAGGAGGTGGTCGCCCGCAGCCAGTACCGCGGCACGCTCAAGCGGCGCGGCCAGCGCGTGGACGCCGACGTGCCGATGGCGGTGGGGGCCGAGGTCTATGCGGCCGATGACCCCGGCCAGCCGGCCGGCGTGGTGGCCGCGGCCGCGCCGCGGCCCGACGGCGCCGGCTGGAGCGCGCTGATCGAGGTGAAGCTGGCCGCGCTCGACGGCCCGGGTCTGCATCTGGGGGCGGCCGACGGCCCGGCCCTGCGTCCGCAGCCCCTGCCCTACCCGCTGCCGGCCGAGGCCGAATGAGCGCGACCGACGCGCCGGGCGTCGAGCGCTACCTCTACTACCGCGTGCCGGACGCCATCGCCGCCGCCCTGGGGCCCGTGCTGCGGGCCGAGCAGGCCGCGCTGTGCGCCGCCCATCCGGGGCTGGAAGCGCGGCTGCTGGAACGTGTGGATGCCGCCGCCGGCGAGCGCACCTGGATGGAGATCTACCGCCGCCCCGGCCCCGGGGTGGACGGGGCCCTGGCCGCGGCCATCGAGGGCCGGATGGCCGCGCACTGCGCCGCCGCGGGCGTGGGCGGCCGACACCTGGAGTCCTTCCGCACGCTGCCGCCATGTGCCTGATCGGCCTGGCGCTGGACGCCCACCCGCGCTTCCCCCTGGTCATTGCCGCCAACCGCGACGAGTTCCGCGCCCGCCCGACCCAGGCCCTGCACTGGTGGACGGATCGCCTGCCGGGCGCGGTGCCGGTGCTCGGCGGCCGGGACCTGCAGGCGGGCGGCGGCTGGATGCTGCTCTCGCCGCGGGGGCGCCTGGCGCTGCTGACCAACGTCCGCGCCCCCGCCCATCAGCGGCCCGAGGCCCGCAGCCGCGGCGAGCTGCCGCTGCGCTGGCTGGACAGCGCGGCCGACGCCAGCGCCTGGGCCGCCGCCCATCCCCCCGCCGCGCACAACGGCCACAACCTGCTGCTGGGCCAGCTCGCCCCCGATGGCCGGCAGGCCGGCCGCTGGCATGCCTTGCAGGCCGGGCATGGGGCCTTCGCCCCGGGCCTGCAAGCCCTCGGGCCGGGCGTGCACGGTGTGTCGAATGCGGCCCTCGACACCCCCTGGCCCAAGCTGCGCGCGCTCAAGGCCGCCCTGGCCGAGGCGCTGGCGGCCGTCGACCGTCAGCCGCCCCCGGACGAAGCGCCGACCCGCGCGGCCCCGCCGGACGAGACCGACGCCGAGGCCCTGGCCCGGCGGCTCTTCGCGGCGCTGGCCGACCCGCGTCCGGCCGATCCGGCCGAGCTGCCCGCCACCGGAGTGTCGGCCGACTGGGAGCGCTGGCTCTCGTCCTGCTTCATCCGCACGCCGGACGGCCGCTACGGCACGCTCAGCTCGTCCGTGCTGATGCTGGAGCGGCAGGCGGGCGGCAACCGGCTGCACTGGATCGAGCGCAGCCATGCGGCCGATCCTGCCCTGCCGCCCGACGAGCGCCGCATCACCCTGCCCTGGCCCCCCGGCCCCGGCGCACTGCCGCAGGTGGTGGTGCGCCCGCCGAGCGCTTAGCGCCAGGCGGCGCCTCGGCCGCCGGGGCATGGGCATGGGCATGGGCATGGGCATGGGCATGGGCAGGGGCCTGGGCAGGGATCCGCCCTGCCGCGCCTGGCGGGCGGGCGGCGGGCAGGGGTCGAGGGCCGGACGCCGCCGCGCTTCAGCCCTGCGCCGGATCCACCTGCCGCGCCAGCAGGCGCAGCACCAGCTCGACCCGCGCCTGCCAGGGCGACAGCGCGATGCAGGGCAGCGGCGCGTCCGCAGCCGTGGGCCGCTCCAGCGGCGAGGCACCGGCATCGACCGCCTCCGGATCGATCACCTCGCCCTCGGGCAGCCGGGTGGTGCGCCAGACCACGCAGCCCGCCGCACGGGCCCGCGACAGGGCCGTCGCCAGCCCCTGGTGCAGGGTGCCGTTGCCGGTGCCGGCGACGATCAGCCCCTGCAGCGGACGGCCCGGTCCGACTGACGGGGCGAGCAACGCATCGACCACGGCCCCGTCCGCATCGGCATGGCTGCTCAGCACCTCCACCCGCGGCCAGGGGGCGGGCGGCAGGGCCCGCGGCTCCAGGGCCAGGGGCGGCTCGTCGGCCGGGGCCGATGCGGCAGGCCGCTGGCGCAAGCGCAGGCCGTCGAGGCGCAGCTCACCGCGGGCCGCGTCTGGGCCGGTGGCAAAGCTCAGCAGACGCTGGGGGTGCAACTTGCGCAGGCCGCGTGCGCCGAGGTACTCACCCCCGAAGACCACGGCCACGCCCCCGGGTGTGGCGGGCGCGGCGGCCAGCCGCACGGCATCCAGCAGGTGGCCGGGACCGTCGGCGCCGCGCGCCGTGGCCGGGCGCATCGCCGCGGTCAGGAGCACCGGCTTGGCACGCGGCAGCAGGCGGTGCAGCAGCCAGGCGGTCTCCTCCAGGGTGTCGGTGCCATGGGTCAGCACCAGGCCGCAGACCTCGGGGCGCGCCAGGTGGTGCGCGCAGCGCGCCAGCAGCGGCTGCCAGACCGCGGCCCCCATGTCCTTGCTGTCGATCTGGGCCGGCTGCTCGTGCTCCAGCGGCTGGCCCCGCAGCTCGGGCAGGGCTGCCAGCAGCTGATCGATGCCACGTTCGGCCGCACGGTAGGGCCCGCGGTCCTCGGAGCCTGCCGCGACGCCGGCGATGGTGCCGCCGGTGCCCAGCACGACGACTCGGGCGACCCGTGCATCCAGGGGGGAGTGCGCGGCGGAATGGCTTGGCAAGTCCATGGAACTGGTTGAAACTACAGGCACTGGATAGAAAGACAGTCTGCCGGCCCCGCCCAGGCCTGCCGGCAAGCCACCAAGGACCGCGCCGATGGACGACATCCCCAAGCTCACGAACCGGCAGCAGCAGGTGCTGGCGCTGATCCGCCGCGCCGTCGAGACCACCGGTGCCCCGCCCACCCGGGCCGAGATCGCCGCCGAGCTCGGCTTCCGCTCCGCCAACGCCGCGGAGGAGCATCTCCAGGCCCTGGCACGCAAGGGCGTGATCACGCTGCTGGGCGGCACCTCGCGGGGGATCCGGCTTCAGTCTGACACATTGCGTGCCATCCACGCCGGCCGCGGCAGCGGCGCCGAGGAGGTCGTCGCCACCCGCTACAGCGCGCTGCGGCTGCCGCTGGTGGGCCGCGTCGCGGCGGGGCATCCCATCCTCGCCCAGGAACACATCGAACAGATCCTCGGCGTCGATCCCGCCCTCTTCGCCCGCCGGCCGGATTACCTCCTGAAAGTCCGCGGGCAGAGCATGCGCGATGTCGGCATCCTCGACGGCGACCTGCTCGCCGTGCAGCGCGCCCACGAAGCCCGCGACGGCCAGATCGTCGTCGCCCGCCTGGCCGATGAAGTCACGGTCAAGCGCTTCCGGCGCCTGGCCGGCGGCATCGAGCTGCTGCCCGAGAACCCCGACTTCCAGCCGATCCGCGTGGGGCCCGAATCCGGTGAATTCGCGATCGAAGGGCTGGCCGTCGGCCTGATCCGCAACACCGTGCTGAGCTGAGGATGACCGTGATGACGCCTGGACCGTTCCCGACCCTGACGCCCACCCTGCCCGCCCTGCCTCGAGCGGCCAGTCTGCGTCGGCCGCTGACGCCCTTCCGCAGCGAACGCCACGCCGCCCCCCCGCTGCCCGAGGCCGGTCGTGCGGTCCGGATCAGCACCGACCCGCGGGACCCTCGCCGGGCGGTGATCGGCGGCACGATCGGCCAGGTCTGTGCCGCGCTCGAGGGCATGGTGGCCGTGGAGGCCATCGGCACCCTGCCGCGCCGCGACTGAGGCGCCGAGCCTGCGCTGCACCATGAAAAAAGCCCGCGGCTTGCACCGCGGGCTTTTTGCTGGACAGGCCCGGACGGGGCTCAGCCCATGTGCAGACCGCCGTTGCACGAGAAATCGGCCCCGGTGGTGAAGCCACCGTCTTCGCCGGCCAGCCAGGCGATCACCGAAGCGATCTCCTCCGGCTTGCCGAGACGGCGCACCGGGATGCCCGAGATGATCTTGTCCAGCACGTCCTGGCGGATGGCGGTGACCATGTCGGTGGCGATGTAGCCCGGGCTCACGGTGTTGACCGTCACGCCCTTGCTGGCGACTTCCTGCGCCAGGGCCATGGTGAAGCCGTGCATGCCGGCCTTGGCCGCCGAGTAGTTGGTCTGGCCGAACTGACCCTTCTCGCCGTTGACCGAGCTGATGTTGATGATGCGGCCCCAGCCCTTGTCGAGCATGCCGTCGATGACCTGCTTGGTCACGTTGAACATGCTGTCGAGGTTGGTCGACATCACGGCATCCCAGTCGGCCTTGCTCATCTTGCGGAACATGCCGTCGCGGGTGATGCCGGCGTTGTTCACCAGCACGTCGACCGTGCCGTGCTCGGCCTTGACCTTGTTGAAGGCCTCGACCGTCGAATCCCAGTCGGCGACGTTGCCCGCCGAAGCGTAGAAGGTGTAGCCCAGGGCGGTCTGCTCGGCCAGCCACTTGTTGTAGTCGCGGCTCGGGCCGCAACCTGCGATGACCTTGAAGCCCTCCTTGTGCAGGCGCTGGCAGATGGCGGTACCGATGCCGCCCATGCCGCCGGTGACGTAGGCCACCTTGCCGTTGTTGTTGCTCATCGCTTTGTCTCCTGGGTGTGGGTTCGGGAACAGGGCCGGCGTGCCGACCGCCGCGGCGAGGCGGCCGGGGACGCTGGCGGGAAAACGGGGGAGGTCGCCGCTCAGCGCTCGACGGTCAGGGCCACGCCCATGCCGCCGCCGATGCACAGCGAGGTGATGCCCTTCTTGGCGTCACGCTTCTGCATCTCGTGCAGCAGGGTGACCAGCACGCGGCAGCCGGACGCGCCGATGGGGTGGCCGATGGCGATGGCGCCACCGTTCACGTTGACCTTGCTGGTGTCCCAGCCCATCTCCTGGTGGACGGCACAGGCCTGGGCGGCGAAGGCCTCGTTGATCTCCAGCAGGTCAAGCTCGCTGGCCTTCCAGCCGGCGCGCTCCAGGGCCTTGCGGCTGGCCGGGACCGGGCCCATGCCCATGATCTTCGGGTCCAGGCCCGAGGACGCGTAGGACGCGATGCGGGCCATGGGCTTGAGGCCCAGCTCGGCCGCCTTGGCCGCGCTCATCACCATCACCGCGGCGGCGCCGTCGTTGATGCCCGAGGCATTGCCGGCGGTCACCGAACCGGCCTTGTCGAAGGCGGGACGCAGGCCGGCCAGCACCTCGGCGCTGGTCTTCTTGTTGATGAACTCGTCCTGGTCGAAGACGAGCGGGTCACCCTTCTTCTGCGGGATCAGCACCGGGACGATCTCGTCCTTGAAGCGGCCCGCCTCCTGGGCGGCGGCGGCCTTCTGCTGGCTGGCCAGGGCCAGGGCGTCCTGGGCGTCGCGGGAGATGCCGTACTGCTTGGCAATGTTCTCGGCCGTGATGCCCATGTGGTAGTGGTTGTAGGCGTCCCACAGACCGTCGTTGATCATCGTGTCGACGACCTTCCAGTCGCCCATGCGCTGGCCGTCGCGCGAACCGGGCAGCACGTGCGGCGAGGCGGACATGTTCTCCTGGCCGCCGGCGATGACGATCTCGGCGTCGCCGTCCCTGATGGCCTGCACGGCCAGCATCACGGCCTTGAGGCCCGAGCCGCAGACCTTGTTGATCGTGAAGGCGGGCACGCCCTCGGGCAGGCCGGCCTTGATCACGGCCTGACGGGCCGGGTTCTGGCCACTGCCGGCGGTCAGGACCTGGCCGAGGATGACTTCGCTGATCTGCTCACCGGTCACACCGGTGCGTTGCAGCAGGGACTTGATGACGGCAGCGCCGAGTTCGGGGGCCGGCGTCTTGGCCAGCGAGCCGCCGAACTTGCCCACGGCGGTGCGGGCGGCGGCGACGATCACGATGTCGGTCATGGTTCAGGCTCCTCCAGAGTCTTGGTCGGGGGTCGGTCGATCAGGGAAAGGACGTGATCGTGAGGTGGGGCGGTGTCGGTCCGGGCCCCGCCGGGCTGCGGCAGGCCGCAGCGGCCACGCCGGCCCAGGGCCAGGCAAGAGCCGGACCCGGTCGGCGCGCCGACGAGTGTCCTGCGGGGCCCAGCCGCCGTCCCTCGGCGGCAACCCCGACAGGGCAGAGCTGCAACACGCCCATCAGTTGGCGTGGCGGACGCGGGCGTAGCGGCCGGGCGCCGGCTCCAGGGCCGGGTAGCGGCTGTTGCCGGGCTGGGCCGGGGCGGCCACGAGGGCGCCGGACTGCGCATCGAGCCAGTCGAGCCAGCTCGGCCACCAGCTGCCGGGCTCCTCGGTGGCCTGGGCAAACCAGTCCTTGGCCGAGGGCACGAGGTGCGCGTTGGTCCAGTGGCTGCGCTTCTTCTTGGCCGGCGGGTTCACCACCCCGGCGATGTGGCCGGAGGCGCCGAGCACGAAGGTCTTGGGGCCGGGCAGGAGGTTGACGCTCTCGTAGGCGCTTTCCCAGGGAACGATGTGGTCCTCGCGCGAGGCGTAGAGGAAGACGGGCATGTCCAGCTTGCCCAGGTCCACCCGCTCGCCGCAGACCACGGCCTTGCCGGGCTTCTTGAGGTTGTTCTCGAGGTAGGTGTTGCGCAGGTACCAGCAGTACATCGGCCCCGGCAGGTTGGTGCTGTCGGAGTTCCAGTACAGCAGGTCGAAGGCCGGCGGCGTCTCGCCCTTCAGGTAGTTGCCGACGACGTAGTTCCAGACCAGCTCGTTGGGCCGCAGGAAACTGAAGGTCGCCGCCAGCTCGCGGCCCTTGAGCAGGCCGCGCTTGCCGATCGTCATCTCGCGCAGCGCGACGGCCTGCTCGTCGACGAACAGGTCGAGGATGCCGGTGTCGCTGAAGTCGAGGAAGCTGGTGAGCAGGGTCATGCTCTTGCAGGGCTTCTCGCCCCGCGCGGCGTACACGGCCAGGCCGGTCGTCAGCAGGGTGCCGCCGACGCAGAAGCCCAGGGCGTTGATCTGCGACTGCTTGCTGATCGAGCGTACGGCCTCGATGGAGCCGATGACGCCCTGCTCGACGTAGTCGTCCCAGGTGGTCTCGGCCAGCGATTCGTCGGCATTCACCCAGCTCACCAGGAAGACCCGGTGCCCCGCCGCCACGGCGTGGCGCACGAAGGAGTTCTCCGGCTGCAGGTCGAGGATGTAGTACTTGTTGATGCAGGGCGGGACGATCAGCAGCGGCGTCTTGCGGACCTTCTCGGTCGTCGGCGCGTACTCGATGAGCTGGCACACCGCGTTCTCGAAGACCACGGTGCCCGGCGTCGTCGCCAGGTTGCGGCCGACCTCGAACATGGACTCGTCGGTCTGCGAAAGATGCCCCTGCCTCAGGTCGTGGAGCAGGTGCTGCACGCCGGCCGCGAGGCTCTGCCCCTGGGTATCCACGGCCTTGCGCAGGGCCTCCGGGTTCAGGGCGAGGACATTCGATGGCGCACTGGCATCGATGAATTGCTGCACTGCGAAACGAACCCGCTCACGCGTCTTCGCATCCCCCTGCACCGCATCGGCCAGCGAGAGCATCGTCCGCGCGTTGAGCGCGTAGAGCTGGGCGCTCAGCGCCGCGGCGGGGTTCTGCGCCCAGGCCTCGCCGGCGAAGCGGCGGTCGGCCTTCGGCGGCTCGATCTTCGCCTCGGGACCGGCCGCCAGCCGGTTCCACAGCTCGGTGGCGTCCTGCAGGTACTGCTTCTGCGCCGCCAGGACCGCCTCGGGCGCCAGCGCCATGCCAGAGAGGCCCGACAGCGCGCGCTGCCAACCTTCGGTGAGCATCTTGCCTGCGGCGCCAAAGCCCGGCAGTTCGGGCAGGCCAGTGTTGAACGTTTCCATGAGTCTCCTGGGTCGTGGGCGCACAAGCCGGGTTTCTACCAAGATTTACGCGGTGGCTGTCCCGCGTCGTGCACAGGATGCATGTTCAGTGCCATCGATGACATTTCGGTGCGCCCCGCGCTGCACAGGTGCACCGGCCGTCCGGTTCCCGCAGCGCATCCTGGGGCATGCTGGGGCTTGCGGCTTGCGCAATGCTGTCGGGCGTGGCCGCGGCGACACTCGGGATCTCCCCGAAGAGCCGGCCGAAGCGCCCCCGAAGATGTATCTGATTGCCATCGCCTGGATCTACGTGGCCTTGATGATGGCCCTGGCCGAGGCCACCCACGCGCAGGGCAGCGTGCTCGGCGCGCTGATGACCTTCCTGCTCTACGGCGTCGGGCCGCTCGCCCTGGTGATCTACCTGCTGGGCACCCCCCAGCGCCGCGCGGCCCGGCGGGCTGCCGAGGCCGCGGCCGCGCCGGTTTCGGCTCCGGCTCCAGACGCAGGCCTCAGCCCCGATCCGGCCCCAGCGGCCACCACACCGCCGCCGCCATCCGCCCCGTGATTGCCTCGCGGCGGTAGGAGAAGCAGCGCGAGGGCGACGCGTGCGTGCACACGCCCGCAGCGTCCACCTGCGTCACACCCAGGGCCTGCAGTCGGAGCCGGGCCAGCTGCGGCAGATCGCCCAGCCAGCGCGGCGCGCCGTCGGCCGCCCGCTGCGGGCTGGGACGGAAACCGGGGCCGGGGTGCAAGGGCGACGCACCGAAGGCGGGCAGCACCTCGGCACCCACCTCGAAGGCCTCGGGGCCGATGCAGGCTCCGATCCAGGCCTGAAGCGCCGCGGGCGGCACGCCGGCCGCCGTCTGCAGGGCGGCCACGGCCGCTTCGATCACCCCGCCGGCAAGCCCCCGCCAGCCCGCGTGGACGGCGGCCACGGCCGGCCGGTCCGGCGCGGCCAGCAGCAGGGGCAGGCAATCGGCCACCTGGACGATGCAGGGCAGGCCCGGCTCGGTGCTCAGGCAGGCATCGGCCTCCTGCAGCCCCGGTGCGGCGGACGCCTCCCCGGCCAGCGGCTGCCAGACCAGCGCCGGCAGCTGGCCCGCGGCGGCCGGCGCGGGCTGCCAGAGGCCCAGGGCCCGGGGCCGGCCCGCGGCATCGCGCCCCCAGCGCAGCACGCGGCTGCCGTGCACCTGCCGCATCCAGGGCCCGTCGCAGGCCGGCCCGGCCAGCAGGTCGGGGCCCTCGGCCGGCGGCGGCAGCCAGGCCCCGTGCCGGCCCAGCCAGGCCAGGAAGCGTCGGCGGTTCTCGGCCACATCGGCCGGCGCGTCGCCCACGGCGCTGCCCAGGTTCAGGCCGCGCCAGGGCCCCTGGCTCACGCCCCCGTCGCGCGTGCTCATCACCGCGCGGGCCGGGCCGAAGCCGGGCCCCGGGTGCAGCAGGTCGGCGTGGCTCAGCTCGGAAGGGGTTGAAACCGTCATCGCCGCATCATCGCCCACACCGCCCCCCGGGCCGCCCGCCGAAGCCCCACCGCTACACTGACCCGCATGCTGATCGACCCCCGCCGCATCCGCCACTGCCGAGCCTGCGGCCATGCCGTCGACTACAGCGTGCCGGCTGACGACAACCGCGAACGCGCGGTCTGCCCCGCCTGCGGCACCATCCATTACGAGAACCCGATCAACGTCGTCGGCACCGTGCCGACCTGGGGCGACCAGGTGCTGCTCTGCCGCCGCGCCATCGAGCCGCGCCACGGCTTCTGGACCCTGCCCGCGGGCTTCCTCGAACTCGGCGAAACCAGCGCCGAGGGCGCGCTGCGCGAGACCGACGAAGAAGCCGGCGCCCGCATCGAGCTGCAGGGCCTGTTCAGCGTGATGAACGTGGTCGCCGTCGGCCAGATCCACCTGTACTACCGCGCCGCGCTGCGCGACGTGGATTTCGCCCCGGGCCCCGAGACTCTGGAGGCCCGACTCTTCACCGAGGCCGAGATTCCCTGGGACGAGCTGGCCTTCCGCACCGTGCGGACGACGCTGGAACGCTATTTCGCCGACCGCCGCGAAGGGCGCTTCGGCCTGCACTGCGTCGACTTCCGCTGACGGGCGGCTGCGCGGTCGCCCCAGGCCCCCGCGCTCAGGCCCTCCGCGTGATCTGCTGGGCCTCCACCTCCACCAGCAGCTCGGCCCGGCAGATGTCGGCGTGAAGGTAGACGACCCCGCGCAGCGCGGGGCTGTCCGCCGGGAAGCGGCGGGCCAGGGCTTCGGCGACGGCGGGCTGGTCGGCCGGGTCGCGCAGGTAGACGGTCAGGGCCAGGTCGGCCCAGCGGTGCGGGGCGCGGGCGTCGATCTGCGCGGCCAGCCAGACCGATTCCAGGTTGTCCAGCAGGGCGGAAGCCTGCTTGTCGGCCCGGCCGGCGTGCAGGCTGGCGTGGCCCACGATGGCCGCGGTGCCGGAGATCAGCAAGCCCTCCCGGCCGCCGCCCAGCTCGGCCAGCGCCGCGCGGGCAAAGATGGGGCTGCGCGGGCCGTAGTCGCTGGGGTAGTGATAGGCCCGGGTCTGGCGCGGGTTCTCCACCGGCACCGGCGGCACGGGCCCCGCCAGCACATGCACGGTGAGCGGGCCACGGTGGGTGCCCAGGGCGCAGGCGGCCGGCACGCGGTCGCTGGCGCTGCGGCGGGCCTGGGCATAGGCCAGGCGGCGACCCACGTTGAACTGGCGGTAGCGCTCCAGCCCGTCCTGGCCGTCGGCCGGGTCGCTGCCGTTGATGTCGGCCAGGTAGTTCCAGACCTTCAGCAGGTGCCAGGGCCGGCCGGCCGCGGCTTCGGCATCCAGCAGACCGAACAGCTCACGGTAGAGGCGCTCGGTGGCGGCCTGCAGGCCGCCGGGCTCGGCGGCCTCGTCGAGCGTGGCGGTGGCCAGCCAGCCCTCGGCGCAGCGTGCCGTGGTCCAGCAGCCCCGACGCTCGGTGTGCACGGTGCCGGCCGCCAGCCAGCGCTCCACGCAGGACTGGTCGGCGGCCAGGCGGGCCGGCTCGGCACGGTCCAGGGGCTCCACCCGGTCAAGACAGCGCTCGGCCAGCAGGGACCAGCCCGCCGGCAGCGGCTCCTGCCGTCCCACCCGCTGCCAGGCCAGGCCGCCGTCGACGAAGCCGGGGCCGTCGAAGGCATCGCCCGAGAAGGCGGCGGGCACGGGGGCGAGAGAATCGGGAGGCATGCGTGAGGACGGCGGCGCGAAAGGGCTCGCCGGCCCACGCCGGCAAACGCCCGGCAGTTTATCGAGCCCCGCCCGGCGCCCGACGCCCCCTGCCCCTCCCGCCCAGCCCCCCG
>CAYSQO010000041.1:0-18686 GCA_964433315.1 uncultured Rubrivivax sp.
CGCCACCGACCCGAAGAAGGCCGAGAAGGGCACCATCCGCGCCGACTTCGCCGACTCGATCGACGCCAACGCCGTGCACGGCTCGGACGCCCCCGAGACGGCCGCTGCCGAAGTGGCCTTCTTCTTTCCCGGCCTGAACGTCTACAGCCGCTGAGCGGCGAAGGGCGGACCGGGGCCGGCGGTGTCCGACCGCCGCCCCGGCCCCACCCGTTGGCCCCGCCGCGTGCTTGCCGCATGCCGCGGGGCCTTTATGCTTGAAGCCCGGCCCGAGGCCCTGAGCCTGCAGACGTGATCAACCTCCTCGACTTCGACCTCGACCGCCTGGCCACGCACTGCGAAGGCCTGGGCGAGAAGCGCTTCCGTGCGACCCAGCTCTTCCGCTGGATCCACCAGAAGGGCGCGCGCGACTTCGACGCGATGAGCGATCTGGCCAAGTCCCTGCGCGGCAAGCTGGCCGGCGTGGCGGAGATCCGCCCGCTGCCCGTCCTGAGCGAGCACGTGTCGGCCGATGGCACGGTCAAGTGGCTGTTCGACGTCGGTCAGGGCGATGCGGTCGAGACCGTCTTCATTCCCGAGTACGCCGACGCCGGGCCGCCCCAAGGCGGCCGGGGGCAGACCGCGCTCGACCGCGGCACGCTGTGCGTGTCTTCCCAGGCCGGCTGCGCCGTGGGCTGCCGCTTCTGCTCGACCGGCCACCAGGGCTTCAGCCGCAACCTGGAGACCGGCGAGATCCTGGCCCAGCTCTGGCATGCCGAGCATGCCCTGCGCGCGCGCCTGGGCACGGCCGCCCGCGGGGGCTCGACCAGCGACCAGCGCGTCATCAGCAACGTGGTGATGATGGGCATGGGCGAGCCGCTGCAGAACTTCAACGCCCTCGTGCCCGCGCTCAAGGTGATGCTGGAGGACCACGGCTACGGCCTGTCGCGCCGGCGCGTCACCGTCAGCACCTCGGGCGTGGTGCCCATGATCGACCGCCTGCGCGAGGCCGCGCCGGTGGCCCTGGCCGTCTCCCTGCACGCGCCCGACGACGCGCTGCGCGACGACCTGGTGCCGATCAACCGCAAGTACCCCCTGGCCGAACTGCTGGCCGCCTGCCAGCGCTACCTGGACCGGGCGCCGCGGGACTTCGTCACCTTCGAGTACTGCATGCTCGATGGCGTCAACGACAGCCCGGCCCAGGCCCGCGCGCTGCTGCGCCTGGTCGGCGAGCACGGTCCGGTGGGCCGCGTGCCCTGCAAGTTCAACCTGATTCCCTTCAATCCCTTCCCGGCTTCGGGCCTGCGGCGCTCGTCGGCGGTGGCGGTCGAGGTCTTCGCCCAGATCCTGGCCGAGGGCGGCATCGTCACCACGGTGCGCAAGACGCGCGGTGACGACATCGACGCGGCCTGTGGCCAGCTCGCCGGCGAGGTGCAGGACCGCACCCGCGCCGCCGAGCGCCTGGCCCAGCGTCGCGAAAGCGGTCTGCTGGGCGGCATCCCGGTGATCGTGGAGACCCCGCGGTGAGGGTCGGCCTGCGCGGCCGCCTGGCGGGCCTGCTGCTGGCGGCCGCCCTCGGCCTGCCCGGCCTGCTGCCCGGTCCGCTGCATGCGCAGGGGCTTGCGTCCGATCCGGTCACCAGCTCGGACGAGACCGAGATCCAGCGCCGTGCCCGGCTGCGGCTGGAACTGGCGGCGGCCTACTTCGCCGAGGGCCAGTACGCGACGGCGCTCGACGAGGTCAAGCAGGCCCTGGCGGCCCAGCCCGAGGCGGTGGCGGCCTTCAACCTGCGCGGCCTGATCCATGCGGCCCTGGGCGACGCGGCCCGCGCCGGCGAGAGCTTCGAGCGCGCGCTGGCCCTGGACCCGCGCGACGCCGACAGCCTGCACAACTACGGCTACTTCCGCTGCCAGCGCGGCCAGTGGGCCGAGGCCGATGCCCTGTTCGAGCGGGCGCTGGCGCAGCCGACCTACCGCCAGCGCGCGCGGACGCTGCTGGTGCAGGGCGTCTGCGCCCGCCAGGCCGGCGACCTGCCACGGGCCCAGGGCCTGCTGCAGCAGGCCTTCGACCTGGACGCCAACCAGCCCGCGGCGGCCATGAATCTGGCCGAGGTGCTGCTGCGCCGCGGCGAGCCCGAGCGGGCCCGCTTCTACGTCAAGCGCGTCAACGACCGCGCCGACCTGCGCAACGCAGAGTCGCTGTGGCTGCTGGCCCGCATCGAACACCGACTGGGGCAGACCGCCGAGGTGGCCGCCCTGGGCCAACAGTTGCGCAGCCGCTACCCCGAGGCGCGCGAGACCGCAGCCTTCGACCGGGGTGCCTTCGATGAATGAGCAAGATTTCGCGCCGTCCGCGGCGCCGCAAGCCCACCCGGCCAGCGCCGGCGCCATCCTGCGTGCCGAGCGCGAACGCCAGGGCCTGACGCTGGAGGCCCTGGCCGCCACGCTGAAGGTCCAGGTCGGCAAGCTGGAGCTGCTGGAAGCCGACCGCATCGACGGCCTGCTCGACCGCACCTTCGCCCGCGCCCTGGCGCAGAGCCTGTGCCGGGTGCTCAAGATCGAGCCGCGCCGGGTGCTGGACCTGCTGCCGCAGCAGGACCAGCCGGTGATCGAGCCGCTCGGCCAGTCCGGCCTGAACCAGCCCTTCCGCGATGGCGGTCGCCGCCGGGTCGACTGGGGCAGTTCGCCGCGTGCCCTGGGCCAGCCGCTGATCGCGCTGACCCTGCTGCTGCTGGCCGGGGCCGCGGCCGTGGTGTTCTGGCCGGGCGCCGACGACGGGGTCGAAGCGCCCGCTGCGCTGGCCGAGGCCCCGAGCCAGCCCGACCCGGCGGCCAGCCTGCCGCTGGGGCCGGGCGTGGTGGCCGAGGGCCTGCCGGCCTCCGCGGCGGTGACGGCGCTGACGGCGGCGGCGGAGCCGCCCGCCCCGGCGCCGGTCGCCCCGCAAGCGTCCACGCCGACCCAGGCCCTGCCCGTGGCGGCCGCCGCCCCCGGCCCGGTGGCGGCCCTGCCGTCGACGCCGGCGGCGTCCACCGCCGCCGCGCCGGGCACAGGTCCGCTGGCCTTGCAGGCCGTGGAGTCGTCCTGGATCGAGGTTCGCGAGGCCGGCGGCAAGGTGCTGCTCTCGCGCACCCTGGCCGCGGGCGAGTCCCTGCGTCTCGACGGCGCGCTGCCGCTGAGCCTGACGGTGGGCAATGTCAATGGCACCCAGGTCAGCTTCCGCGGCAGCGCGATCGACCTGGCCCCGCTCAACCGCGGCAACGTGGCCCGCCTGGAGCTGAAATGAGCCTTGCCGACCCCACCCTGGCCATCGCCGCCGCCCGCCCCGCCGCCCGCCGCAGCCTGCAGGCGCGCGTCGTCTGGGGCACGAACGTCGTCACCGTCGGCGGGGATGCGCCGGTGCGCGTCCAGTCGATGACCAACACCGACACCGAGGACGCCATCGGCACCGCCATCCAGGTCAAGGAGCTGGCCCAGGCCGGCTCGGAGCTGGTACGCATCACCGTCAACACGCCCGAGGCCGCCAAGGCCGTGCCGCATGTGCGCGAGCAGCTCGACCGCATGGGCATCAACGTGCCGCTGGTGGGCGACTTCCACTACAACGGCCACCGCCTGCTCAGCGAGTTCCCCGACTGCGCGCAGGCCCTGAGCAAGTACCGCATCAACCCTGGCAACGTCGGCAAGGGCGACAAGAAGGACCGCCAGTTCGCCATGATGGTGGAGGCGGCCCTCCGCTACGACCGCCCGGTGCGCATCGGCGTGAACTGGGGCAGCCTGGACCAGGAGCTGCTCGCCCGCCTGATGGACGAGAACGCCGGCCGGGCCAGCCCCTGGACTGGCCAGCAGGTCATGTACCAGGCCCTGGTGCAGTCGGCCCTGGACTCGGCCGCCGATGCGGTGGAGCTGGGCATGGCGCCCGAGCAGGTCCTGCTGTCCTGCAAGGTCAGCGGCGTGCAGGACCTGGTCAGCGTCTACCGCGCCCTGGCGGCGCGCTGCAACCATCCCCTGCACCTGGGCCTGACCGAGGCGGGCATGGGCACCAAGGGCACGGTGGCCTCCACCGCGGCCATGGGCCTGCTGCTGCAGGAGGGCATCGGCGACACCATCCGTGTCAGCCTGACCCCGCAGCCCGGCGAATCGCGTACGCAGGAGGTGGTGGTCGCCACCGAGATCCTCCAGGCCCTGGGCCTGCGCAGCTTCAACCCCAGCGTGACCGCCTGCCCCGGCTGCGGCCGCACGACCAGCACCACCTTCCAGGAACTGGCCAAGCAGATCGACGACTTCCTGCGCGCGCAGATGCCGGTCTGGAAGGCCCAGTACCCGGGCGTCGAGGCCATGAAGGTCGCGGTGATGGGCTGCATCGTCAACGGCCCGGGCGAGAGCAAGCATGCCGACATCGGCATCAGCCTGCCGGGCACGGGCGAGGCTCCGGCTGCGCCCGTCTTCATCGACGGCGAGAAGGCCCTGACCCTGCGCGGCGAGGGCATCGCCACCGAGTTCCAGCAGATCGTCGAGCGCTACATCGCGCGGCGCTACGGCCAGGCGGCCTGAGCGCGTCCGACGTCCCCTCTCCCGTCCACCGAGAAGAGGCGGCCCCTGGCGGACCGCCCGAGCCTTCCATGAGCGAGACCCCCCGCGCCGCAAGGCCTGACGCTTCCCCGCTGCGCGCGGTGAAGGGCATGAACGACCTGCTGCCGCCGGCCTCGGCCCAGTGGGAGTGGCTGGAAGCCACCGTCCGCGAGCTGATGCGCCGCCACGGCTATGCCAATGTGCGCACGCCCATCGTCGAGCCGACCGCGCTCTTCGTGCGCGGCCTGGGCGAGGTGACCGACATCGTCGAGAAGGAGATGTACGCCTTCGAGGACAAGCTCAACGGCGACTCGCTCACCCTGCGCCCCGAAGGCACGGCCGGCGTGGTGCGCGCCGCGGTCGAGCACAGCCTGCTGCGCGAGGGCGGCAAGCGGCTGTACTACCTTGGCCCCATGTTCCGCCACGAGCGGCCGCAGAAGGGCCGCTACCGCCAGTTCCACCAGGTCGGCGTCGAGGTGCTGGGCTTTCCCGGCCCCGACGTGGACGCCGAGGTCATCCTGCTCACCCGCGCGCTCTGGCGCGCCCTGGGCCTGGTCGAGGGCCGCGACCTGCGCCTGGAGCTCAACAGCCTGGGCCAGCCGGCCGAACGGCAGGCCCACCGCGCCGCGCTCATCGCCCACTTCGAGGCCCATGCGGCGCTGCTGGACGAGGACGCGAAGCGCCGCCTGCACACCAACCCGCTGCGCATCCTGGACACCAAGAACCCGGCGATGCAGCCGGTGGTGGAGGCTGCCCCCCAGCTGAAGGACTTCCTGGGCGAGGCCTCGCGCGCCCACCTGGCGGCGGTCTGCGGCGTGCTGGACGCGGCGGGCATCGCTTACCGCCTCAACCCGCGCCTGGTGCGCGGCATGGACTACTACAACCTCACCGTCTTCGAATGGGTCACCGAGCGCCTGGGCGCCCAGGGCACGGTCTGCGGCGGCGGGCGCTACGACGGCCTGGTGGGCCAGCTCGGCGGCCAGCCCGCGCCGGGCGTGGGCTGGGGCCTGGGCATCGAGCGCCTGATGCTGCTGCTGGAAGAGGTCGGCGTGCTGCCGGCCCTGCCGGTGCCGGATGTCTACGCCGTGGTGCCCAGCGCGGCCGCGCTGCAGCCGGCCATGGTGGCGGTGGACGCCCTGCGCGCAGCCGGCGTGGCGGTGGTCTGGCATGCCGCGGGCGCCGAGGGCCCGGCCAGCATGAAGTCGCAGTTCAAGAAGGCCGATGCCAGCGGCGCCCGCTACGCCCTGGTCTTCGGCGAAGCCGAGCTGGCCGAGGGCCTGGTGGCGGTCAAGCCCCTGCGGGCACCGGCTGCCGGCGAAGGGCAGGGCGGCGAGGCGCCGCGCGCGGCCCAGCAGCTCAAGCCCCTGCGCGACGTGGCCGCCTGGGCGGCCGAACTCCTCCCCGCATAATCCGCGGCTTGCCGCCGGCGCCAGCCGGCCTTTCTGCGCAGCCCCTGCGTCCCCACGTACCAAGCGATGGCCACCCCTCTCGACCTGCAGGAGCAGGAACAGCTCGACCAGATCAAGGACTTCTGGAAGCGCCACGGCACGCTGATCACCAGCCTGCTCACCGTGGTGCTGCTGATCGCGGCCGGCTGGAACGGCTGGCACTGGTGGCAGCGCAGCCAGGCCGGCAAGGCGGGTGTGCTGTTCGACGAGATCGACCGGGCCGCCACCGCCGGCGATGCCGAACGGGCGACCCGCGTGTTCGGCGATCTGCGCGAGCGCTACGCCGGCACCGTCTTCACCGCCCAGGCGGCGCTGCTGGCGGCCAAGGTCCAGCTCGACAAGGAGCAGGCCGAGGCCGCCGTCGGCACCCTGCGCTGGGCCGCCGAGCATGCGGCCGATGAGGGCTACCGCCGCATCGCCGGCCTGCGCCTGGCCGGCCTGCTGCTGGACCAGGGCAAGCTCGACGAGGCCCTGGCCGCGCTGCCCAAGGACAGCGAAGGCCTGTTCGCCGCCCTGGCTGCCGACCGCCGCGGTGACATCCTGCGCGCGCAGGGCAAGACGGCCGAGGCCGTCCTCTCCTTCCAGCAGGCCCTCAAGGGCTTTGGCAGCGAGGGCGACTACCGCCGCGTGGTCGAGGCCAAGCTGGTCGCGCTGGGCGCTCCGCCTGCCCCTGTTCCCGCCGCCTCCGGAGCTGCGCAATGAAGCCGCTGATTCGCCTGCGCCGTCCCACCCCGGGCCTGCGCCGCCTGCTGGCCGCCGCGCTGCCGCTGGCTGCCGCCGGCCTGCTGGCGGGCTGCGGCAGCCTGTTCGGCTCCAGCGCGCCCAAGCCCGCCCCGCTGCCCCCCCTGCCGGCCCAGCCGGTGCAGGTGCAGTTGGTCTGGCGCGATGACCTGCCCTCGCGCCGCAGCCCCAGCCAGGCCGTGCTGGCCGGCGACCGCTACGTGGTGGCGGGCGGCGATGGCCGCCTGGCGGCCTATGCCGTGGCCGACGGCCGCGTGCTCTGGCGCGCCAACCTGCGGCAGGAACTGGGCGCCGCCGTCGGCAGCGACGGCCTGCATGCGGCCGCGGTCACGCTGGACAACGAGCTGATCGTCGTCCGCGAGGACCGCGAGCTCTGGCGCACCCGCCTGGGCAGCCGCGTGGTCACCGCGCCGCTGGTGGCGGGCGAGCGCGTCTTCGTGCTCACCGTCGACCGCCAGGTGCTGGCCTTCGATGCCCTCAACGGCCGCGCCCTGTGGACGCAGCAGCGCGCCGGGGCCGGCGAGCCGCTGACCCTGCTCAAGCCCGGCGTGCTGCGCGCGCACCGCAACCTGCTGGTGGTGGGCCTGGGCCCGCGTCTGGTGGCCCTCGACAGCCAGGATGGCAGCGTGCGCTGGGACCTGCCGCTGGCCGCGCCGCGCGGCACCAACGAGGTCGAGCGACTCGCCGACCTGGTCGGGCCGGCCAGCCGCGACGGCAAGGTGATCTGCGCGCGGGCCTTCCAGTCCGCCCTGGGTTGTGTCGATGCCGACGCCGGCCGCCTGCTGTGGACCAAGCCGGGCAGCGGCGAGGAGGGCACCGCCGTCGACGCCGACCAGGTCTACAGCGTCGATGCCAACGACCGCCTCGGCGCCTGGAAGCGCGCGGCCGGCGAAGTCCGCTGGAGCAGCGAGAGCCTGCTGCGCCGCCAGCTGACCGCGCCCGCGGTGGTCGGCCGCCACCTGCTGGTCGGCGACGCCCAGGGCTATGTCCATGTCTTCGACCGCGACAGCGGCCAGCCGGTCGGCCGCATCGCCACCGACGGCAGCGCGATCGACAGCCCGCTCAGCGTGGCGCCCGGGGGCACGGTGCTGCTGAGCACCCGCCGCGGCGGCGTCTTCGCGCTGCGGCTGCCGCGCTGACCGGGTGCAGGGCCGCGCTGGCGGCCCTGTGCCGGATTCCGCCGACGGCGGCCGCCCCCGGGCGGCCGTCGTTTCCTTCTGAGCCCGCTGCGACGGCCCCCGGCCGGACGCGGCCCGACCGCGGAAGGTCCGCAACGCCATGAAACCCGTCATCGCCCTGGTCGGCCGACCCAATGTCGGCAAGTCGACCCTGTTCAACCGCATGACCAAGAGCCGCGACGCGATCGTCGCGGACTACGCCGGCCTGACCCGCGACCGCCACTACGGCGACGGCCGCCTGGGCCGGCGCGAGTTCATCGTCATCGACACCGGCGGCTTCGAGCCGACGGCCGAGACCGGCATCGTCCGGGAGATGGCCCGCCAGACCCGGCAGGCCGTCGCCGAGGCGGACGTGGTGATCTTCGTGGTCGACGTGCGCGGCGGCATCTCCGCCCAGGACCACGACATCGCCCGCTACCTGCGCCAGACCGGCAAGCCGGTGCTGCTGGCGGCCAACAAGGCCGAGGGCATGGTCGGCAGCGCGCACCTGGGCGAGGGCCATGAGCTGGGCATCGGCGAGCCGCTGCCGGTGTCGGCCGCCCACGGCCAGGGCGTGCGCAGCCTGACCGAGCTGGCCCTGGAGACCTGCTTCGGCAGCGCCCTCGAGGACGAGGAGGACGAGGACGCCGAGGCCGAGCTGCTGGCCGATGGCAGCGCAGACCGCCCGATCCGCCTGGCCGTCGCCGGCCGCCCGAACGCGGGCAAGAGCACGCTGATCAACACCTGGCTGGGCGAGGAACGCCTGGTGGCCTTCGACATGCCGGGCACCACGCGGGATGCGATCACCGTGCCCTTCGAGCGCAACGGCCAGCGCTTCGAGCTGATCGACACCGCCGGCCTGCGCCGCAAGGGCAAGGTCTTCGAGGCCATCGAGAAGTTCTCGGTGGTCAAGACCCTGCAGGCCATCGCCGACGCCAACGTGGTGCTGCTGCTGCTCGACGCGACCCAGGGCATCAGCGACCAGGATGCCCACATCGCCGGCTACATCCTCGATGCCGGCCGCGCGGTGGTCATCGCGATCAACAAGTGGGATGCCGTCGACGCCTACCAGCGCGAGCAGCTGCAGCGCCAGATCGAGCAGCGCCTGGCCTTCCTGCGCTTCGCGCCGGTGCTGCAGATCTCGGCGCTCAAGCGCCAGGGCCTGGGGCCGGTATGGAAGGCGATCTCCGAGGCCTGGTCCTCGGCCACCCGCAAGCTGTCCACCCCGGTGCTCACGCGCCTGCTGCACGACGCCGTGGAGCACCAGCAGCCCAAGCGGGAAGGGGCCTTCCGGCCCAAGCTGCGCTACGCCCACCAGGGCGGGCAGAACCCGCCGATCATCGTCATCCACGGCTCCTCGACCGAGCACGTGACCGAGAGCTACAAGCGCTATCTCGAAGGCCGCTTCCGCGCCCACTTCAAGCTGGAAGGCACGCCGCTGCGCATCGAACTGCGCTCCGGACGGAACCCCTTCGCCGCCAAGGAATCCTGAGGCCCGGGGCGGGTGAGTGCCCTGTGTTAACTTCGCCTCTCCCCTCTTCAACACGGAACATATCGTGAGCAACAAAGGACAACTCCTGCAAGACCCCTTCCTGAACCTGCTGCGCAAGGAGCATGTCCCGGTCTCGATCTACCTGGTCAACGGCATCAAGCTGCAGGGCCAGATCGAGTCCTTCGACCAGTACGTCGTGTTGCTGCGGAACACCGTGACCCAGATGGTCTACAAGCACGCGATCTCCACCGTGGTGCCCGGCCGTCCGGTGAACTTCCACGCCAACGAGCCGACGGACGCGTCCTGAAGCCCGCGCCCCGCCGCCCCGGCCAGCCCGTGCTGCAAGCCTGCCGGGCGGGCTGCCCCGGGAGTTCCACGCCGTGAGCGCCTCCACCGCCCCCCCCGAAGCACGGGCCGTCCTGGTCGGGGTCGACCTCGGTCCGGGCAGCCCCTTCGATCCGACGCTCGACGAGCTGGCCCTGCTGGCCGAATCGCTGGGCGACGTGACCGTGGCGCGCCTGACCGCGCGCCGCTCGGCCCCCGACCCGGCGCTCTTCGTCGGCAGCGGCAAGGCCGACGAGATCAAGGCCCTGGTCGAGGGTCATCAGGCTCAGGCCGTGATCTTCGATCAGCCGCTGAGCCCCGCCCAGCAGCGCAACCTCGAACGCCATCTCGGCTGCGAGGTGCTCGACCGCGTCGGCCTGATCCTGGAAATCTTCGGCGCCCGCGCCCAGAGCCACGAGGGCAAGCTGCAGGTCGAGCTGGCCCGGCTGCAGTACCTGAGCACGCGGCTGGTCCGCCGCTGGAGCCACCTGGAGCGCCAGCGCGGCGGCATCGGCGCGCGTGGCGGCCCGGGTGAGCGCCAGATCGAGCTCGACCGCCGCATGATTGGCGAGCGCATCAAGCAGCTCAAGATCCGCCTGGCCAAGGTCAAGCGCCAGCGCGGCACGCAGCGCAAGTCGCGCGAGCGGGCCGGCACCTTCCGTGTCTCGCTGGTCGGCTACACCAATGCCGGCAAGTCGACGCTGTTCAACGCCCTGGTCAAGGCCCGCAGCTACGCGGCCGACCAGCTCTTCGCGACCCTCGACACCACGACCCGCCAGCTCTACCTGGAGGCTGCGCAGCGCTCGGTCAGCCTGTCGGACACGGTGGGCTTCATCCGCGACCTGCCGCACACCCTGGTCGAGTCCTTCGAGGCCACGCTGCAGGAAGCCGCCGAGGCCGACCTGCTGCTGCACGTGATCGACACCGCCAGCCCGGTGGCCGACGAGCAGATGGCCGAGGTGCAGCGCGTGCTGCGCGAGATCGGCGCAGCCGAGCTGCCGCAGATCCTGGTCTTCAACAAGCTCGACCGCCTGGAAGCGGACCAGCGCCCGCGCCAGCGGATCGACGAGCTGGAACTCGACGGCCGCCGCCTCACTCGCATCTTCGTCAGCGCGCGCGAGGGCGAGGGCCTGGCCGAGCTGCGCCAGTTGATCGCCCAGCGGGTGATCGACGCCGAGGCCGCGCCGGGTCCGCAGCCCTTCTTCGCCGAGGATGATCCGCGGGGCCAGGCCCCCGGGCCGCTCGCCCCCTTTGACGACGACGCCCTGCCGGACGGCGCCCTGTGGCGCACCGGCACCCATGACCGCCCTGTCTGAGCCATGCACGACGACACCGTCCGACCCTTCACGGCCCGCCGACCCGCGGCCCGCCCCGCCCAGGCCCTGACGGCCCTGAGCGCGCTGCTGCGGGGCGCCCTGGCGCGCCTGGCCTGGCGTGCACGCCCGGGCGTGATGCTGAACAACGGCCGCAACAACGACGGCCCGCCCGACCTGGACGAGCTGTGGCGCGACTTCAACCGCAAGCTCAGCGGCCTGATGGGCGGCAAGGGCGGCGGCTCGCAGCAGCCGCCGGGTCGGCCCGAGGGCGGCGGCTCCGGCCTGCCCGACCCGCGCAGCGCCGGCATCGGCATCGGCCTGATCGGGGCGGCCGTGCTGGTCTTCTGGCTCGGCAGCGGGGTCTACATCGTGCAGGAAGGGCAGCAGGGGGTGGTGATGACCTTCGGCAGCTACAGCAGTACGGTGGACGCCGGCCTCAAGTGGCGCCTGCCTTACCCGATCCAGAGCCACGAGGTGGTCAATGTCACCCAGCTGCGCTCGGTCGACGTCGGCCGCAGCGCGGTGGCCCAGGCCACCGGCCTGCGCGAGTCCTCGATGCTGACCGAGGACGAGAACATCGTCGACATCCGCTTCACCGTGCAGTACCGGCTGAAGGATCCGAAGGACTACCTCTTCGAGAACCGCAACGCCGACGAGGCCGTGCTGCTGGCCGCCGAGAGCGCCGTCCGCGAGATCGTCGGCCGCAGCCGCATGGACTCCGTGCTCTACGAGCAGCGGGACGCGCTGGCCTCCGATCTGGTGAAGTCCATCCAGGCCCAGCTGGACCGCCTGAAGGCCGGCATCCTGGTCTCCAACGTCAACGTGCAGGGCGTGCTGCCGCCCGAGCAGGTGCAGGCCGCCTTCGACGACGCCGTCAAGGCCGGGGCCGACCGCGAGCGCTTCAAGAACGAGGGCCAGGCCTACGCCAACGACGTGATCCCCAAGGCCCAGGGCACGGCCGCGCGCCTGCGCGAGGAAGCCGCCGGCTACGGCCAGCGCGTCGTGGCGCAGGCCGAGGGCGATGCCTCGCGCTTCCGCCAGGTGCTGGTCGAGTACCAGAAGGCGCCGCAGGTCACCCGCGACCGTCTGCACGTGGACACCATGCGCGACATCTACAGCAATGTCTCGAAGGTGATGGTCGACAGTCGCAGCGGCTCCAACCTGCTCTACCTGCCGCTCGACAAGCTGATGCAGGCGGCCGGGGCCGTGCCGCCGGCGGCGGGGGCTTCGGCCCCGGCCGCCGAGGTGCCGGCCCTGCCGGTGCTGCCGCCGGTCGTCGACGCGCGCGGGCGGGATGCACAGCGCAGCCGCGACCGCGAGACCCGCTGAGCCCGAGGATCCGAGAACCATCATGAAGCAAAGCATCGGTATCACCGTCGCCGGCGCCCTGATCGCGCTCATGGCCGCCTCGTCGACGCTCTACGTCGTCGACCAGCGCCAGTTCGCCGTGCTCTACGCACTCGGCGAGATCAAGGAAGTCATCACCGAGCCGGGCCTGAAGTTCAAGCTGCCGCCGCCCTTCCAGAACGTCGTCTTCCTCGACAAGCGCATCCAGAGCATGGACAGCGCCGAGACGCGGCCGATCTTCACCGCCGAGAAGAAGAGCCTGGTGATCGACTGGCTCATCAAGTGGCGCATCAGCGATCCGCGCCAGTTCATCCGCAATGCCGGCACCGATGTGCGCAATGCCGAGGCCCGGCTCAGTCCCATCGTGCAGGCCGCGCTGAACGAGGAGGTCACGCGCCGCAACGTGACGCAGGTGCTGTCGACCGAGCGGGAGAAGGTCATGCAGGGCGTGATGGCCCGCCTCGGTGACGACGCCAAGGCCTTCGGCATCGAGGTCGTCGACGTGCGCATCAAGCGCGTCGACTTCGTGGCCAGCATCACCGAGTCCGTCTACCGCCGCATGGAATCGGAGCGCAAGCGGGTGGCCAACGAGCTGCGCTCGACCGGCCAGGCCGAGGGCGAGAAGATCCGCGCCGACGCCGACCGCCAGCGCGAAGTCATCGTCGCCGAGGCCTACCGCGATGCCCAGAAGATCAAGGGCGAGGGCGATGCCAAGGCCACGGCGCTCTATGCCGACGCCTTCGGCCGCGACCCGTCCTTCGCGCAGTTCTACCGTCAGCTCGAGGCCTACCGGGCCAGCTTCCGCAGCAAGAGCGACGTGATCGTCGTGCAGCCTGACGGCGACTTCTTCCGCGCGATGCGGGATCCCTCCGCCGGCAGCGGTCGCGGCCGCTGAACCCGTCCCGGGCCCCCCACGGGCCCGGGCCTTGCCGACCCCCTCCGATGCATGAGCTGCTGCAGGCCCTGGGCCTGGTGCTGATCCTCGAAGGCCTGCTGCCGCTGCTGATGCCGGCCCGCTGGCGCGAGACCTTCAGACAGCTCCTCGCGCTGCGCGACGGGCAGCTGCGCTTCGTCGGCGCACTGAGCCTGGCCGCCGGCGGCCTGCTGCTGCTGATCGCGGCCTGAGCCGGGCGGCCGGGCCGGTCGAGGCCCTTCACCCCGCCGATACAATCCGGCTTCAACCACTGGCCACTGTTCCATGACTTCTGCTTGGCTCCTGCCCGAGCATCTTGCCGACGTCCTGCCCAGCGAGGCCCGGCGCATCGAAGACCTGAGGCGGCGCCTCCTCGACACCGCCCGCGGCCATGGCTACGAGCTGGTGATGCCGCCGCTGGTCGAGCATCTCGAATCGCTCCTCTCCGGCACCGGCGAAGCGCTGGACCTGCAGACCTTCAAGCTCGTCGATCAGCTCAGCGGCCGCATGCTCGGCCTGCGGGCCGACACGACGCCGCAGGTCGCCCGCATCGACGCCCATCTGCTCAACCGCGACGGCCTGAGCCGGCTCTGCTACTGCGGCCCGGTGCTGCACACCCGGCCCGGCGCGCCCGGCGCGGGCCGCGAGCTGCTGCAGTTCGGCGCCGAGCTCTACGGCCATGCCGGCCTCGAAGCCGACCTGGAGATCCACGACCTCGCGCTCGACGGCCTGGCGGCCGTGGGCATCGACGGTGCGGTGCTCGACCTCGCCGACGCGCGGCTGATGCGTGGCCTGATGGCCGGCGTACTCTGCGAGCCGGCCCAGCTGGAAGCCGTCTACGCGGCCCTGGCCGGCAAGGACGCGGCCGGCCTGCAGGAGGCCTCGGCCGGCCTGCCGTCCGAGGTCCGCACCGGCCTGGCCGAGCTCGTGCAGCTCTACGGCGACGAGGCCGTGCTCGACCAAGCCGCGCAGGCCCTGCCCGAGCGGCCGCTGATCCATGCCGCCCTGGCCGACCTGCGCCGTCTGGCCGGCCACGCCCGGCGCACGCATGCCGGGGTGCGGGTGGGCTTCGACCTGGCCGACCTCAGCGGCTTCGCCTACTACAGCGGTTCGCGCTTCGCGGTCTACGCCCCGGGGGCGAGCGATGCGCTGCTGCGCGGCGGCCGCTACGACGAGGTCGGCGCGATCTTCGGCCGCAACCGGCCGGCGGTCGGCTTCAGCACCGACCTCAAGGCCCTGGCCGCCCGGGCCGCAGCCCGCGGCCGGCGCCCGGCGATTCGCGCCCCCTGGGGCGAGGACGCCGCGCTGCGCGAGGCCGTGCGCGGCCTGCGCGAGCAGGGCGAGACCGTGGTCTGCCTGCTGCCGGGCCACGAACACGAAACCCAGGAATTCGCCTGCGACCGCGAAGTGGTTGCGGTCGACGGGCGCTGGATCGTGCGCGCGCTCTGAGCGCCGCCGCCGCGATCCCTTTCCCGACATCGATTCAGGATGAATGCAATGAACGCAAGCGCGCCGCGCCCCCAGGGGGGACGCAATGTGGTGGTGGTGGGCACCCAGTGGGGTGACGAAGGCAAGGGCAAGGTCGTCGACTGGCTGACCGACCATGCAGCGGGCGTCGTCCGTTTCCAGGGCGGCCACAACGCCGGCCACACCCTGGTGATCAAGGGCGTGAAGACCGCGCTGCAGCTCATTCCCTCGGGCGTGATGCGCGAGGGCGTGGCCTGCTACATCGGCAACGGCGTGGTCGTCGACCCGACCCACCTGCTCGGCGAGATCAGCCGCCTGGAGACCGCCGGCATCGACGTGCGCTCGCGCCTCTTCCTGAGCGAGAACTGCCCGCTCATCCTGCCCTTCCACGTCGCACTGGACAGCGCCCGCGAGGCGCTGCGCGAGTCCTCCGGCAGCGGCAAGATCGGCACCACCGGCAAGGGCATCGGCCCGGCCTACGAGGACAAGGTGGCCCGCCGCGCGCTGCGCGTGCAGGACCTCAAGCACCCCGAGCGCTTCGCCACCAAGCTGCGCGAGCTGCTGGCCCTGCACAACCATGTGCTGACCGGCTACCTGGGCCGTCCGGCGCTCGAGTTCGCGCCCATCCACGACCAGGCCCTGAAGATGGCCGAGCAGCTGCTGCCCATGTTGGCCGATGTCGGCGTGCGCATCCATGCCACCAACGTGGCCGGCGGCAATGTGCTGTTCGAAGGCGCCCAGGGCACGCTGCTGGACATCGACCACGGCACCTACCCCTACGTCACCTCCAGCAACTGCGTGGCGGGCAATGCCGCCGCCGGTTCGGGCGTGGGCCCGGACAAGCTGCACTACATCCTCGGCATCACCAAGGCCTACACCACCCGCGTGGGCAGCGGCCCCTTCCCGACCGAGCTGGAATGGGAAAAGGAAGGCACCGTCGGCCACCACCTGGCCACCGTGGGCCAGGAGCGCGGCACCGTCACCGGCCGCGCGCGCCGCTGCGGCTGGCTGGATGCGGCGGCCCTCAAGCGCTCGATCCTGATCAACGGCGTCTCGGGCCTGTGCCTGACCAAGCTCGACGTGCTCGACGGCCTCAGCGAGATCAAGATGGGCGTGGGCTACAAGCTGGACGGCCGCGTGATCGACATCCTGCCGCTGGACGCCGACGAGGTGGCCCGCTGCGAGCCGATCTACGAGACCTTCCCGGGCTGGGAGGGCACGACCTTCGGCCACACGCAATGGGACCAGCTGCCGCTGAACGCGCGCCGCTACCTGGAGCGGGTGCAGGCCTTCATCGGCGCGCCGATCGACATGGTCTCGACCGGCCCCGACCGCGAGCACACCATCCTGCTGCGCCACCCCTACCAGGCCTGAGCCCGGTGCGCGGCGCATCCTCCACCCTCCACCTGCTGGCCCGAGCCCCATGCTGACCGACGACGGCAAGAACCTCTACGTCTCCTGGGACGAGTACCACGGCCTGATCGAGAAGCTCGCGCTGCAGGTCGCGGACTCCGGCTGGGACTTCGACCAGATCCTCTGCCTGGCGCGCGGCGGCCTGCGGCCCGGGGATGTGCTCTCTCGCGTGCTCGACAAGCCCCTGGCCATCATGTCGACCAGCAGCTACCGCGCCGGCGGCGGCTGCATCCAGGGCCGGCTCGACATGGCCCAGTACATCACCCTGCCGCGCGGCGAGCTGGCCGGCCGGGTGCTGCTGGTCGATGATCTCGCGGACTCGGGCACCACGCTCAAGGCGGTGGTCGACCGCCTGCGCGGCCTGCCGGCCATCACCGAGCTGCGCGCGGCGGTGATCTGGGTCAAGGGCGTGTCGATCTACACGCCCGAGTACTTCGTCGAGGCCCTGCCGACCAGTCCCTGGATCCACCAGCCCTTCGAAGCCTACGAGCAGACCGGGCTCGATGGCCTGCGTCGCAAGCTCGTCGTCTGAGCCTGGGGACGATCCGGTGGGGCAGGGCGCCGGGAGCGGCGCCGCCGATGGTCGGGGTGGCGGGATTCGAACTCGCGACCTACTGCTCCCAAAGCAGTTGCGCTACCAGGCTGCGCTACACCCCGAGGTGTCCGGATTCTAGGGGCGGGGCCCCTAAACTGATGTTCCAACCTGTCCGTAGCTCAGCTGGATAGAGCAGCGGTCTTCTAAACCGCAGGTCGGGGGTTCGAGCCCCTCCGGACAGGCCAGCGTGCAGGTGGATGCCTGACACGCGCTCGGGCAGGGAGCCCGAGCACGCAAGCCGAGCGTTCGACTTGCAGAAAAGGTGACGAGCCTTACCCCCGGCACTGGTCGCAACAGTTAGGGCTGCTTGGTTCCCCACCTGACCCGTTTGGCCGCGCTCCCATGCGGGGAGGCCCGTCGCTGACCATTCTAGGCGAGCGCCGCCCGGCCCCGGCGGGCCGCCGTGGTGCGCGGCCCACGCCCGGCCGCACCGGGCCGGGCGTCCGGGCTCAGCGCAGGTGCAGGTCGTCCTCGCCCCAGCGCAGGTCCAGCGGTTCCACGATCAGCTGCTTCGGGCCGGCTTCCACCGTGCCGGCCACCCAGGCGGCAACGCCCTGCGCCTCGGCCACGGCCACCGTGCGTGCCGCCTGCGCGGCCGGCACGAAGAGCGCGAAGCCCGCCCCCATGTTGAGCGTGCCGTAGGCCTCGCGCGCGTCGTGGCCGGCCTGCTCGGCGATGAACTTCAGCACCGGCGGCACTGGCGGCACGGTGTGGATGCGGTAGGTGAACGCGGCCGGGTGACGCAGCAGCTTGCGCCAGCCGTGGCCGGTGATGTTGGCGGCGTAGTGCGGGGTGATGCCGTCCCGGGCCAGCGCCTCGGTCACGGGCGAATACAGCGCGGTCGGCGCCAGCAGGGCCTCGCCGTAGCGCAGGCCGGGGTGGCCGACCGGGTCGATCTCGGTCAGGTAGCCCTCGGGCAGGCGCTCGACCAGCTTGCGCGCCAGGCTCAGGCCGTTGGCATGGATGCCGCTGGAGGCCAGCAGCACGATGGCATCGCCGGCCTGCAGCTGGTCGCCCAGGGTCAGGCGGCTCTTGGGGTTGACCAGGCCGGTGCAGCCGCAGGCCAGGTCGATGCGGTCGGCCTCGACGATGCCGGCCAGGGCCGGGGTCTCGCCCCCGCCCCAGGCGATCGAGCAGGTCTCGCAGGCCTTCTGCCAGCCTTCGACCAGGGCCTGGGCGCGCTCGGCGTCCTTGAACCAGGCGCTGCCGCCGGCCGCCCAGTAGGCCTGAGCCAGCAGCGGCGTGGCGCCGACCGTGATCAGGTCGTTGACGGCCATCGCGATCGTGTCCTGCGCGATGCCGGCATACCAGCTGCGGCCCGTCAGGCGGGCCATCTCGTCGGCCACCAGCACCTTGGTGCCCAGGCACTCGACGATGCTCGCCAGGTAGAAGGGGCCGACGTCGACCACATAGGCCGATTCGCCGCGCGAGGCGGCGACCTCGCCGAAGCCATGCTTGCCCAGCTGCACCGCCGTGGCGGCGGCGGCACGCTGGGCCGCCACCTTCAGCGGGTCGATGAGGTCGTACTGGACGCCGGCCTGGTCATAGCTCAGCGGGGCGGGGGTGGGGGCTTGGCTCATCGGGCGACGCGGGGCAGGGCAGGGAATCGAAGCGGCGGATTATCCCCGCGGCCCCGTCCGCAGCCGGCGGCCCGGAGGCCGGCCTCTAGAATCCTGCTCATGACGACCCTGGTCCTGGCCCGCAAGTACCGGCCGCGCCGCTTCGACGAGATGGTGGGCCAGGAGCATGTGGTGCAGGCTCTGGCCAACGCCCTGCGCTCGAACCGGCTGCATCACGCCTACCTCTTCACCGGCACCCGCGGGGTGGGCAAGACCACGGTCTCGCGCATCCTCGCCAAGAGCCTGAACTGCGTCGGCCCGGACGGGCAGGGCGGCGTGACCGACCAGCCCTGCGGGGTCTGCAACCACTGCC
>CAYSQO010000042.1:0-18243 GCA_964433315.1 uncultured Rubrivivax sp.
TGGTACGGGATCAAGACCGCCGACAAGCCCAACGTCTACACCTCGGCCTCGGGCACCAGCCTGTTCGCCCGTCGCTTCGACGGCAAGGCCTTCTACTTCGACGGGGCCGACTTCTGGAGCCGCCGCGGCGTGGATGCGGCCGGCTTCTTCTGGTTCGTCCTGTACTACAAGGGCCAGACGGTCTACAGCGGCGTCAGCAGCAGCAAGGACCGCATGCGCTTCACCGCCACGCCCACCCTGTTCAAGCCGCCCTACACGGGCCCCGTGGACATGGTCGCCATCGCCTTCGGCAGCAATGGCAAGGACTGGAACCACCTGGCCATGGACAACTTCCGCTTCCGCCCCGCGCCCTGAGCGCTGTGGGCGCGATTCGATCGAGGCCATCGGCCGGCTCGATCCGGCCGCAGCGGGCGCCTGCCTAGAATCGATCGCATGAGCGCCCGCCAACCCACCCTCGAACGCCTGGGCATCGCCCAGTCCCTGTTGCTCGAACCTTTCGGGTTGGACGAGGGGGCGCTGGCGCGGGCCCTGGCGACCATCGGCGAGCACCGCATCGACGACGCCGACCTCTACTTCCAGCACACGCGCAGCGAGGGCTGGAGCCTGGAGGAGGGCATCGTCAAGAGCGGCAGCTTCGGCATCGACCAGGGCGTCGGCGTGCGCGCCGTGGCCGGCGAGAAGACGGCCTTCGCCTACAGCGACGAGATCTCCGAGGCCGCGCTGCAGGACGCCGCCCGCACCGTGCGCACCATCGCCGCGGCAGGCCAGAGCCGCAAGGTGCGCGTGGCCGGCGCCGGCAAGGTGGCCAAGAGCCGCGTGCTGTACGCGCCGATGGATCCCATCGGCACGCTGGATTCGGCGCAGAAGGTGGCGCTGCTGGAGAAGGTCGAGCGCATGGCCCGCGCGCGCGACCCGCGCATCGTGCAGGTCATGGCCAGCGTGGCGGCCGAGTACGACGTGGTCCTCATCGCCCGGGCCGACGGCACCCGCGCGGCCGATGTGCGGCCGCTGGTGCGGCTGTCGCTGACGGTGATCGCCGAGCAGGCCGGCCGCCGCGAGCAGGGCAGCAGCGGCGGCGGTGGCCGCTTCGGCCTGACGCACTTCGACGACGCGGTGCTCGCCGGCTACGTCGAGCGCGCCGTGCAGACCGCGCTGACCAACCTGGAAAGCCGCCCGGCGCCCGCCGGCTCGATGAGCGTGGTGCTGGGCCCGGGCTGGCCCGGCATCCTGCTGCACGAGGCCATCGGCCACGGCCTGGAAGGCGACTTCAACCGCAAGGGCTCCAGCGCCTTCGCCGGCCGCGTGGGCGAGCGCGTGGCGGCCCCGGGCGTGACCGTGCTGGACGACGGCACCCTGCCCGACCGCCGCGGCAGCCTGAACGTGGACGACGAGGGCTGCGCCAGCCAGCGCAACGTGTTGATCGAGGACGGCATCCTCAAGGGCTACATCCAGGACGCGATGAACGCCCGCCTGATGGGCGTGGCCCCCACCGGCAACGGCCGGCGCGAAAGCTACGCCCACCTGCCCATGCCGCGCATGACCAACACCTACATGCTGGCCGGCGACAAGTCGCCCGAGGAGATCATCGGCAGCCTCAAGCGCGGGCTCTATGCCAGCAACTTCGGCGGCGGCTCGGTGGACATCACGAGCGGCAAGTTCGTGTTCTCGGCCAGCGAGGCCTGGTGGGTCGAGAACGGCAAGATCCTCTACCCGGTCAAGGGCGCCACCCTGATCGGCAACGGCCCCGATGCGCTGACCCGCGTCAGCCTGATCGGCAACGATCTCTCGCTCGACGAGGGCGTGGGCACCTGCGGCAAGGAGGGCCAGAGCGTGCCGGTGGGTGTCGGCCAGCCGACGCTGCGCATCGACGGGCTGACCGTCGGCGGCACGGCCTGAGCCACGCCGATCGAGCCGCTCCATCGCCGCGCTAGCACTTGCCCCGAGCCAGGCCGCCTGGGCTGCGTGCTAGCATCTTGACCATGTCGTCGCGCTACTTCTTTGGCTACTTTTGGATCTCGCACCGCCCCGGCGGAGGAGAGGCCAGCCTGTAAGCGACGACAGCGCGACCGAATCCTCAAGACCGCCGGGGCCCACGCCCCGGCGGTCTTTTTTCATGCGCGCCGAGCACGCCCGACCCGATCCCTGCACGAACCGACCCGACGAGGACCCGTCCGATGAATGCCATCAACACCCACGCGCCCGAGGGCTGGACCCCGCCCGTGGACAAGACCAGCCAGACCGATGACGAGCGCATCGCCAATGTCGTGCCCCTGCCGCCGCCCGAGCACCTGATCCGCTTCTTCCCGGTGCGCGGCACGCCGGTGGAGAACCTGGTCGCGCAGACGCGCGCCAACATCCGCCAGATCCTGCAGGGCCAGGACGACCGCCTGCTGGTCATCATCGGCCCCTGCTCCATCCACGACCCGGCCGCGGCGCTGGACTACGCCCGCCGCCTCAAGCCCCTGCGCGACCAGCACGCGGGCGAGCTGGAGGTGGTGATGCGCGTGTACTTCGAGAAGCCGCGCACCACCGTCGGCTGGAAGGGCCTGATCAACGACCCCTACCTCGACGAGAGCTACCGCATCGACGAGGGCCTGCGCATGGCCCGCCAGCTGCTGCTGGAGATCGGCCGCCTGGGCCTGCCCGCGGGCAGCGAGTTCCTCGACGTCATCAGCCCGCAGTACATCGGCGACCTGATCGCCTGGGGCGCCATCGGCGCGCGCACCACCGAGAGCCAGGTCCACCGCGAGCTGGCCAGCGGCATCAGCGCGCCCATCGGCTTCAAGAACGGCACCGACGGCAACATCCGCATCGCCACCGACGCCATCCAGTCGGCCTCGCGTCCGCACCACTTCCTGTCGGTGCACAAGAACGGCCAGGTCGCCATCGTCGAGACCAAGGGCAACCCGGATTGCCACGTGATCCTGCGCGGCGGCAAGACGCCCAACTACGGCGCCGAGCATGTGGCCGCCGCCTGCGCCGACCTGGCCGCGGCCAAGCTGCCGGCCTCGCTGATGGTCGACTGCTCGCACGCCAACAGCAGCAAGCAGCACCAGAAGCAGATCGAGGTCGCGCAGGACATCGCCGCCCAGCTGGCCGGGGGCAGCCGCCAGGTCTTCGGCGTGATGGTCGAGAGCCACCTGAACCCGGGCAACCAGAAGTTCACCCCGGGCAAGGACGATCCGGCCCAGCTGGCCTATGGCTGCAGCATCACCGACGCCTGCATCGGCTGGGACGATTCCGCCGCCGTGCTGGCCACCCTGGCCGCGGCGGTCAAGGCCCGCCGCGCGCGCTGAGCGCGATCACCGAAGGGGCCGCGCGAGCGGCCCTTTTTCTTTCTGCCCCGGAGCTCCCCCGATGACCGCCCCCAAGCTCATCCACACCATGATCCGCGTGCTCGACCTGGAGCGCTCGCAGCGCTTCTACGCCGAGGTGCTGGGCCTGAAGCCCGCGCACACCCTGGACTTCCCGGACTTCAGCCTGGTCTACCTGCGCAACGAGGCGGCGGACTTCGAGATCGAGCTCACGCTCAACAAGGGCCGCACCGAGCCCTACACCCACGGCACGGGCTACGGTCACGTGGCCGTGGTGGTCGACGACGTGGCGGCCGAGCATGCGCGCATCAGCGCGCTGGGCCACGCGCCCACGCCGGTCAAGGAGTTCAAGGACGGCGAGCAGCTGCTCGCGCGCTTCTGCTTCATCCAGGACCCGGACGGCTACAAGATCGAGATCCTGGAGCGCCACGGCCACTACCGCTGATCCCGCCGGGGCCAGCGGCCGGCGGTGGCCTTCAGTCGCCGCCGTCCCCGCCGCCGCCCTCGCTGTCAGAGCCGCCGCCAGCCTCGGCGGCCAGGCGCCGGCTCTGCCAGTAGACGTCCCGGCCCGGCGCGCCGACGCCCTCGCGGTTCAGCACGCGGGCCAGCACGAAGAGCAGGTCCGACAGGCGGTTCAGGTACTGCCGCGGCGCATCGTTCAGCACCTCCATGTGCGCCAGGGCGACGACCGAGCGCTCGGCCCGTCGCGCGACCGTGCGGGCCACATGGGCCAGCGCGGCGGCACGGCAGCCGCCGGGCAGGATGAACTCCTTGAGCGGCGGCAGGCTGGCGTTGTGCTCCGCCAGGGTCGCGTCCAGTGCGGCCACCGCCTCGGCCTGCAGCAGGCTGGCGCCAGGGATGGCCAGCTCGCCACCGAGGTTGAAGAGCTGGTGCTGCACCTCGACGAGCTGCTGCTGCACCCGCCCGGGCAGGGGCTCGCTCAGCAGCAGGCCGAGGGCGGAGTTCAGCTCGTCGACCTCGCCCAGGGCGTGGATGCGCAGGTGGTCCTTGGCCACGCGGCTGCCATCGGCCAGGCCGGTGGAGCCGTCGTCGCCGGTGCGCGTGGCGATCTGTGTGAGTCGGTGTCCCATGGCGCGAGTGTCCCTGCTCCGGCCCCTCGCCGGTCCCCGCAGGGCCAAGCGCCCGCCCGGGGTGGCTGCCGATGGCCGACGCGGCGCCGCGGCCCGATCATCCGGGCCTCGCCGGAGACCTTGCCATGCCCGCCGCTGCCCCTGCCCCGTCCCCGACCTGTCCCGACCGCACCGCGGCCCTGCAGGCCCTGCGTGATCGCTTCGGGGACCGCCTGTCCACCGCCGCCGCCGTCTGCCTGCAGCATGGCCGCGACGAGTCGCCCTTCGAGCCGCAGCCGCCGCAGGCCGTGCTGTTCTGTGCCGACGAGGGCGACGTGCTGGCTGCCGTCGCCCTGGCCCAGGCCCATGGCCTGCCGCTGATCCCCTTCGGTGCGGGCTCCTCGCTGGAAGGTCATCTGCTGGCCGTGCAGGGTGGGCTGAGCCTGGACCTGAACGGCCTGGACGCCATCCTGCGCATCGACGCCGAGGATCTGACCGCGACCGTGCAGCCCGGCGTGAGCCGCGAGCAGCTCAACGAGGCCTTGCGTCACGCGGGCCTGTTCTTCCCCATCGACCCCGGCGCGAACGCGACGATCGGCGGCATGTGCGCCACCCGCGCCAGCGGCACCAACGCCGTCCGCTACGGCACGATGCGCGAGAACGTGCTGGGCCTGCGCGTGGTGGTGGCCGATGCGGTGCAGGGCAGCCGCGCGGTGCGCACCGGCACGCGGGCGCGCAAGTCCTCGGCCGGCTACGACCTGACGCGGCTCTTCGTGGGCAGCGAAGGCACGCTGGGCGTGATCACCGAGATCACGCTCAAGCTCCATCCCCTGCCCGAGGCGGTGAGCGCCGCGGTGGCGCACTTTCCCAGCATCGATGCGGCCGTGCAGACGGCCATCGCCCTCATCCAGATCGGCCTGCCGATCGCGCGCTGCGAGCTGCTCGATCCGCATGCCATCCGGGCGGTCAACCGCCACGACGGCCTGGCCCTGCGCGAGGCGCCGATGCTGCTGATGGAGTTCCACGGCAGCCCGGCCGGCGTGCGCGAGCAGGCCGAGGCCGTGCAGGCCCTGGCCGCCGAGCGGGGCGGCAGCGACTTCGACTGGGCCACCACGCCCGAGGCCCGCCGCCGGCTGTGGACGGCCCGTCACCGGGCCTACCACGCAGCCCGCCAGAGCCGGCCCGGCTGCCGCGCGATCACCACCGACAGCTGCGTGCCGGTCTCGCGCCTGGCCGCCTGCATCGAGGCGGCGATCGAGGACGTGGAGGCCAGCGGCCTGCCCTACTTCATCGTCGGCCATGTCGGCGACGGCAACTTCCACCTCGGCTACCTGATCGACCCGGACTCGGACACCGAGCGCGACACCGCCGAGGCCCTGAACGCGCGCCTGGTGGCCCGCGCCCTGGCGGCCGAGGGCAGCTGCACGGGCGAGCACGGCATCGGTCTGCACAAGCAGGGCTTCCTGCTCGACGAGATCGGCCCGGAGTCGGTCGCCCTGATGCGCGCGATCAAGCAGGCGCTGGACCCGCGCGGCCTCTTCAACCCCGGCAAGATCTTCGCGGCCGCCGGCTGAGCGGCCGGTCCCGGCTCAGTGCCGGGGCCCGGGGGCCGACCAGCGCTGCGTCGTCTGGCCCTGGGCGTTGACGCTCTCCAGGTGCACGTCGAAGCCCCACAGCCGCGCGACATGCTTGAGCACCTCGGGCGCGCTGTCGCCCATCGGCCGGTTGTTGTGCTGGGTGTGGCGCAGCTGCAGCGAGCGGTCGCCGCGCAGGTTCACGTTCCAGACCTGGATGTTGGGCTCGCGGCTGCCCAGGTCGTACTGCCGCGAAAGCGCCTCGCGCAGGCGGCGGTAGCCGGCCTCGTCGTGGATGGCGCTGACCTCCAGGTTCGGTGCCTTCTCGTCGTCGCGGATCGCGAAGAGCCGGAAGTCGCGCATGACTTTCGGGCTCAGGTACTGGCCGATGAAGCTCTCGTCCTTGAAGTTGCGCATGGCCTCGTCCAGCGTCAGCAGCCAGTCGCGACCGGCCAGCTCGGGGAACCAGTGGCGGTCCTCCTCGGTCGGCTGCTCGCAGACGCGCTTGAGGTCGGTGTACATCGCGAAGCCCAGCGCATAGGGATTGAGCCCGCTGTAGCCCGGGTGGTCGACGGGCGGCTGGAAGATCACGTTGGTGTGCGACTTCATCCACTCGATCATCATCCCGTCGCCCAGCAGGCCCTGGTCGTACAGGGTGTTGAGCAGGCGGTGGTGCCAGAAGGTGGCCCAGCCTTCATTCATGACCTGGGTCTGGCGCTGTGGATAGAAGTACTGCGCCACCTTGCGGACGATGCGCACGACCTCGCGCTGCCAGGGCTCCAGCAGGGGGGCGTTCTTCTCGATGAAATAGAGCAGGTTCTCCTGCGGCTCGGCGGGGAAGCGGGTGGTCTCGGCGACCTCGTCGGGCGCCTGGGCGCGGCGCGGCAGCGTGCGCCAGAGGTCGTTGATCTGACGCTGGGCGTAGGCCTCGCGATCCTCGCGGCGCGCGCGTTCCTCGGCCAGGCTGAGCCGGCTCGGGCGGCGGTAGCGGTCCACGCCATGGTTCATCAGGGCATGGCAGGAATCGAGCGTGTCCTCCACGGCCTCGATGCCGTGGCGCTGTTCGCAGTCGGCGATGTAGTTCTTCGCGTAGACGAGGTAGTCGATGATGGACGACGCGTCCGTCCACATGCGGAACAGGTAGTTGCCCTTGAAGAAGCTGTTGTGGCCGTAGGCGGCGTGGGCGATCACCAGGGCCTGCATCGCCAGCGTGTTCTCCTCCATCAGGTAGCTGATGCAGGGGTCGCTGTTGATGACGATCTCGTAGGCCAGGCCCATGTGGCCGCGCTTGTAGCTCTTCTCGGTGGCAATGAATTCCTTGCCGTAGCTCCAGTGCCGGTAGTTCACCGGCATGCCGACGCTGGCGTAGGCGTCCATCATCTGCTCGGCGGTGATGATCTCCAGCTGGTTGGGGTAGGTGTCCAGGCCGTAGCGCGCCGCTGCGGCGCGGATGGCGGCGTGGTACTGCTCGATCAGCTCGAAGGTCCAGTCGCTGGCCACCGGCAGCGGCTCGGCGCGGGGCAGGGGCGCGAGGTCGGCCGCGGCCATGCGCAAGGGGGCGCGGCGCGGGCCGTCGTGGCTCGACAGGGGCGGGCGGGGCTGGCGCATCGTGGGCTCCTCGGCAGCACGGCCCCGGGTTTCAGGCCGGACTGCCTTCCTTCTTGAACAGCTCGCGGAAGACGGGGTAGATCTCGCCCGGCGTCAGCACCTTGCGCATGGCGAAGTGCTTGTGCGTGGCGGCGATCCGCGTGTACTCGTCCCACAGGTTCTGCTCGGCCTCGGCCACCTGCAGGTAGGCGTAGTAGCGCACCAGGGGCAGCAGCTTCTCCTCGACGATCTGGCGGCAGCGGCCGCTGTCGTGGTGCCAGTTGTCGCCGTCGCTGGCCTGGGCGATGTAGAGGTTCCACTCGCTGCTCGGGTAGCGGGCGCGGGCGATCTCGTCGGCCAGCACCAGGGCGCTGCTGACCACGGTGCCGCCGGTCTCGGTGGCGTGGAAGAAGCCGTGCTCGTCGACTTCCTGGGCCTGGGTGTGGTGGCGGATGAAGACCAGCTCGATCTTCTCGTAGTGCCGGGTCAGGAAGAGGTAGAGCAGGATGAAGAAGCGCTTGGCCAGGTCCTTGCGCTGCTCGTCCATCGAGCCGCTCACATCCATCAGGCAGAACATCACCGCCCGCGTCGTCGGCACCGGCACGCGCACGCGGCTGCGGTAGCGCAGGTCGATGGGGTCGAGGTAGGGGATGCGGCCGAGGCGGGCGCGCAGGGCCTCGATGCGGCTTTCGAGGTCCCGCAGGGCATGCGCATGCAGGGCTGCGCCGCCGCTGCCCGGGCCCTCGCGAAGCAGGCTCACGTGCTGAGCCTCCAGCTCGCGGAGCTCGCGACGCGGCTCGCCGCCCAGGGCGATGCGGCGGCCCAGCGCGCCGCGCATCGAGCGCACGACATGCAGGTTGTTGGGCGTGCCGTCGCTGGAGAAGCCGGCACGCTGGCTCTTCCATTCCGGGACTTCGGCCAGGGCGGTCTTGACGAGGTTGGGCAGGGCCAGGTCTTCGAAGAAGACCTGCATGAACTCTTCCTTGTTCAGGTGGAAGACGAAGTCGTCCTCGCCTTCGCCCGAATCGCTGGCCTGGCCGCTGCCCCCGCCGCCCCTGCCCCCGCCGCCCTTCGGGCGTTCGATCTGGTCGCCCGTCATGTACTCGCGGTTGCCGGGGTGCACCATCTCGCGGCTGCCGCCGTTGCCGTGGCGGAAGACGGGCTCGGACACATCGCGCTTGGGCAGGGTGATGTCCTCGCCACGCTCGATGTCGCGGATGCCGCGGCCGCTGACGGCCTTGCGCACCGCCTCGCGGATCTGCTCCTTGTGGCGTCGCAGGAAGCGCTCGCGGTTGCCGATGGACTTGTTCTTGCCCGCCAGGCGCCGGTCGATGATCGAGCTCATAACTCCCCCCCGTAGCGCCTGCGGCGCTCCCCCCCAGGGGGGCGGCCCGAAGGGGCCGGCCGAGCCGGACCCGTCGCGCCTGCTGGATGTCGCCTGAGAAGCATGCGGACCTTCAGCTGCTCTTGCGCACGCGCAGGTACCACTCGCAGAGCAGGCGCACCTGCTTGGGCGTGTAGCCCTTCTGGACCATGCGGTTGACGAAGTCCTCGTGCTTCTTCGACTCGTCGGCGCTCGCCTTGGCATTGAAGCTGATGACCGGCAGCAGCTCCTCGGTGTTCGAGAACATCTTCTTCTCGATCACCGTGCGCAGCTTCTCGTAGCTGGTCCAGTTCGGGTTCTTGCCCGCGTTGTTGGCGCGGGCCCGCAGCACGAAGTTGACGATCTCGTTGCGGAAGTCCTTGGGGTTGGCGATGCCGGCGGGCTTCTCGATCTTCTCCAGCTCGGCGTTCAGGCTGGCGCGGTCGAAGACCTCGCCCGTGTCGGTGTCGCGGTACTCCTGGTCCTGGATCCAGTAGTCGGCGTAGGTGACGTAGCGGTCGAAGATGTTCTGGCCGTACTCGCTGTAGCTTTCGAGGTAGGCGGTCTGGATCTCCTTGCCGATGAACTCGGCATAGCGCACCGACAGGTGCTCCTTGATGAAGGCCAGGTACTTCTGCTCCAGCTCGGCCGGGAACTGCTCGCGCTCGATCTGCTGCTCCAGCACGTACATCAGGTGCACCGGGTTGGCGGCGACTTCGGTGCTGTCGAAGTTGAAGACCTTGCTGAGGATCTTGTAGGCGAAGCGGGTGCTGATGCCGCTCATGCCCTCGTCGACCCCGGCGTAGTCGCGGTACTCCTGGTAGCTCTTGGCGCGCGGGTCGGTGTCCTTGAGGTTCTCGCCGTCGTAGACCAGCATCTTGCTGAACAGCGAGGAGTTCTCGGGCTCCTTGAGTCGGGTCAGGATGGCGAACTGGCTCATCATCTTGAGCGTGCCCGGCGCGCAGGTGGCCGCCGCCAGGGAGGAGCCGCGCAGCAGCTTCTCGTAGATCTTCACCTCGTCGCTGACGCGCAGGCAGTAGGGCACCTTGACGATGTAGATGCGGTCGAGGAAGGCCTCGTTGTTCTTGTTGTTGCGGAAGGCCTTCCACTCGCTCTCGTTCGAGTGCGCCAGCACGACGCCGTCGAAGGGGATGGCGCCGAAGCCTTCGGTGCCCTTGTAGTTGCCTTCCTGCGTGGCGGTCAGCAGGGGGTGCAGCACCTTGATCGGCGCCTTGAACATCTCGACGAACTCGAGCAGGCCCTGGTTGCTCAGGCACAGGCCGCCGCTGTAGCTGTAGGCATCCGGATCGTCCTGGGCGTAGCTCTCGAGCTTGCGGATGTCGACCTTGCCCACCAGGGAGCTGATGTCCTGGTTGTTCTCGTCGCCCGGTTCGGTCTTGGCGATGCCGATCTGCTTGAGCACGCTGGGGTAGCGCTTGACCACCTTGAACCTGCGGATGTCGCCGCCGTACTCGTCGAGCCGCTTGACGGCCCAGGGGCTGAGCACCCGGTTCAGGTAGCGGCGCGGGATGCCGTACTCCTTCTCGAGGATCGGGCCGTCCTCGGCCGGGTCGAAGAGGCCCAGCGGCGACTCGTTCACCGGCGAGCCCTTGATCGCATAGAAGGGCACCTGCTCCATGAGCTGCTTGAGCCGTTCGGCGATGGAGGACTTGCCGCCGCCGACCGGGCCGAGCAGGTAGAGGATCTGCTTCTTCTCCTCCAGGCCCTGGGCCGCATGGCGGAAGTAGCTGACGACCTGCTCGATCGCGTCCTCCATGCCGTAGAACTCGGCGAAGGCGGGGTAGCGCTTGATGACCTTGTTGGCGAACAGCCGCGAGAGCCGCGGATCGTTACGGGTGTCGATGACCTCGGGCTCGCCGATGGCCATCAGCATGCGCTCGGCCGCGGTCGCGTAGGCCACGGGCTTGCGCTTGCACTCGGCCAGGTAGTCCTCGAGCGAGAGCTCCTCTTCGCGACTGCGCTCGTAGCGCGCGGCGAAGTTGCTGATCACGTCCATCGTCGTCCTCCGGAGAAGCTGAGCGAAGGCCACGCCGTGCCGGGGTCGGACCCCGAGGCGGCGTGACCCCTGGGGTCACGCATCACACATCACGATCACGCATTGCTTGCGCTTGACTTTAGCGTCGCAGCTCAGCGGGGCAGGCATGGGCTTATGAGAGTCCCTGATGCCGCGCTGTTCCCCGCCTGAACAGGGTTTGTGCGAGCGACGCAGGCCGGCGCAGGTCCGGACTTCTGCAAGAACGGTGCCCCTCCCGGGGCCGTCAAGCCGATGTCGAACGCCGGACGACGGGCGTTCGACCCCCTCGGGCTCAGGCCTTGCGCAGGGCGCGCAGGCGATCGATCAGGTGGTCAAGCTCATCGAGCGAGCCGAAGGGCAGGGCGATTTCGCCGCGGCTGGCCGTGCCGCGGCCCTTCAGGCGGATCTGCACGGGGGCGGCCAGGGCGTCGGCCAGCTCCTCTTCCAGCCGCGCGACATCGCGCGACCTGGACGGTGCGGCCGCGGCGCGCAGCAGGGTCTTCTGACGGGCCGGGCTGCTGCTGCGGGCCACCAGCTTCTCGGCCTCGCGCACGCTCAGCTTGCGGCTGACGATCTCGTGCGCGTGGGTGATCTGCTGGGCCTTGTCCAGGGCCAGCAGGGCCCGCGCATGGCCCATGTCCAGGTCGCCCGCCATGAGCAGGCCCTGCACCGGCTCGGCCAGGTTCAGCAGGCGCAGCAGGTTGGAGGCGGCGCTGCGCGAGCGGCCCACCGCCTGGGCTGCCGCTTCGTGAGTGAGTCCAAACTCCTGCGTCAGGCGGCGCAAACCCTGGGCCTCTTCCAGCGGGTTCAGGTCCTCGCGCTGAATGTTCTCGATCAGCGCCATGGCCGCGGCGGCCTCGTCGGGCACCGCCTTGACCAGCACCGGCACCTCGTCCAGGCCGGCCAGCTTGGCGGCCCGGGAGCGGCGCTCGCCCGCGATGATCTCGTAGGCCGGCCAGCCGTTCTGGCTCTCGCCCGCCAGCGGCCGCACCAGAATGGGTTGCATGATGCCCTGGGCCTTGATGCTCTCCGCCAGTTCGTAGAGCGCGCCCTCGTCCATTCGCGTGCGCGGCTGGTACTTGCCGGCACGCAGCTGGTCGAGCTTCAGCGTCGAGGGCGCCGAGGCGTCGGAGGCCACGGGGGTGTCGCTGACCTTGGGGCCGAGCAGGGCTTCGAGGCCGAGGCCGAGGCCCTTGGGTTTCTTGGTGACCATGGTGCTGCGGGGAAGAAGGGGTTCTCAGGCGCGGCTGGGCAGGCGGGCCGCCCAGCCGTCCAGCCAAGCCCGGCCCTCGGGCCAGTCGCCCAGGCCGGAGTCGGCGTTGATGTGGCCCAGCGCACCGGCCTCCCGCAGCTCCGCGCCCCAGTCCTCGGCCAGGGCCCGGGCCTGCGGCAGGGCGCAGTAGACGTGGTCGTCGCTGTTGGCCACCAGCAAGGCGGGGAAGGGCAGGCGCAGGCGCTGCACCGGGCGCCAGCTGTGCAGCTGTGGCGGCAGCGGGTCGCGGTCCAGGTCCGGCGGGGCGACCAGGAAGGCCCCGGCCACCCGGGCGGTGTGGCGGCTGTGGCCGGCCCAGGCCGCGACCAGGTGGCAGCCCAGGCTGTGGGCGACCAGCAGGACGGGGCGGCCGTCGGCCGGCAGGGCGAGCAGGTTCTCCTCCAGCTGCATCATCCAGTCACCCCGCAGCGGGCGCTGCCACTCGGCCTGCTCGACGCGCCGGTCGCCGTGCAGGGCCTCCCAGCGGGTCTGCCAGTGGCCCGGCCCGGAGCCGCCCCAGCCGGGCAGGCTGAGCACGTGGAAGGCGGAGGGCAGGGCGGAGGGCATGGCGGCGTAGGGACGGCGTGCGCTCAGCGCATGGTCTCGATACGGGCGACCATCTCGCGCGCGAAGGCCACGAAGGCCTGCGCGCCGCGCGAGGCCGGATCGAAGACGACGCCCGGCAGGCCGTAGCTCGGCGCCTCGGCCAGCCGCACATTGCGCGGGATCACGGTGCTGAAGACCTTGTCCCCGAAGTGCGCCTGAAGCTGTTCGCTCACCTGCTGCTGCAGCGTGATCCGCGGGTCGAACATCACCCGCAGCAGGCCGATGATCTGCAGCTCGCGGTTCAGGTTGGCGTGCACCTGCTTGATGGTGTTGACCAAGTCGGACAGGCCCTCGAGCGCGAAGTACTCGCACTGCATGGGCACGATCACGCCGTGGGCGCTGCACAGGCCGTTGAGTGTCAGCAGGCTGAGGCTGGGCGGGCAGTCGACCAGCACGAAGTCGTAGTCGCCGGCCACGGCGTCGATCGCGCGCTTGAGCCGTTGCTCGCGGTGCGGCTGGCCGACCAGCTCCACCTCCGCACCGGCCAGCTCGCGGTTGGCGCCCAGCACGTCGTAGCCGCCCTTGGGGCTGCGCTGACGGGCCTCGGCGATGCCGGCCGATTCCAGAAGCACGTCGTAGACGCTGAGCGCCAGCGCGCGCTTGTCCACGCCCGAACCCATGGTGGCATTGCCCTGCGGATCCAGGTCGATCACCAGGGCGCGCTGGCCGATCTGGGCCAGACCGGCCGCCAGATTCACGGTCGTCGTCGTCTTGCCGACGCCGCCTTTCTGGTTGGCGATGCAGAAGATGCGGGGCATGGGCGGGGCGCGGTCAGGGGAGGGGACTGCTGCAATGCAGCAGATCGCGAAAGCGGCGGATTGTCCGCGTGCGCTCGTGGCAGGGTCAAGGCAAGAAGCGGCCCCGCCCGCCGGATTCAGCGCCGCCGCATCCAGACGAGGCAGCGTTCGGCATCCAGGCCGGGCACCTGCAGCGGTTCCACGTGAAACACCTCGATGTCGGCGGGCAGGGCGGCGATCTCCTCGTCCGGCATCTTGCCCTTCAGCGCCATCCAGCAGCCGTCCTCGGCCAGCAGGTGCCGGGTCCAGGCGACCAAGTCGGGCAGGGCGGCGAAGGCCCGGGCCGTGACCAGGTCCCAGGGGCGGGCCGGCAGGCGCTCGACCCGGCCATGCAGCGCCTCGACCTGCAGCAGATCCAGCTCGGCCGCGACCTGCCGGATGAAGCTGGCCTTCTTGCCGACGGTGTCGATGCAGCTCACCCGCAGCGTGGGGCAGGCGATGGCGAAGCTGAGGCCCGGCAGGCCGGCCCCGCTGCCGACATCCAGCAGCTGCAGCGCCCGTCCGGCCGCATGCCGGCGCAGGGCGGGCACGGCGGCCAGGCTGTCCAGCAGGTGCTGGCCCAGCATGGCGGTGGGCTCGCGCACGGCGGTCAGGTTGTAGACCTGGGTCCAGCGGGCGATCAGGTCCAGGTGTCGCAGCAGCTGCTGGCGTTGTGCGGGGCTCAGATCCTCGAGCGTGAGGGTGCGCAGGCCGGCATCCAGTGCGGCGGCCAGTGGGTGCAGATCCTGGGAATTCATGCGGGGGTCAGCGGCGTGTCGATGCGTCCGAAGCCCGCGAAGCGGCCCTTCTTCAGGTGCACCAGCAGCAAGGAGATGGCGGCCGGCGTGACGCCGGCCATGCGCGCGGCCTGGCCCAGGGTGGCGGGGCGATGGCGGCTCAGCTTCTGCCGCACCTCGTGGCTGAGGGCGGTGACGCTGGCGTAGTCCAGGTCGGCGGGCAGGGGCAGGTGCTCGTAGTGGGCGGCGCGCTCGACCTCGGCGTTCTGCTTGTCGATGTAGCCGGCGTACTTCACCGCGATCTCCACCTGCTCGATGACGGCATCCGCCAGGGCCGTGCCCAGCTCGGCACGCAGGGTTTCACGTGAAACCGTCGGCGTGTGGGCGCTTGCCGGTGCGGCGCCGTCCTGGGCTTGGGGGGCTTGGCGTCGGGCGCTGCGCTCGACCTCGGCGACGGTGTCGAAGCCAATGCCGGGGCGGCGCAGCAGATCCAGCAGCGCGTACTCGTGCTCCAGGGCCTTGCCCAGCAGGCGTTCGGCTTCGGCGGCGGGCAGCAGGCCGGGGTGCACCCAACTGCGCTTCAGGCGCTCGGTTTCACGTGAAACGGCGTCGCGCTTGCGGGCGTAGGCCGTCCAGCGGGCCTCGTCCACCAGGCCCAGCTTCCAGCCCAGCTCGGTCAGCCGGGCGTCGGCGTTGTCCTCGCGCAGCTGCAGGCGGAACTCGGCCCGGCTGGTGAACATGCGGTAGGGCTCGGTCACGCCCTGGGTGATCAGGTCGTCGACCAGCACGCCGAGGTAGGCCTGCTCGCGCCCCAGGGTCAGCGCCGGCTGGCCCCGGGCCTGCAGGGCCGCGTTCGCCCCCGCGTACAGGCCCTGGGCGGCGGCCTCCTCGTAGCCGGTGGTGCCGTTGATCTGGCCCGCGAAGAACAGCCCGGCGATCTGCTGCGTCTCGAAGCTGGGCTTCAGGCTGCGCGGGTCGAAGTAGTCGTATTCGATGGCGTAGCCCGGCCGCAGGATGTGCGCGTCTTCCAGCCCCGGGATGGAGTGCACCGCCGCCAGCTGGATGTCGTAGGGCAGGGAGGTGGAGATGCCGTTGGGGTAGACCTCGTGCGTGTCCAGGCCCTCGGGCTCCAGGAAGATCTGGTGGCTGTCCTTGTCCGCGAAGCGGTTGACCTTGTCCTCGATCGAGGGGCAGTAGCGCGGGCCCACGCCCTCGATCACGCCAGTGAACATGGGGCTGCGGTCGAAACCGCTGCGGATGATGGCGTGCGTCTCCGCGGTGGTGTGGGTGATCCAGCAGGAGATCTGCCGCGGGTGCTGCTCGGCCCGGCCCAGGAAGCTGAACACCGGCATCGGGGTGGCGGCCGGCTGGCCGTCGGCGCCGGGCACGCCGTCGCCCGGCTGTTCGGTCAGGCGGCGGTAGTCGATGGTGCGGCCGTCCAGCCGCGGCGGGGTGCCGGTCTTCAGGCGACCGCGCGGCAGCTGCAGCTCGCGCAGGCGGGCGGCCAGGCTGATCGCCGGCGCATCGCCGGCGCGGCCGCCCTGGTGGTTCTCCAGGCCCACGTGGATGCGGCCGTCCAGGAAGGTGCCGGCGGTCAGCACCACCGTCTTGGCGCGGAAGGCCAGGCCGATGGCGGTGACCGCGCCGACCACGCGCTCCTGCCGGCCGTCACTTTCCACCAGCAGGTCGTCCACCGCCTGCTGGAAGAGCCACAGATTCGGCTGGTTCTCCAGCCGGTGGCGGATGGCGGCCTTGTAGCGGATGCGGTCTGCCTGGGCGCGGGTGGCGCGCACCGCCGGGCCCTTGGAGCCGTTGAGGATGCGGAAGTGGATGCCGGCCTCGTCGGTGGCTGCGGCCATGGCCCCGCCGAGCGCGTCCACCTCCTTGACCAGATGGCCCTTGCCGATGCCGCCGATCGAGGGGTTGCAGCTCATCTGCCCCAGGGTCTCGATGTTGTGGCTCAGCAGCAGGGTGCTGGCCCCCATGCGTGCGGCGGCCAGGGCGGCCTCGGTGCCCGCGTGGCCGCCGCCGATCACGATCACGTCGAAGAGGGAAGGGGTGCGCATCGCGGCGACTCCATGAGAAACAAGAAAAGCGCCGCGGCGGGGCCGGGGCGCTTGATGCCGCAATTTTAGGCAGTCCTGCCGGTGTCGTCACGCCACGGCCGGGCCGGGTCGCGCGGCCGGCGCGGCCTGCATGCCACACTGGCCCGATGGATTGCCGCCCGCATTGCGCCGCCTGCTGCATCGCCCCCTCGATCGCCAGCCCGATTCCGGCCAGCGCCGGAGCGCCCGGCATGCCGCAGGGCAAGCCGGCCGGCGTGCCCTGCACCCAGCTGGATGCCGCGGGCGCCTGCCGGCTCTTCGGTCGCCCGGAGCGGCCGGCGGTCTGCGGTTCGCTCCGGCCCTCGCCCGAAATGTGCGGCAGCAGCCGCGAGCAGGCCCTGCGCTGGCTGGGCTGGCTGGAGGCGGCCACCGCGCCGGCTGCAGGGCCTGGCGCCTGATCCTCGCCTTGCGGCTTGCAGCTTGCGGGATCTGCGGCCCGCAGCCCCGACGGGGGCCGGGCGCGCGGTGCCCCCGTCGCTTCCGGCGTCAGGCGCCGATCGCGACCGGCGTCTGCTCCCGCGTCGCACGGGCCGGGGCCCGTCCGGCCGCCCGCCGGGCCCGCCAGGCCTGCGCCCGCGGGCCGTCCCAGGCTTTGTCGAAGAAGTAGTGGGCGACGGTGTTGACCAGCGGTTCGACCAGGGTGATCGCGCCGGCGACGGTGACGCTGCCGGTGAGCAGGTAGCTCACGCCGAAGGCGATGCCGAGGTGCATGACGCCGAAGCTTGCGGATTTGGCCATGGGGAGGACTCCGGTCTCATCAAGAATGATTCTTGTTGAGTAGGGTAGGGGGTGCGGCTGCCCCCGGCCAATCGCAGGGCTTGATCGCCGCGATTAGCGGCTGCCGCCGCTCACTGCACGGCGGCCCGCCGCAGCCGGGCCGCCAGCCAGGCCAGCGCCGCCAGTGTCAGCGCCGCCGACACCGCCAGGGGCAGCAGCAGTTCCAGCGGTCCCAGGGCCTCGCCGCGCAGCACGCGGTTCATCAGGACGTGCTGGGCCAGGGCCGGCACGGCCAGCTGCCAGCCTGCGCTGCTGTCCTCGTTGAACAGCGAGGCCAGCGGCAGCAGCGACACCGCCAGGATCAGCACCGCGTTGCTGGCCTGGGCCTCCTTGACCGTCCGGCAGCCGATGGCCACGGCCATCATCAGGGCCGACAGGCTGGCCGCCAGGGGCAGCAGCAGCACCAGCAGCAGGGCGGCCTCGCGCTCGCCGAACTGGAAGAGCGCCCGCAGGCTGTCGCTGCGAATCAGGGCTTGGGCGGGCAGAAAGCTCAGCACCGACAGCAGCGCGATCAGCATGGCCACGGCCGCGACCGCGCCCCACTTGCCCAGCACCAGGGCCAGCGGCGAGGCCGGCGTGGCCAGCAGGGCTTCGAGCGAACCGCGCTCGCGTTCGCCGGCGGTGGTGTCCAGCGCTGCACCCAGGGCGCCGTAGAGCACGGCCATGATCACGAAGAAGGGCAGGATGCCGGTCACCGGGCCGGCCCGGCTGCCGGCGCTGGACACGTCGTGCTCCTCGATTTCCGCCGGGGCCAGCAGACCGGGGCTGAGGCCCCGCAGCGCCAGGGCCAGGGTCGCGCGCTCGCGGGTGTAGCCCTCGACCAGGCGGCCGAGCCGGCCCGCCGCGGCGTGACCGCCGCGCTGGCTGCCGTCGAACAGGAGGGTGTAGACCGGGCGGCCGCCCTGCTGGCTCAGCGCCTCCGCACCCGCCGGCACCACCAGCACCGGCTCGCCCAGGCGCTGCTCGCGCAGCAGCTGCTTGGCATCGGCGGGCGCCGCCACCGCCTCCAGGCCCTGCCGCGCCAGGTGGTTGGCCAGGCCGGGCGCA